>CAVKJG010000001.1:0-95091 GCA_963656825.1 Sphaerochaetaceae bacterium
GCTCCTGCGCTTCTGCGGAAGCTTTCGCGTTCTTTACCACGCTTGCGAACGTGCCTATCATAACGCCTGCGAGTATCGCAATAACGGCGATGACGATAACAAGTTCAACAAGGGTAAAGCCTTTTTTGTTTCTCATAGTGGATCCTCCTATAAAAATAAAAAAATGTTCTTGCGTTCTGCGGAAACTCCCCCGGGTAACCGTTCGCAGCATTATCCGGATACTGCGCTCGGTAGCCGCAGGCACGCTTTTTTTCGGTCAGTGTGCGCAAAAACGCCGCCTGACTTTATTTATATAATAACTCTTTATAGGGGGCAAAACGTTACGTTGTGTATCAGTGGCGCGCTCGGACGTATTTTCTTGCATAAAATCCCGCCGCGGTGCGTTTTGTTACAAATCGTACCACATTTTTTGTTACTTTTTGTTACAATAGTAGTTGTAAACCGTTGCGAAAGGAGAGTTACGGAATGGAATATCTGAAGCTGTTGCGCAAACAACGCAACTTAAATCAGCAAAAGGTAGCCATGGATCTGAACATCACGCGTGAAGCATTGTCCCATTACGAAACGGGCAGACGCGAGCCGAGCCTGCGTATGCTTCGCGCCATGAGCGAATATTTCAACGTTTCCATTGACTATCTGCTGACCGGTCACGAATTTCAGAAGCGCTGAAAAAAACCGCAGCCCTTGCGAATTGCAAGGGCTGCGGTTTTTTGTTTTTGCAAAATTATTCGTCTTCGCGTGAGAAAAGCTCTGCTTCGTCGATGTCGCAGTCCTCCTGCTGTGTGGGGTCGTCGCCGCAGCAATCCTCGCAGTCGGCGTCGCCGCATCCGCACGTTTCGGTAAGAATTTCGGAATGTCTGCCTTCAAATCTCATATACGCGCCGATAATTCCCGTTACAAGTCCGAGCCCGAGGAAAAATCCGCCAAGCTCTCTTTTCTTTTTCGCCGTCATAACGATGGATGTTATAAGCGACGCAATAGATCCCATTGTCATTACGAATCCTGCAATAATTTTTTTGTTTTTCATGATAAAAACTCCCTTCAAAAATTAAATTTTACGCTATACTTTTAAGGTATGCGTTTATAAACTCATCAATTTCGCCGTCCATAACGGCTGTGATATCGCCGTCCTCACAGCCTGTGCGGTTGTCCTTTGCAAGCGTGTACGGCATGAAAACATACGAGCGGATCTGCGATCCCCACTCAATGTTCGATTTATCTCCGCGGATATCGTCTATTTTTTCAAGATTTTCGCGGCGTTTTATTTCCGCAAGCTTCGAGCGGAGCATTTTCATTGCGGTTTCCTTGTTCTGCAGCTGACTGCGCTCGGTCTGACAGCCTACAACTATTCCCGTCGGCTTATGAACTATCCGTATGGCGGAGTCGGTTTTGTTTATGTGCTGTCCGCCCGCGCCGCTCGAACGGTGCGCCGTGACTTCAATATCTTCGGGCTTTATGACGATGCTGTCATCGTCGTCCATTTCGGGCGTGACCTCAACCGAAGCAAACGAAGTATGTCTTCTTCCCGAAGCGTCGAACGGAGAAATTCTTACAAGGCGATGCACGCCGTTCTCGCTTTTGAGATATCCGTAGGCGTTTGTGCCTTCTACAAGTATCGTCGCGCTTTTGAGTCCCGCCTCGTCGCCGTCAAGCCAGTCGAGAAGCTTTACCGTATATCCGTGACGTTCTGCCCAGCGGGTGTACATTCTGTAAAGCATCGAAGCCCAGTCCTGAGCCTCCGTGCCGCCCGCGCCGGGATGGAACGAAAGAATGGCGTTGTTTCTGTCGTAGGGTCCGGAAAGAAGCGTTTCTATGTTCATCGCTTCTATGCTCTTTTCAAGGTCCTTTACCTCGGAATCGACCTCGTCGCAAACGCTTTCGTCGTTTTCTTCTATTCCCATTTCCGCAAGAGTGAGCGAATCCTCTATGCGTCTGCACAGCTTTTCATAGGCTTCTGTCTTATCTTTTGTGCGCTTAAGTTCCTGAAGCGTAGTTCCCGACTTTTCCTGATCGTCCCAGAAGTTTGCTTCAAAGGTTTTTTCCTCAAGCGTCTTTGCGTTTTCGCGCAGCTTTTCTATTTTCAGCGCAGAGCCAAGCTCCTTTACGGCTTCTTCGAGTCCCTGCAGTTTGTATTTGGCTTCTTCAAGTCTGATTATCATTTGTCAATACGTCCTTCCGCCGATATATCGGCTTTCTTGTTTATATTATATCAAAAAGCAAAGCGTTTGTAAACCGCTATTTTTTATTTTTGCACGGATCCGCAAAAAATGCGGAAAGATTCATATATAATTTCCCTTCGCTTTCCGAAAATCCGAGAGAACGTATAAACGGAGTATCCTCACCGTTATAATAAGCGTCGTGCGCGCCGACTATATCCATAAAGTTTTCAACCCCCCTGCCGAGTATAAACATAGCCTCGGAATCGAAGGTGTCCTTTACGGGCGCGATTTCGCTTATGTAGCCTGCGTCGCCGCTTATTATAAACTGACTTACGCCGAGAGGGGTTTCGTCCTCATACGCGCCGTATGCAAGGTACGTTTCCTTGTATTCGATACCGCACAGCGCACAGAGCCGCTCCTGCTCGGACTTTTCTCTTATCGGTTTTATTTTCAGCATTTACACCGTTCCTTTCAGTTTGTTTATCTGAGAGGCGTCAAGCACTCTCCACTTCCCCGTCGGAAGCTCGCCGAGCCTTATCCCGCCTATCGATATTCTTTTCAGCTCCGCCACTTCAAGCGAGCATTTGTCGCACATTTTTCTTATCTGCCTGTTTCTCCCCTCGAAAAGCTTTATCGAAAGCAGAGTCGTCCCCTCCGCCTCTCCGAGTCTTTTCACCTCCGCAGGTCTTGTTATGTAGCCGTCGATATTGAACGGGCGGCAAAGACGGTCGAGCGTTTTTTCGTCAACCGTGCCGCGCACCTTCACATTGTAAACCTTCGGTTTGTGATATTTCGGGTGAGTGAGCATATTCGCAAGCTCGCCGTCGTTTGTTAAAAGCAGCAGCCCCTCGGAATCACGGTCAAGCCTGCCTATGGGATAAACTCTTACGCCGACATCAGAAACAAGGTCGGCAACACACCTTCGCCCGCGCTCGTCTTCCATTGTGGTGATGTAGCCGCGAGGCTTATTGAGCATTATGCATATTTTTTTAACCTCGCCGCCGACGGGCTTTCCTTTATATATAACGACGTCGCTTTCCGGATCTATCTTTTGTCCGAGAACCGCAACCTTGCCGTTTATCGTAACCTTTCCGGCGGAAATTTCCTCATCTGCGGTGCGGCGTGACATTATTCCCTGCCCGGAAAGATATTTTGAAATTCTTATTTTTTCCACTTTTTATTTCCCAAATATATTTTTCTTTTTGGGCTTTACAGCCGAGCCTTCCTTTGCGACAAGCGCTGCTCTGCCTATCCGTTTTCCATCAAGATAATACGAAACAAAGCCGAGCGTATCGCCTTTTTCAAAGCCCGCATACACAAACGGCGAAAGCTCCGTCACGCTTTCTGTTCTTCCGCGCGATTTCGGCAGAGTCACCGAAAGCTCTTCTCCGCAGCATACGCCGACGCTTGTCTTTTCCCCTCCGCACACGTGAACGATTTTCTCCTCGCCGCCCTTTTCGCAAAGGGTTACTCTTTCGTAAAGCTCCAGCCCCGCTGAAAGAAGCTTTCTGTGGTCGCGCCAGTCGTCTCCGTCGCAAAGCGTAACGCATATAACGGTAACGCCGTCACGCTCCGCCGCCGACACAAGCGTTCTTCCGCACTTTTTCGTAAAGCCGGTCTTTACGCCGATTATATCATCGTATTCGAAAAGCAGTCTGTTGTGATTTTTGAACACGCGCGTGACGCTTCCTCCCGAAAGCTTTACCGCTTTCGTCCTTGTCGAAACGATTTTTCCGAATTCCTCGTTTTTCAGCGCTTCACGCGCTATCATAGCAAGATCATACGCAGTTGTATAGTGGCTCTCTCCGTCAAGCCCATGAGGATTTTCAAAGTGCGTGTCTGAAAGTCCCATCTTCTCTGCCCGTGCGTTCATCATTCCGGCAAAGCCTTCAACGCTCCCGCCGATATGATACGCTATCGCCGCCGCGGCGTCGTTTGCCGAGCCGAGCATCATCGCATAAAGCAGATCCGAAAGAGGCACTTCTTCACCCGCGCAAAGATACGCACTCGAGCCCTCCGTGCCTGCGGCGCGGGGATCTATTTTCACAACGTCGTCCGTCCGACCGTTTTCGAGCGCGACGAGCGCCGTCATTATTTTTGTGGTGCTTGCGGGGCCGCGCCTTTCGTGAGCGTTTTTCTCAAATACAACATCTCCCGATTCGGCTTCGATAACGACCGAGCAGAGCGACGAATCGCCGGGAGACGGCGCCGCCGAAGCGCAAACCGAAAATATAAAAGCAATAAATAAAATTGCAGGAGCAAACCTTTTAATCATCTGAAACCGCCTGTCATTTTTTTATAAATGATGTGCAGTTTCCGATTTTTTATTCAGCGTCCTCCACAGCTGTTTCTTCCGTTTCGCAGGATTCCTTTTCTTCTGCCGCCTTTGCCGCCTTTTCGGCTTTCTTTTTGTCGATAAGCTCTTTTATTCTGCTGATTATTCCCTTGGCTTTTTCGGCGATTTCGCCTATCGAAGCGCCGTCTACGCCCATGGGATTTTCAATGCTTATGAAGTTCACGTCGCCGTCCGCGTTGACGACAACAAAGCCTATGGGCGATGCCGAAACGCCTGTTCCGCCTCCGCCGCCGAAATTCTTTTTGTCGTCCTTTTTGGAGCCGAAATCCGTGCCGCCGCCGACAAATCCGACGGAAACCTTTGACACGGGAATTATCGTCGTGCCGGAAGCCGTCGTTATCGGCGTACCCATAACGGTGTTTGAATCGACAACGTCCTTTACGCTATCAAGCGTTGATGCAAAAAGCTCGCTGATTTTGTTTTCTTCCATAAATTTATCCTTCCTTTCCCTCGGCATCCTCTGTCCGAGGTTTTGTTTCGATAGGTTTTATCGCGCCGAAATTCCGCGCATACGCAACATATGTCGGAACAAGCATGGCAAGTGCGCCGAACACGCTTATGCTCACGTCTATTTTGACGTCGGCAGTTGTTTTCTCGCTTGTGAAGTCCACCCACACAAGCGAATTTTTCTTTGAAAAAGTGAATTTTGCGTTTTCTCCCAGCACCGCGAAAAGATATGCCGTCGCCTGCTCGGCAGCGCCGTAAAGGAGCGCGGTCTTTGCGGCGTCGTCTGTTCCGATTATTATTTTATACCGCAGAACCTTTATTTTTACGTGCTTTGAAAACTGTCTGAGAAAAACGCCCAGAATATCCGCAACGGAGTGTATAAGCGAAGGGATATCTCTTTTTTCCTTTTCTTTTTTCTCCGTTTTTTCCTTTGGCTTTTCCTGCTTTTGCTTTTGCTCTTTTTTCTTTTTTTCCGGCTTTTCTTTCACCGGAAAAAGCTTTATTTTCACAAAAAGTATCCGCAAAAAGACCTTTGCCTCGTCCTTTACCACGGCTGTTATATGCACGGGCATAAAAAGCAGCAGGGCAATGACTGCAAGTATTGCGCCGATTATGATAAGCGCCGTCATATTGTTTCTCCGGTCGATGTTTTTATCGGCGGAAGCTCCTCTATCGACGAAAGCCCGAATATGCGCAGGAACTTTTCCGTCGTGCCGTAAAGACGCGGCCTGCCCGGAACTTCAAGCCGTCCGACCTCTTCAATAAGCTCTCTTTCGGCAAGCACACCGACGGAATACGAGCTGTCCGCTCCGCGAACCTGTTCGATATAAGAGCGCGTCACCGGCTGATTGTAGGCTATTATCGCAAGGGTTTCAAGCGACGCGCGAGAGAGATTTCCGCCGCTATGTATGCCGAGCGCGGCTTTTACGTAGTCGGCAAAGGCTTCCTTGGTCACAAGCTGGCACGCCTTTCCCAGCACAAGCAGCTGTATTCCGCGCGGAAAATCGCCCTCGTATTCTTCCTTGTATTCAAGAACAACGCTTTTTACCGTTTCCTCGTCCGTACCCATTACCTCGGCAAGCTTGGCAAACGTCACGGGATGTCCCGCCGCAAACAGCACGGCTTCCGTTATGCGTTTCATTTCGCTTGTGGTAAGCACCTTTTCGTCATTCATCGCTTTCAACTCCGCTCTTTTCGTCACGGGCATGAGTATAACTCAAGCCCAATATTATGTTTGTGCTGTCTGTATCGCCCTCGGCGCGTTTCATTGTGACTCTGCCCGTTCTCAGAAGCTCGAGCAGAGCGTAAAATATCGTTATTATTTCCGAACGCCCCTCTGCGCCCTCGAATATTTCGTCAAAATGCAAAGAACCCCGTCTGTACATTTTCCGCATGATAAACATTACCCTGCCGCCGACGGAAACAACCTTTCTTCTCACCATCGGCGCGATTGCCTCCATGGGAGCGAGCTTTTCCGCCTCTCTTCTCTCCGCGTCGCGGATAAATATTTTCGCAAGCGCCGCCGAAAGCAGCGCGGAATCTATGCGGATATTATCGTCAAAATCGGGCTTTATTTCGTCGGTATCCTTTTCAAAGCGTCCGGCAAATTCGCTTTCGCGCTCGGAAAGCAGCTTTGCCGCCTCCTTTGCCGTCTTGTATTCCATAAGCTTGCGGACAAGCTCCTGTCTCGGATCCTCCTCTTCGGGCTTGGGAAGCAGCATCTTGCTTTTTATATACATAAGCTCCGCCGCCATAGTGATAAATTCGCCCGCTATCTCCATGTCAAGCTTCTGCATTTCGCTTACATACGCCATATACTGATCAAACAGCTCCGATATGCGTATGTCGAAAATGCTCATTTTGTTTTTTGAGATCAGAGAAAGCAAAAGGTCGAGCGGACCTTCATACTTTTCCGTTTTGAATACAAGCTCCAAATGATTTGTTTCTCCTGTTTTTTATTTACCCGAAAATCGGAATACGCGTTATAAGCCAGTTCATTCCGAAGAAAAGCCTGTCGGCAAGCCAGCCTATCGTGCCGTCGAACACGCCGAGCCACAGCAGCGCAAACATTGCTATCATAATGTATCTTTCGTATTTCATCACGCCGAAGTAAGCCTTTGTCGGCAGGAAGATAAACGCTACTCTCGAGCCGTCGAGCGGCGGAATGGGCAAAAGATTGAACACAGCAAGATAAACGTTCATCTCCGCCATCAGATAAAAGAATGTGCATCCGACAGCAATCACCGTCGCACCGAAGCCCGAATCCGATACGGGTATCAGCGAAAAAAGATTAAAGAACAGAACGTTCAGAAACGCCAGAATTATGTTTGAAAGCGGTCCTGCGGCGGCTGTTATCGCCATGCCGCTTCTCGGATGCTTGTAATATCTCGGATTTACCGGACACGGCTTTGCCCAGCCGAATCCGAAAAGAAGCATGCACAACGCGCCCATGGGATCGAGGTGCTTCAAGGGATTGAGCGTCAGTCTGCCGTAGTTTCTCGCCGTGTTGTCGCCGAGAAGATACGAGGCGTAGCCGTGTGAAAATTCGTGTACGGTAAGCGATATAAGCACAATCGGAACGACTATAAGAAACGTTATAAGAACGTCCCTGAACGTCGCCTGTCCGCTTGTAAGCGCTTTTATTGTCTGTATAAGCATTTATTTTTTCCTCCGGAAATTATTTCAGATGCTCCGATATCACGGAGATAACCTCGTCCTTTCCCTCGCCCGTAAGCGATGAAAAGGCGATTACTTTTATTTTCTCCGCCGCCATCGGAGGATTCAGCAGAGGATGCTCGCAAAGTGCCTCATAATTGCGCTTTCTGTCCGTTTTGTTCAGCTTGTCAGCCTTTGTCGCGACTATCGCATAAGGTATGCCGGACTTATCGAGCCAGTCGAACATCATGCAGTCGTCGCCCGTCGGACCGACCTTGAGATCGACGAGCTGAAGCACAAGCGACGGTGAGCTTTCGCCCGTAAGATAGCCGTTTGTCAGCGCCGACCAGACTCTTTTCTCCGATTCCGAGCGTTTTGCGTAGCCGTACCCCGGCAGATCGACAAGGTAGAATTTTTTATCTATATCGTAAAAATTCACTGTGATCGTCTTTCCCGGCTCGGAGCTTGTTCGCGCAAGCTTTTTTCTTCCGAGAACGGTATTTATAAGCGAGCTTTTCCCGACGTTCGATCGTCCGGACATCGCTATCTGCGGTCTGCCGTCGCGCGGAAACTGATTTTCTCTTCCCGCGGAAAGCGCAAACTCCGCTTTTGAAAGGTTGAATTTCATCGGCGTTCTCCTGTCCTTATTTTGCGGCTTCTATCGCCGCTCCCCTGCCGTGACTTTCCGGCACGGCAATATATTGCTTTTCGCTTTTTTCCCGCGGCAGACTCTTTTTTTCGTAGGCGAAAGGCTCAGCGCAGAGCGCAAGTCTTGCCGCCTCGTCCGCGTGAGATATGTAGATTATCTCCACATTTTCCTTGACTTCGGGAAGAATTTCTCCCTCGTCCTTGCGGTTTTCCTCGGGAAGAAGTATCGTCTTTACTCCGGCAAGATATGCAGCCATCGTCTTTTCGCGGAGTCCGCCTATGGCAAGCACTCTGCCGCGGAGCGTTATCTCGCCCGTCATGGCGATATCGCGCTTCACCGCTATGCCGGTAAGCTCGCTTATCAGCGCCACGGATATCGCAACGCCTGCGGACGGGCCGTCCTTCGGAACAGCGCCTTCGGGAAAATGTATATGTATATCTTTCTTTTTGTAAAATTCCGGATCTATTCCGAGTCTTTCCGCGCGCGAACGGACAAAGCTTATCGCCGCCTGCGCGGATTCCTTCATAACGTCGCCGAGCATACCGGTAAGCTCCGTTTTGCCCGTGCCTTCAAGCGAAAGCACCTCTATACGCATTATCTCTCCGCCGAGCTCCGTATATGCCATTCCGCACACCGTCCCGACTTCGTTTTCCGGCAGGATTTTATCCTTTGCCAGCCTTTCCGTGCCGGCGTAATCGGCAAGATTGCCCTCCGTTATCTTCACGCTCTTTTTCCCGTCGCAGACTATCTCCTTTGCGGCGCGACGACAGCATTTCGCTATCATTCTTTCAAGCTGACGCACGCCCGCTTCGGAGGTGTATTCGTCTATGAGCGCATAAAGCGCACCTTCGTCGATCTTCATCGTTCTGCCGCTCAGACCGTGACGCTTCGACTGCTTTGGAATCAGGTGATGACGCGCTATGGAGAATTTTTCTCCGCGCGTGTATATCTTCATTTCCACTATCTCCATTCTGTCGATAAGCGGCTGAGGAACGGTGGAAAGCGAGTTTGCCGTCGTTATGAAAAGACAGTCCGAAAGATCAACCGGCGACTCTATGAAGTGGTCGCGGAAGCTTTTGTTCTGCTCGGTGTCAAGCACCTCGAGCAGTGCCGACGCCGGATCGCCGTGCGCGTCGCGCGTCAGCTTATCGACCTCGTCCATCAGTATCAGCGGATTCATGCTCTTTGCCTGAGTGAGCGCGGTTATGATTCTTCCCGGCATCGAGCCTATATACGTCTTTCTGTGACCTCTTATGTCCGCCTCGTCGCGCACGCCGCCCAGAGAAATCCTTACGAATTTTCTGTTCATTGCGCGCGCTATCGACGATGCCACCGAGGTTTTGCCCGTTCCGGGAGGTCCGACAAGGCACAGCACCTGATTTTTAAGCTCGGGATTGAGCTTCTGCGCCGCAAGATATTCCATTATCCTGCTTTTCACGTCGTCAAGCCCGTCGTGATCCTCGTCAAGTATTTTTTTCGCCTGCGGAATGTCTATTCTGTCCTTTGTCTTTTTGCCGAACGGAATTTCAAGGCAGGTTTCTATATAGTTGCGTATTACTGCGCCCTCAGCTGCTCCGAAAGGCGTTTTTGAAAGCTTTTTCACTTCTTTTACAAGCTTTTCGCGCATATCCGCGGGAAGCGGCGCTTTCATTACCTTTTCGTAATATTCGGCTACTTCCTCATCGTCGAATTCTTCATCCTCGCCAAGCTCGCTTTTTATGACCTTAAGCTGCTCGCGCAGATAATAATCGCGCTGATTTTTGTCCATTCTTGAATGAACCTCGCGGTTTATCTTCGCCTCCTCGCGCATTACAAGCTTTTCGCTTTCGAGCTTGAGGAGCAGAAGCTCCGCGCGCGACTTGGGATCGAACACTTCGAGCAGCTGCTGACGGTCGTCAAACTCGGGCAGAATGTTCGCGGCGACAAAGTCGCACAGAAGCGACATATCCCCTATCGAAGCTATCACCGCCGAAAGATCCTTTGAAAATTTCGGCAAAAGCGATGAAAATTCGGCTACCGTGCTTTTTATGTCGCGCATCATCGCAATGCTCATAACGCCGCCGTCGTCAAAGCTTACGGATTTTTCCAGCGCTTCGGCAACGAAGTATTTTCCGCTGCGATAAAAATCGGTTATTTCTGCTCTTTCAATCGGCTCGATAAGCGTCCGGTATATTCCGCCGTCGGCTTTTACAAGCTGTTTTATCTTAGCCGTCACGCCCACGGAATACAGATCCTCCCTTTTCGGTTCTTCAACCGAGGGATCCTTCTGACATACAAGCAAAACAATTCCGTCCGAAGCGAGCGCCGCGTCGCACGCTTTTTTCGACGCGCTCCTGCCCACTTCGAGATTCATTGCTATTTTGGGGAAAGCGACAGTTCCGCGCATCGCTATGCACGGAAGTATCGTTTTCTTTATCATTTCTCTGGTTACAGCCATTTCGTTGTCCTTTTTTGAATATATTTTGATTTCCGCTTTCCGCGGAGCATACTACTCTAACTTAACTTTGAATATATTATATCACACTGTTTCTATGATTTCCACATATTTATTAAAAATTAACTCTTTTGAAACAAAAACGTGCCGCGATATGCTCGCAGCACGCATTTTTTACAGTCCGGGTATCGAGGGGGTGTCCTTCGGCAGCGACGTTTCGCACAGCTTTTCGTTGCAGGTCTGATAAAGGAACTGGATTTTGAGCACGTCCCTTGTATATATGCCTTCAAGCTCGCTTGTCGTAAGATTATAGCCGCCGTAGTAGAACAGATACGTCTGAAGATTTGCAAGATCCTCCTTGTAGTCGCTGTTTGTGTATTCTATTCCGAGCGATTTCTTTACGGCGTGGGTGATGAGCGCCTCCTTTGCGGAAGCCTCCGCGCTCGATTTTATATATTCGTCTGCGGCTGCCGAGCTTCCGTAAACACGTTTTTTTGCCTCGTCCTCCGATATGCCGTAATTTGATGCCGCCTCGGAGACGGTAGCGGCGACCTCGTCCTCAAAATATTTTTCGTACTGCGTTATAAGCGACGCCGGATATTCCTTTACGCTTGATTTTTCCACCGTCATATCCATCATTTTGTTTTTCATGTAGTGAATCACGCGAAGAGCGTTTTTAAGCTCGTAATAATCGGCAAAATCGGTATTCTGCTTTACCGTTTCGTCCGTGTTGTAAACTTCCTTTACCGTTATGGCAAATTCGGCTTCCTTGCCGGCAATCGTGCTGTCGCCATAGCCCGAAGGAAACATTACCTTTATCGTGAATTTATCGCCCGAGCCGTGACCTTTAAGTCCTTCCTCAAAGCTTTCGAAAAGATATCCGCCGCCTATGCGTATTTTGTAGTCCTCGCCGGAGCCGCCGTCGAATTCCTTGCCGTCTATCGTGCCCTTGAAATCGAAAACTATCCAGTCGCCGTCCTCGGCTTTGTCCTTTTTGTAGCCGCATTCTTCAAAAAACGCGGATATTTCGGAATATATATCGTCGTCCGTCGTTCCGGGAAGAACGTCAAGCACCGTAATCGTAAAGCGCACGGACTTCCCCGCCACGCTGTCATCTTCATATGACGACGGGATCGTCATTGTGAAAGAAAACGCCTTGTCTATGGAAACCTCTCTTTCCGATTCGTAGCTATCTGAGGTATCCTTTATGTCGTAGTGAATTCCGCCGTCAAACTTTTCGTTTGCTACGGTCTTTCCCACGCAATAGTTCTCTATGCATTTGTCGTCGCCGTCAAAGCACCAGCTTTCGTAGCGCTTGTAGGAAACGGTCGTCGTCGCGCCGTCCTCTGATGTTTCCTCCGTTACTATCTCCGCCGTAACGGAAATATCCACGGAAAAACCGTCCTCGACCACAAACGAGGAATCGTTGCTTTTTATTTCTTCGGCATAGCTTTTGCGGTATTCTTCGTATCTTTTTTCAAAATCGGCGTAGGTGAAGCTGTTGTAATCCGCAAGCTCGACGTATTTTGAAAGGTCCTCCTTGTCATAGTTGAAGCCGCACCCGCACAAAGCAACGGCAAGCACGGAAAGGAGCATAATAAAACAAACTGTTTTTTTCATTTTTATCTCTTTCGCTGTTTATTTATTTCAATCTACCACGCAAAGCGCGCCAAATCAACCGCAGACGCCGAATGTTTGCACTTTATTCAAACATTCTTAACGTCGGGATGGTAAAGCCCGAATTTTTCGCGCAGATAGTCGAGCGAGCGGTTGAGCGTCGCTATATCAACGCCGCCGTCGTCTGAAAGCACGGGCGATTCAAGCGTCACGCTGCCCTCGTAGTGCGGCATATTTGAAATAATATGGTCAAAATCGACCTTTCCCTCTCCGGGCTGAAGAATGGGACGTATAAGCCCGAGCTCGTTCTGAGTGCCGTTATATGAGCTTGCATGCATATGCTTTACGTTTTTCCACACCGGACTTGCGAAAATATCCATATACTGATCGTGAAATTTTCCGAAGCGCGTATCGAAAATAAATCCCATATCGGGAATTCTCGAATATATTTTCTCCCATATCGAAAGCGGATCGTTGTAAACGCACGGAATGTTTTCTATAAGCAGCTCCGTTCCCGCCTCCGCGCATATGTCGCGCATCTGCGGAAGAAGCTCTATCGCGCCGTCAACCGCGCTGTCGGACTTCGGCCCTCCCCACAGATGAAAGACCGCCTTTTTAGCTCCGATAAGCTTTGCCAGCCTTGCGTTTTCGCAGAAAAGCTTCATCGCTTCGGCATTTGTTTTTTCGTCGCCGTCGGCGAGCATTATGCCTATATCCTTGTCAAAATGTATTACGGGAATATAAATTTCCGCTTTTTTTAATGCTTCCGCTATTTCGTCTGTCCTGTTGTACCAGAAGCGCAGCATCATAAGCTCAAGCCCGTCCGCGCGGATATCCTTTGCATTGTTTATTATAACTTTATAATCGAAATTGTTCGCTCTGCCCACGATCGTGCCCGTGGAAGCATAAAATTTGTTTTTCAGCTCACTCATAATAACGTACGTTTGCAATTACCTTTCCGAGAATGTATACCTCTTTCGCTATTATAGGCTTCATCGTTTTGTTTTCGGGCTGAAGTCTGAATACCCCGTTTTCCTTATAAAACGTTTTGACGGTCGCCTCGTCGCCCACAAGCACGACTGCGATATCGCCGTCCTCAACGTAGCTTGTCCGGCTGACTATAACATAGTCGCCGTCCATAATGCCGGCATCTATCATGCTTTCACCCTTTACCGCAAGAGCAAAAAGCTCGTTGCGGACGCCTGCCGTTCTCGGAGGGCAGAAGTCTATAAAGCCGTCAAAGTTTTCCTCCGCAAGAATGGGAAGTCCCGCCGCGACCTGTCCCAGTACCGGAACGCTCACGTTTGAAGAAGCGGTCTTTTCGGAATCGCCGCCGAGACGCAGCGTCCTGCTTTTTCCCTGCTCCTTGCGGATATAATCCTTTTTTTCAAGACGTTCGAGATACGAATGAACGGTTGCCGTGCTTTTTATTCCGAGCGCGGTTTTGATATCGCGCACCGACGGAGAATACCCGTTTTTCTCCATCGTGGAGCAGATATAATCGTACACGCGGCGTTCGCGTTCGGTCAGCTTTTCCATAGAAAACATCCCCCTTGTGAAAAATTTTATTTTCTTTTCTGCTTATTATACCACACTTTTATTCAAAATGCAAACTTTTGTTCTTGTTTTTTTGAAATTTTTCATCGCTTTGAAAAAATATTCCCCGTGCAAAGCGGTTTTAAGCCTTTTTTCCGTGCTTGACACAACTCGCCGCAAGTGATACAATTTAGAAAATCGCAGAAAAAAGGAGCCTTTCAAATGGCTGATTATTATATCGATTCACTCACCGGTCTTGACGAAAACGACGGCAAAAGTCCGTCCTCTCCGCTTCCGTCGCACACGGGCATTTCACTTTTGCCGGGCGACACCGTATATTTCCGCCGCGGAAGCGAATATCGCTGCGGAATTTTTTCTCCGAGCGGGGAAAGGGACAAGCCGATAACCTTCAAGACCTACGGAGAAGGTCCCGCGCCGAAATTTTTCGGCTCGAAAAACTGCTCCGGCGGATGGCTCTGGGAAGAAACCGGAAAAAACATCTACCGCCTGAGAATGCCGCTTGCAAGCGAGCCGGGAAATATCGTTTTCGGATTCGGAAAAAGCTTCGGCACGCTCGTGTGGAGCAAAAGCGACCTTGACGAAAACGGAAAATGGTGGTTTTCGGCATACGGCTGTCAGAAAAGCGTTCCGCAGGGCGCGGAGCTTTATCTGTATTCGGAGGGAAATCCGTCCGATGTGTTCGGCGATATAGAAATCGCGCTTTTCGGAAACCGCTGTCTTGCCTCGGGAAAAAGCTTTGTCCGCTTTGAAGGACTGCATTTTCTCTGCTCGGGACTTCACGGCTACGCGCAGACAAAGCCGTCGGATATCGGAATTTCCGACTGCCGCTTTGACTTCATCGGCGGCTGCGTATGGAACGAAAAACGGAAAATACGCTACGGAAACGCCGTTGAATTCTGGAACGGCGCGGAAAACTGCACAATCGAAAACTGTGAATTTCTCGAAATCTACGATTCGTGCTTTACGACTCAGGGCGGAGCGGACTGCGGCGATTTTGAAAACATCGTTTTCAGAAGCAACACAATGTATAACTACGGCTTTGCGGCGTATGAAATACGCGACAGGATCGGCAAAAACGTTTCGTTTGAGTTCAACGTCTGCGACGGAGCGGGGCTCGGCTTTTCGTCACAGCACGAGGGCGGAACAAGAACCTCCGAAATATATCCCGAGCCTGTCGGAAGTCACATCTTCGCGTGGCGGATAGAAAAGCCGACCGACAGCGGAAAAATACGCATAATGAGCAACGTCTTCCGCGGCACGCCGAAGGGCGATGTGTTCACGAAAAGAATAGCTCCGTCCGCGCTCGCGCAGATACAGACGGACTTTTAATACACAAGTATAAAATCGGAAATTCCGTATTGCCGCTGTGAATTTCCGATTTTTTGTTTTGATTTTATTTTTTTCGCGGAAAGTATTGAAAAGTGTTGAAAAGCGCTGTTTTGCGTGATATACTTATCCTGTAAATTTTGTTTTGACGAAAGGATAAAACTGTTATGAACAAACTCTACGGCAATGCTGTAATAGGTCAGTCCGGCGGTCCGACCGCGGCTATAAATGCTACGCTTTCGGGCGTTGTGCGCGGCTGTAAAAACGCAGACTGCATAGGAAAAATATACGGCGCGATAAACGGCGTCGAAGGCGTTCTTGCCGAGCGCTTCTGCGATCTCGGAGAAAGGCTTCCGGACGAAAAATCGCTTGAGCTTCTCGAGCAGACTCCCGCCGCCGCTCTCGGCTCGTGCAGAAAAAAGCTTCCCAAGCCCGAGGACGATCCCGCAACGTTTGAAAAGCTCGTTGAGATTTTCAGAAAATACGATATCCGCTATTTCTTTTACATCGGCGGAAACGACTCGATGGATACCGTCGCAAAGCTTTCGCGCTACTGCGCTTCTGTCGGCTTCGATATGCGCGTTATGGGCGTACCGAAAACAATAGACAACGACCTTGCCGGCACAGACCATACGCCCGGCTTCGGCTCCGCCGCAAAATATATCGCAACCGTAACGCAGGAAGTCCTGCTCGATACGGCGGTCTACACGGTGAAAGCCGTCACGATAATAGAAATAATGGGGCGCGACGCGGGATGGCTCACCGCCGCAGCGGCGCTTCCCTCGCTTTCGGGCATCGCTCCCGACCTTGTGTATCTGCCCGAAGTCCCCTTTGACTACGAAAAGTTCTATGAGGATATTGCCGCGGCGTTTGAAAAGCACCCGAACGTTGTCGTTGCGGTTTCGGAGGGTGCGCGCACCGCGGACGGAACATACGTCGGCGAAGGCGCTCAGAGCGGTGCGGTCGATGTTTTCGGTCACAAATATCTTTCCGGCACGGGAAAAGCGCTTGAGCTTACCGTAAAGGAAAAATTCGGCTGTAAGGTGCGCTCGATCGAGCTAAACCTGCCGCAGAGATGCGCGGCTCACATCCGCTCGAAAACCGACATCGATGAATCCGTTATGATCGGCAAAGCCGCCGCGGATTATGCGGTAAACGGCGAAACCGGCAAAATGGCGTGCTTTGCAAGAATGTCATCCGAACCTTACAAATGCGAAGCCGGACTTTGCGATATCGCCTCCGTTGCGAACGCCGTCAGAAGCGTGCCGAGAGAATTTATCAATGCGCGCGGAAACGGCGTCACCGAGGAATGTGTAAAATACATCGCTCCGCTTATAATGGGCGAGGCTGAATGCACCTACAAAAACGGACTTCCCGATTTTATAACCCTCAAATAATCGGCGCACATATGTACACATACGAAAAAAAGACCGAATATTCCTATAATTTCGGCACGGTAAAGGAGCTTTCCTACGTCTGTCGCAGAAACGGGATAAACATCCCGATGCGCGAGGATGTATCTCCTCTTTCGGAAAAGCCGAAGATGCGTCTGAAAGACGGAAGCCTTATCTCTCTTGCAAATCCGATTGCCGTAAATCCCATGGAATGTCTTGATTTCTGCGGCGACGGCTCGCCGTCCTTCCTTTCGGAAAGGCGGTGGCTTCGCTTTGCCTCGTCGGGCGCGGGACTTATATATTGCGGCACCGCCGCGCTTGACAAGGACTGCCGCCGATGTGACCGTCAGCTTGTTGTCACGCATGATAATATACACAAGTATAAAATGCTGATAAGCAAGATGCGGGCTGTATCTTCCGCTCCTTTGATAATTCAGCTTTCGGCGGGAAAAGCAAATCACAAAGCCGTTGCGAAAAGGTTTTCCGCCGCCGCAAAGCTCGCCTTTGAGGCAGGCTTTGACGGCGTTGACATAAAGCTTTGTCACGGCGATGTTCTCTGCCCGTCCGATATCGGCGGGGTTTTCGGTTCGGTGGTCGATATAGCTCCGCGCGGCGCTGTAATCTCCTGCCGATACGGTCTTTCGGGAAACGCCGAAAATGACGCAAAAACCGTTTTGTCACTCTGCGAAAAAGGACTTTCCGCCGTGAATATAACCGCCGGCTCTCCCGACGGAAAAAGTCATCTTTGCTTTCCGTCAAACGTTTCCGAAGAAAAGCCGCCGGAGCATCCGCTGAAAAGCCTTGAAAGGCTTATCTGCGGAGCGGCTGAAATAAAAAAAGCCGCGCCGCAGCTGTGCGTCATAGCCTCAGGGCTGAGCTATCTCAAAAACCTTGCGCCGTATGTCGCGGCGGAAATTATCGCCTCGGGAAAAAGCGATATGGTCGGCTTCGGCCGCGCGGCTCTTGCCGATCCCTTTTTTGCGGAAAATTTCATTTCGGGAAAAGCCGAGCCGAAATGCTCGTGCATCGCATGCGGAAAATGCGCAAAGCTTTACCTTTCGGGCGAGGTCGTCGGCTGCCCGATAAGAGATCAGGAATTTTATCTTCCGGTTCTGAGAAAAATTTTAGGGCAAAATCCGCAGGATTGAAAAACCCTTGCGCTGTCTGCGTTCTGGAATTTATACACAAGTATAGAATATTAAAAAACCGGCACGGCAGAAGCCGTGCCGGTTTTTTGTCATCGGATTTATTTTATCTCCGTAACCACTCCCATAAAGAGCGGAAGCTTTGTATTTGTATCGATTATAAAATATACAAACGGTCTGTCGAGCCTTACGTCAACGATTTTTTTCGACTCTGCCGCCACGCAATTTTCCCATATCACCGCCGTGACGGCTGCCGCTCTTGTGCCTGACTGCGTTACCTCAATGTGCGTTTTGTGAAGCACATCTCCTATATAAAGATTGTTTTCGCAATCGCCTATGCCCGAAAAGTCGGCTTCGACGGGAGAGAAAGCTTTTTTCAGTCCCATTGACACGAGCGCATCGTAAAGACTGAGTTCATAGTCGTATTCAAACTTGGGGAGATATGCCCTTGCTTTGCGGGTATAATCGTTTTTCTTTCCGGAAAGTATCTGCCCGAGCTCATCGCCCGAAAGCGAAGCGACATAATCGAAAACGTCGCCGTCCGGAAGCATTGCAACGAAAGCATAGCTTCCTTCATAATCTTTGCGGAAGCCGACGGCGCCTTTGGCGCTTATATATGTTTCCGTGCTTACCATAAACGTTGCGTTGCTCTTGCTGTTATCGTACGATTGGAATGTTCCGTTTGCACATTGATTGTCAGTATACTGATTGCTCCACAGAGCGTCGAAAACAAGCGCGTTTATAAGTATCATTACCGTATCCGAATCGATAGCGTCGATGATCTCATCTATCATATCGTCCGTATGCTCGCTCACCCACTTGTTTATCTTATCGACGGTTTTCTGATTGAAGAAATCTTCTTCATATGCCTGAGCGTCGTAGTAGCTTTTGTTCAACTGCAAAAAGTCATCGTGAACGGCTACTCTGCCGTCCTTTCCGAACCATATAGAATTTGCCAGCTCAACCTTCGCCTTGTCTCCGCTGTAAAGCGAATGTGCAAGCGTGTAAAGATATGCGTTTGCTTCGTCTACTGAGAAGCCGAAAAGCTTTTCAAATTCTTCTCTTGTTTCTCCCATTGCTCCGTTCGATGTCATACCGAGAGCAACTATAACGGAAAGCGGCGAGATAAGCGAGCTTTTCTTGTCCTCGTCAAGCGTGCTTTGCATAAGCTTTACGGCAAAATCAAGCATGCCGCTTTTGAATTTTTCATCGGCGTTCTTTCCCGTAACCTCCGTTGCGACAAAATCCTTGAGCAGATCGCCTGCGGCTTTTGCGTTTGTAGGTTCAACCGTCGGCAGATCGCCCCTTGTTACTTTAGGTTCAACCTTTGTCTTTGCGCACGAGCAAAGCGAAAGCGCCAGCATTGAAAGCGCAAGTATCATTGCAAAAATTCTTTTCATTTCGGTTTTCCTCCGTTATAATAATATTTTTACTGCTCCGATATGCTTATCAGAGCCGCTTTCAGCCTTGCCGAATATTCGTCAAACGATTCCGAATGAGCGGGTGATTCGCCCGTAAGCTCAAACCGCACGCTGAGGACAGTGCCGTCGTCGCACTCCCACCTGTATATCGGCGCACCGAAAGCGGCTTTTCCGTCGCTTCCCAGCAGATCGCGTATTTCCCTGTACGACATTCCCTGCCTTACGGTTATCATCTTCCCGCCCACTGTGACGGTTACAAAGCCGCCCGCTGTCGTGGCGCTTGTTTCCGCTTTTGACGTGCAGGCTTTCGTCGTTTCGATTTGAGTAAACACGGGCGTTGTCGTCGTAATGACAAGCGGAGTTGTCGTGTAAACGGGAGTCGTGGTATAAGCCTCCTCGTCTGCAGTTGTGGTTTCGGCACATTCAATCGTGGATTTCTTTGTCGCCGAGCCGGATATGTCAACCTTTTCGTAATGACCGCTTCCGTTATAATTCTGCCACGGCTCTGCCGCTCCGTTTCCTTTCGGCAACGATCCCGCCACGAGTATTGCCGGAATAACAATTACGGCAAACGCCGCCGCCATCGCCGCGAATTTTATTGTTTTCAGCTTTTTTGCTTTTTCTTTCGCGGCTTTCTTTTCGGCTTTTTCATACACCGAGCGGCGAAATTCGTCCATATTCTTCATACCGATTCAACCCCCTTTCCTTCAAGCACTTTTCTTAAGGCTTCTTTTCCTCTGTAAAGCAGATTTGTCATCTGCTTTTTGTTTTTGTTCATTATAATACATATTTCATCGCCCGAAAATCCGTAAAAATACGTCAGCTTCAGCGCCGTCGCATATTCGGGATTTATCTCCTTCAGCGCGTCGCGCACCGCCTTTGCCTTTTCGTCGGCAATAAGCCTGTCTTCAAGAAGCTTTCCGTCCGATATGCTTTCCTCACTTTCGCTTATGTCCTTATCGGAAAAACGTCTGCGACGGCGGATTTTGTCCACCGCTTTGTTTCTTGCAACGGAAAAAAGATACGTTTTAAGCGAGCATCCGAAAAAATATCTCTTCGGATGAACTATCACGTCCGCGAAAACATCCGCGGCTATATCCTCCGCGTCGGCAAAGTTTTTTACAATGCCGTAAGCAAAAAATATAAGCGCGTCGTGATATATTTCAATTATTTTGTCAAATGCCGCGCCGTCGCCGCAAAGCCATTTTTTGTAAAGCTCCGCTCCGATATCCTTTTCGGATGTTCCGGCGCCGATATTTTTATCCTCCGACATAATGCTTTTCCGCTCCTTTGTACCTATTAGTCGCAGAGCTGTGAAAAATATCTCACCGCTTTTGCGATTTTTTTACTTTTCATATTGTATCACATTTTTTCTCCCGTGAAAAGAGAAAAGCGTTCTTCCCTGCGAAAAAACGCTTTTTTTGTTTTGTTTTTGCTTTTATTTATCGTAGCCGTTGGGATTTTTCGTCTGCCAGCGCCATGTATCCTCGCACATATCGTCAAGACCTTTTTCGGCTTTCCAGCCGAGAATTTCCTTTGCCTTTGTGGCGTCGGCGTAACATTCGGCAATATCTCCGGGACGCCTGTCGAGCATTACCTTTTTTATTTCCTTTCCGCACGCTTTTTCAAATGCGGATATCATTTCAAGCACGCTGTAGCCTACGCTCGTACCGAGATTGAAAACTTCAACTCCCTTGTGAGCGCCGACATAATCCGCCGCGGCAACGTGACCCTTTGCGAGATCGACAACGTGAATATAATCTCTTACTCCCGTGCCGTCCTTTGTGGGATAATCCGTTCCGTAAACGGTCATCTGAGAAAGCTTACCGACAGCCGTCTGCGCAATACGCGGCATAAGATTGTTCGGAATACCGTTCGGATCCTCGCCTATAAGTCCGCTTTCGTGCGCGCCGACAGGGTTGAAATAGCGGAGCAAAACCACCGAAAGCTCGGGATTCGCCTTTGCCGCCGACTGCAAAATGACCTCTATCATATATTTTGTCCAACCGTAAGGGTTCGTGCAGCGACCAACGGGAGCGGTTTCCTTTATCGGCACCTCGTCGGGATCGCCGTAAACCGTCGCCGACGAAGAAAAGATGATGTTGTGCGCGTCGTACTTTTTCATCGTTTCAAGCAACGTCAGCGTTGAATCGAGATTGTTTCTGTAATATTTTACAGGCTGCGCAACGGATTCGCCCACGGCTTTAAGTCCCGCAAAATGAATCACCGTGTCTATATGCTCTTTTTCAAACACCTTTGAAAGTGCTTCGGCGTCGCACACGTCCACTTCGTAAGCGGGAAAGCTCTTCCCCGTTATCTGTTTTATTCTGCGTACCGCTTCGGGCTTGCTGTTTGAATAGTTATCCGCAATAACTATGTCATAGCCTGCGGAAAGCAGCTCCACCGCGGTATGAGAACCTATATATCCGGCACCGCCGGCAAGTAAAATACTCATAATTGCACCCTCCTGTATTTCATTCTTTTTGAGATTACATTATACAACAAACATTTTGATTTGTCAATACTTGCTTTTTTACGTCCGCTCCGAGCGGAAATCCGGCGGATAAAATCAAGGATTTTCACGATTTTATACTTTCGTATAATTTGCGATTTATTCTTATAGCAGCTTGATTTTTTCAATTGTCGCGCAAAAGCACGTCCGCTATACGTTCCGACGCTTTCCCGTCGCCGTAGGGATTTTTTGCGCATGCCATTTTTTCGTACTCGGCTTTATCGCAAAGCAGATTTTTGCACGCGGAATAAATGCTTTCTCCGGACGTTCCGGCAAGCTTAAGCGTTCCGGCTTTTATTCCCTCGGGACGCTCGGTGACGTCGCGCAGGACAAGCACGGGCTTTGCAAGCGACGGCGCTTCCTCCTGAATTCCTCCGCTGTCGGTAAGAATAAGATAGCTTTTTGCCATAAGATTGTGAAAACCGCAGACGTCAAGCGGCTCTATAAGCTTTATCCTTTCGCGACCGGAAAGCATCTCGCCTGCGGCTTTTCTCACCTGCGGATTCGGATGAACGGGATAAACTATTCTCACGTCTTCAAACTCGTCCGCTATTCTGCGCACCGCGCCGAACATTTCGCGCATCGCTTTGCCTATGCTCTCGCGCCTGTGCGCCGTAAGAAGTATCATTCTGCTGTCTTTCGCCCATTCGGTGACGGGAGAAGAATAGCCTTCTCTTACCGTGTATTTCATCGCGTCTATGGCGGTGTTTCCCGTCACGGATATTTTTCTTTCGTCCGCGCCCTCGCGCAGAAGATTTTCGGCGGAAAGCTTTGTCGGCGCAAAAAGATATTCCGCCGTTATGTCTATCGCGCGGCGGTTGAATTCCTCCGGATACGGAGAGTAAACGTCATATGTGCGGAGTCCCGCCTCGACGTGCCCCACGGGTATCTTCATATAAAAGCAGGCAAGCGACGCCGCAAAGGCGCTCGTCGTATCGCCGTGAACAAGCACAACGTCGGGCTTTTCCCTTTCAAGCACCGCTTTCAGCCTTTCGGTAATCGAAAAGGTTATGTCGAAAAGCGTCTGCCCCGATTTCATTATGTCAAGGTCGCAGTCGGCGCTCACACCGAAAATATCCAGCACCGATCGGAGCATTTCTCTGTGCTGTCCCGTTACACAAACGTATAAATCAACGTCTTTCCGCTTTTTCAGCTCGATTATCACGGGACACATTTTTATAGCCTCCGGTCGTGTTCCGAAAACCGCCATTATCTTTTTCAAACCGTGAAAAGCCTCCTTTTCGCTCATTTTTAATCTTACAGCATGAATATTATAGCATATAAATGAGCCGTATGTTAAAGTTTTTTCACATATTTTTCAAAACGCTTGAAAAGATACGCCGTTTGCTGTAAAATATATTTGTTTGATTTTCAAAAACCATCCGAAAGGTAACTGTGTAAAATGAAAAAGGTATTCAGAAATCACCCCGTACTCTCCGCGCTCGGACGAATTCTTTTGATTGCCGTCGTCTGCGCGTGCATAGCGACGATAGCTTTGTCCTTTTGCGCATATCTGCGCTACAAGGAAGGGCGTTTTCTCGTTTCAAGCATTTCACTGCTCGTGCTTCTTTGCGTTTTCTGCGCGATAGGTCTGCCGCAGATGTGGAAAAAATGCTCGGAAAAGCTTGTTGTCACCGATGATTCGGTAACGTGGAAATGTGCGTTTGCAAAAAAACATTCCGTTCCGATAAGTGAAATAAAATACTCAAAAACGGCGTTTTATAAAGCGGAGGACGATCCTCGCGCCGACATTTACAAAGCCGGAAAGTACTGCGTAATCGTATCGACAGAGCCGATACCGCAGGTAAAAGCACGCAAATACAAATGCAGCGATACCCTGATAGTGTTCCCGACGACGTCGGGACTTTGCAGATGCCTGTCCGAAGCTCTGGGCGATTCTTCGTGCGGCGGAATATTCAAAGCGATGGCAAACAAGGAAGAGCGCCTTGTCAAAGAAGCCGGAAAATCAGCCAAACACAGAAAATAACCGAAATATTTTTCTGAAAGGAAATTTTGTTTATGATAAAATACGACAGATATGCAGGCGGCAAGCGTTATGCCGCAACCTTCAGCTATGACGACGGCGGCGCGGCGGACAGACGCCTTGTCGGACTTTTCAACAAGTACGGCGCAAAATGCACGTTCAACCTTATTTCCTCATCGCTTGTAAAAGCCGAGGGAACGGGAATAAAGACTGCCGAGCTTAAAGACCTTTACGACGGTCACGAGATCGCCTGCCATACATATTCGCACCCGCATCTTGAAAGAATGTCCGTTCAGGATCAGTACGAGGAGCTTATCCGCGACAGGCAGATAATAGAAGACGCCACGGGCAGAATCGTGCGCGGACTTGCGTATCCGTTCGGCACTTACAGTCCGGACACGACCTTTGCCGCAATGAAAACCGCTTCCCTTGTCTACGGCAGGACGGCAACCGCCTCAAACTGCTTTGAGCTTCCGTCCGATTTCAGAATATGGAATCCCACCACGCACCACAACGAGTGCGAGCCGTATGTGAAAAAATTTCTTTACAACGTTGAAAAGGCGATATGGCGCGCGGGCGGCGTGCTTTACATATGGGGACACAGCTACGAGCTTGACAATAAAGACTATCCTGTTCAGTGGCAGCAGCTCGAAGGCGTGCTCGCCTCCCTTGCGGACGACGCGGACGGCATATGGTTTGCCACAAACATAGAAATTTACGATTACGTAAACGCCCTCAAAGCGCTCCGCCGCTCAGCCGACGGAAAGACGTTTTACAATCCCACGGATATAGACCTGTGGATTTCGGTTGACGATCAGCCGCTTGAAATTCCCAGAATATCGACGGTGACGATATGATAAAATACGACAGATACCCGGGCGGAAAGCATTTCGCCGTAACCTTCAGCTATGACGACGGAAACATCGCCGACAGGCGACTTGTCGCGCTTTTCAACAAATATAATCTCAAAGCGACGTTTCACCTTATACCGTCAAGATTCGGCGGCGACACGGTAATTTCCTCAGACGAAGTAAAAACGCTTTATTCCGGTCACGAAATATCGGGGCACACTTATTCGCACCCGCATCTTGTCGGAATGCCGGTCTCCGCTCAGCTTGAAGAAATAACGCGCTGCCGTACCGAGCTTGAAGCCCTTTCGGGAACGCTCGTGCGCGGAATGTCGCTTCCCTACGGCGGAAAAAATACCGATACGGTAACGGCGATGAAGGCAGCGGGCATAGCATATTCACGCAACGCAGGCTCCACGGGCGGACTGTCGATTCCGGCGGACTTTCTTGATTGGAATCCCACCTGTCATCATTCGGCAGCACCGAAAATTATAGAAAGCTTCAAAAACGCGTGGATAAATCAGTCGTGGAGCTACGGCGGACTTATCGATATTTGGGGACACAGCTTTGAATTCGATCGTGCAGACAACTGGCAGCTTGCCGAAGAAATGTGCGCTTCGCTTTCCGGCCTGCCGGACGTCTGGTATGCGACGAATATAGAAATCTGCGATTACATAACCGCCCGACGCGCGCTTATCGTATCACAGGATCAAAAGACAATTTTCAATCCGTCGGCGATTTCCGTATGGGTAAGCTCGGACGGCTCCGCGCTTGAAATAAAAGGCGGAGAAACCGTCAGGCTGTAATTTGAAAAAGCTCGACACCGGCGTGATTTTCGATAATTTATACTTTTGTATTATTTTTGTCGGGAGGATATACATATGACCGAAAAAGACGTGCTTATCTCTCACCTTTCGGACAAGCTCCGCCACTGTCGTGAGCGCGACTGTATTCAGAGCACGCACTTTCTCGACGCAGCCTCTCTGTCGGAGGCAAAGCGTTTCTGCGCCGCCGAAAAAGCGCGCGCGGTATTTTTCGGAGGCTACGAAAACGCCGAAAGAGTTATATGCGCCTTTGTACCCGATTTTTATCCGGACGAAATGTTTCCGTCGTATTTTTTCGACGAAAGCGAGGATCAGCCCGTCAAAGCCGTGAGATGCACGTGGGCGCAAGGCTCGCCGCAGCTTTCTCACCGCGACATTTTAGGCTCGATGCTTGCGCTCGGAATAACGCGCGAAGCCACAGGCGATATTCTCGTTTCGGAAGCTTTTGCTGACATTTTCGTACTTCCGCAGATGGTCGGGTTTTTGATTTCTCATTACGAAAAAGCCGGAAGAGCCGCACTTTCCGTGCGCGAAATTCCGCTTTCCGAGGTTGTTTTTCCGGAGGTAAACGTCGAACGTATGCGCGACACGGTCGCTTCCATGCGGCTCGACTGCGTGCTTTCGGCAATATATTCTCTTTCACGATCGAAGGCGGAGGAAGCAGTGTCGGCAGGTATTGCCTTTGTAAACGACATAAAAGCATCGAAGCCCGACGCCCCGATAAAAGACGGCGATAAAATAGTTCTGCGCGGAATGGGCAAGGCAAAAATCATATCGTCGGACGGCGTATCCAAGCGAGGCAGAACCGTAATAATCTTCGACAGATACAGGTAATTTCAGATATTATACTTTTGTATATTTCAAAGGAGCAGCATATGTCGGAATTCACTTGTCCCGTGTGCGGACAAAGACTTGAAAGACACGATTCGCAGATGAAGTGCCCTCTCGGGCACAGCTACGACATATCCCGCCGCGGATATGTAAATCTGCTGATGTCGCAGGCGTCGTCGAAAAAACGTCACGGCGACGACAGCGAAATGGTGTCGGCGCGGACGCGCTTTCTCTCGCTCGGGCATTATGACAGGCTCCGCAGCGAAGTCTGCGATATCGCGCTCGGGCTTATTTCGCACGGCGGCGTGATAGCCGACATCGGCTGCGGCGAATGCTACTACACGGAACATATCGCCCGTGCAATGAAAGAAAAAAACATTCCGTGCGACATATACGGAATAGATATATCCAAAAAGGCTCTCGACGCCGCGGGAAAACGCAATTGCGGAATATCGCTTGCTGTCGCAAGCGCGTTTTCGCTCCCGCTGGCAGACGAATCCGCAGACCTTATTCTCAACCTTTTCGCTCCGCACGAGCCGAAGGAATTTTCAAGAATTTCCGCACCCGACGCAAAGATGATAAGGGTGTTCCCTCTTGCCCGTCATCTGTGGGAGCTCAAGGAAGCCATCTATGATGCGCCATACGAAAATGTCATTGACACGCTTGACTTTTCCGGTTTTACACTCATGTATAAAAAGGAGCTTTCGTACCGTATTCAGCTGGCTTCGCAAAGCGAAATTCTTGACCTTTTCACAATGACGCCGTACTGCTACAAAACCTCCGAAAAGGACAGAAAAAAGCTTGACGCGCTCACCTCGCTCGACACGCGCGTCGAATTCTGCATAGCGGTTTACGAAAAAAGCGAGAGCTGATTGACACACCCGTCTTTCCATGGTATAATTTTAATCGAGTTGATATGAGAGGAGGCGCGCATGAAGAAAAATAAAAGCTTCAGAGAAAACGGAAGATCGAGCGGCGGCTCGGTCGGATTTTTCAGGGTTCTGGGGCTTACTGTTATAATTGTGGCTGCGGCATTTATCATAAATCTGACTTCGCCCTTTGAGGAAGCGCACGAAACCACCGCATCGTCCGGAACGTCAACGGTTGCAACCACGACCACGCAGACAACGGCGCAGACGAGTGCCGTCACAACGACGACAACGGAAGCCAAACCTTCCACATCAACGTCAACATCGACGCCGCGGGAAACCGCCGCTCCGACCTCGCGCGTACCGACGGACGAGGAAATGAAAAAGCTGATAGAAGAAAAAGATCTGCCGATAAATCCTCATTCGCGTGTCGGGCACAAGCGTACAGCCACAACGCAAATAGTCGTTCACTACGTCGCAAATCCGTCCTCCACGGCGGAGCAGAACTGGAGCTGCTTTAACAACTACGCAACGTCCGGCGAACGCGACGCAAGCTCAAATTTCATCGTAGGTCTTGACGGAGAAATAATTCAGTGCATGCCAATAGACGAGGTTTCGTATCACGCGGGAAAGGTGAATTATTACTCAATAGGAATCGAAGTGTGCCACCCGACAGCCGACGGAAAATTCAACGAGGCTACATATAATTCGCTTGTGAAGCTTGTTTCTTGGCTTTGCAAAAAATACGGAATTTCAAAAGAAAACGTTATCCGCCATTACGATGTAAACGGAAAGGATTGTCCGCGCTACTATGCCGGCGAGCCCGGCAGCGACGGCTATCGCAGGTGGGAAGCCTTTAAGGACGACCTTATATTTGACTGACGCCGTCTTGATTTTTCGCATATTATACTTTCGTATAAAACAAAAAGCTCCGCTTTTCAAAGCGGAGCTTTTTGTTTTGCGTTTTTTTATTTTGTTCCGGTAGAGCCGAAGCCTCCCGCGCCTCTTTTTGTTTCATCGAGAGTATCGCTTTCCTCAAATTCCGCGCGGATATAAGGAGCTATCACAAGCTGGGCTATCCTTTCTCCCGCGGAGATTGTCTGAGGCTGTCCCGAATGATTGTGAAGCGAAACGATTATCTCTCCGCGATAGTCCGAGTCTATAACTCCGACCTTGTTTGCCGGAGCAATTCCGCGCTTTGACGCAAGTCCGCTCCTCGCATAAACAAGCCCCACAAGTCCGTCGGGAATCTGAACGGCAATTCCCGTGCCGACCATCACCGTCTGCTCCGGAGCTATGACAATGTCGCTGTCCGTCGCGGCGTAAAGATCAGCGCCCGCGGCAAAATCGCTCGAATACACGGGAACCTTTGCCAGAGGACAGAGCTTTTTAAGCATTACTTTTTCGCACTTCATATGCAAACTTCCTTTTCTGTTTTATAATTATCCTTATGCCAAGCGGATTTTTTGTTTTATACAATAGTATATTTTATCTCGCTCGGAATTTTTATATCGGCAGGCTTGCCTCTTTCCATATCGACGGTTATGTAGCCGTAGGGAGTCGGAATGCTGACATTTGCACTTTCAAGACCGTAAAGGCGCGGAGCAAGCTTTATCTCCTCAAAGCCCGGGCGAACCATTTCAAACCCGAGAAGCGCGAGCGGCAGATAATATGCCGGAGCGCATCCTCCGCCGTAGCAAAAGCCTTTCCCCTCGCTGTTCCATTCCCTGCCGACGCCGTTTTTGCATTTATCACCGAAATCCTTCCAGCGACGGATAATATTCATACCGTATTTTTCAAAAAGTCCGTATTGCCAAACGGTTTCGAGCAGGTACGCCGCAAACGCCGGCTGAACATCTCCGAGCGACTTGTCCGAGGCGGCTCTCAGCGCTATCTGCTTTGACGAAACGCTGTCGCACAGTCCGTAGAGCGACGCAAGAATATTCACATGGCGCGTGTAGTATTTTCTTCCCGTGTTTTTCGGAGCGCGGCACGGCTTTTTGTCCTTTGTCGAAAGACCTGCAAAGCAAAGCTGACGTTCTCTGTCAAAAAACGCCGCCTCAAAGCCTTTTTTCACGGCGTCGGCGCGAAGCCTGTACGCAGTGCGAAGCTTGTTGTTGCCTGTTTCGGCATAAATTTTCGACGCAATATCGAGCGCTTTGCAGTAAAGTGCCGTGACCACAGCCTGACCGAGCGCCTTCGGCGGATTTTCAAGGGAATAGCTGCCCGTTTTCATACTGTCCACCGGAGCGTAATCGGGCGGAGTGTCTATTATTTTCGCGTCCGAAAGGTAGGAGTCGAACGTATCGAGAAGCGTCGTCAGCGCATCCTCCGCAGCCTCAAAAATCGAGGCGTCGCCCGTGTACATATAATAATCCCATATCATCGGCACAAACGAAAGCAGTCCCGCCGAGTTTTCAAGCTCTCCGGCGGATTTTTTTATTCTTTCGGAAAGCTTTAGTATATCGAACCGCGCAAGCGATACATCTCCGAACGCAACCTGAGAAAACAGCGCTTCAAGGCGGATATCTCTTATCGCGGATATGAACTTTTTGCTTGTGGGGCTTTCGATATAAGAATCTCTGCGACAGTTTTCAAGCGTCCCGACGCAGTTTTGCCATATCGAGCAAAGCTCCCCGTCCGAGCAGGAAAACGCCGCTTTTCTGATGATCGGATATTCGCTGCGGATAAGCTGTACGTCAAAGATTTTCACATCGCTTTTTCCGTTGTTCGTAACGTTTATTATCAGCTTTGAAACGCCCGTGTACTGAATCGAAGCATAATTTATTCTGCCGCAGGCGTGAATTGTTTCCGTGCGCGCGGGGACATCGCCCTCCTCCGCAAGCTCAAGGGTTATTTCGTAATCGTCGCCGTCCGCGGAAAGCACGGGATAAGCGGTAAGAAGCGTCGGAAAAGCGACGCAGAAGCGCGCCATCGAATGTTTCGGGCAAACATACATCTCCTGCGGATCGGGAAGCACAATATGCTCAGACAGCGGCGGAATCGGCGATTTTACAAGCGCCGCCGGATAATTTACCGCAACGGCCTTTTCCCATTCGCAGGGCGCGACGGTAAAATCGGTTTCGGTATCGCTTATATGGCACGGCAGATATCTTATATCCCATTTTTCATCGGTGCAGATGCTTTCAAGTGTTCCGTCGTCATATTCTATATCGCACGAAAGTATGAACCCTCCCTCTCCGTGCGAGCTTTCAGCCTCGCTTTCGGGGGTTTTTCTCACCACAGCCTTTATCAGAAGCGTATCGGGCGCGGAAGGAAGCTCATATTCGGAATAAAAGCTTGCTTTGTCAAGCGGATATACAGGTCCCGAGCCGACAAACGCTCCGTTTATCCAAAGCTTGTATACGGTATCCGCCGACACCTGCACACGAAGCCTTACGCCCGTTTTCATCAGCCTGTAAGCCTTTGAAATCTCAGCTACGCAATATCCGCCGCCGGCGGATATACCGTCTGCATGGGCGCTCTCGTCGAGCCATATCCATTTTGCATCGGAAAGCATAAGCGCAGTCCCTCCTTTTCCGTTTTTCGCAGTCAATTAACTTTACCGCAAAACCGCGCAATTGTCAATATCGCATATAAATTATATCAATTGCAAAGCAAAATGTCAACACAGCCTTGTAAAATGAAAAAATCGGTGGTAAAATAATAAATGAAAGTAAAAATTTCAGGAGGATATAACATGGGAATAACATATCCGTCAAAAGCAATAGAATATATAAAGCGTCTTACCGATCCGAAGGTTCCCGTCACGGCAACGACAAAAAGCCCCATTCTGAAAGCCGCGCCGAAAAACACGGCGACAGAGCAGCCGTTTGAGCGCGCAAAGCCGGAGGAGGTAGGAATACCGTCCGGAAGAATAGCGGAATTTCTCCGCGAGCTTTACGAAAACCGAGATGTCGATGTTCACGGCGTCACAATAATAAAAGACGGAAAACTCATAGATCAGGCTATGTTCGGTCCGTATGAGGCGACGCTTCCGCAGTCAACCTTTTCGGAATGTAAAAGCGTGATATCCCTTGCGATAGGAATACTCATAGGCGAAAAGCTTCTTACCCTTGACGAAAAAGTGGTGGATATAATTCCCGATATAAATCCCATAACGAAAAAACGGTACGAAAAGCTCACCGTCGAAGATCTTCTCACGATGCGGTCAAGCTCATGCTTCAATGAAATAGGCGCGGCGGTAGAGGAAAACTGGGAAAAAGAATTCTTTACCATAGTGCCGTTCGGCAGCATAGGAAAAACGTTTTTCTACAACAGCCTGAACACCTATATGCTCGCCTGCATAGTACGTCACAAAAGCGGGGCTACCGTAACCGAATATCTCCGCCCGAGGCTGTTTGAGCCGCTCGGCATAAATAATATATTCTGGGAAAAGAGCGCGCTTGGAACGGAATGCGGCGGCTGGGGACTTTACATCTGTCCCGAGGATATGGCAAAGCTCGGTCAGCTTGTGCTTTGCGGCGGCGTATGGAACGGAAAGCGTCTTATTCCGAAAAGCTATATAACCCGCGCGACGAGAGCGCACGCCAAAGCTCCCGAGGATTACGGCGATTTCGATTACGGCTATCAGATCTGGGTGGGCAGAAATTCCGACTCGTTCCTGTTCAACGGCATGTTCGGACAGAATATGCTCTGCTTCAGAAACACAAATACAATAATCACGGCAAACGCCGGCAACTGCGAATTTTTCCAGCAGTCGCCATTCTGCCGCATATGCGAAAAATATTTCTCGTCGGACTCTCCAAACGCTCCCGTCCGCGACGATACTCCTTCCCTTGACGCAATGATAAAGCGTCTTGCAAGAAAGGATTTCCGCTACGAAGGCTTTCTTGCGGCGCGCAAGGACAGAAAGCAGGCGTCCGAAATGATAGAAGAGCTTGACGGCAGATTCTGCGCGCTTTCCGAGGGAAAAACCACGTCGATAAGCGTTTTCCCGGTGGCGCTTCAGGTCTGCGGAAACACCTTCGGCAAGGGTCTTGAAAAAATAGGCTTTGAAACAAAGGACGGAAAATTTATCGTTTCCTTCTTTGAAGGCGACGACGTAATTTCCGTGCCGGTCGGATTTTCCAATTATGAAAAAACCGAAATAAAGCTCGGAGAGCTTCCGTTCAGGGTTGCCGTTCACGGCAGATTTGCCGAAAACGAGGATTATCTTCCCGTGCTTAAAATAAAGCTTGACTTTATCGAAACGCCCTGCTCGAAAACGATAAAGCTGATTTTTGACGGAAACGAAATTCACTATAGCCAGGACGAATTCCCCGGGGCAAGATTTATAAGGTACGGAATAAACTTCCTTTCGGATAATTTCATTTCAAAAGGCATCTTCGGGAAAATGAACCTTGACAAAAGACTTGCCGACGCGGATTATATTTCATACAGAGCGGAGGCAAAGCTATCGGCAAAGGCGGATTTTGTTTTAATCTGATGCAGCGAATAAAAAAGCGCCGCGCGGGTAAAGCTTTATCCGAAAGGGGGCGGTGCTTTTTGTATGGAAAAAAACGAAAAATATCTTATCAGAAACACAACGCGCGAGCAGCGCAAGGAGATAGTTTTACGCTCGCTCGGAAGCGAGGGCTGCAGCGGCTGCTCCGGATGCGACGGCATAGGCTGCGGCGACGCATTTGAAATATATCGTGAATATATAGAAGGTAAAAAGGAGCTTGCCGAAATAAACCGCGCATTTCGCGGCGGAACGGTAAGCTGACGAAAAGGCACTGTAAAAACGTTATTTTACAGTGCCTTTTGCTTTTTATTTTATTGTTTCGCTGTTGTTGAGAACAAGCGTGCTGTAAAGGAACAGAACGTCGCTCCCCTCAAAGCTTACAAATCTGCCGAGATAATCGGGATTGATATAACGTATATCGACAAGCGTTATCTTCGCATAGCCCTCGACAAGCAAAGGCGCTATACTGCTTCCGAACGAATCGCGGAAAATTATAAGCTCTTTGTCCGTCGTCGCGCTCGGATTTTCTATCGTCATAAGCGATACCGAGCCCGAAAGAAACATCTGATAAGGGTCCTTGCCGTATGCTTTTTCCATATCGTACACGGTTGCTTTCTTACCCGTTTCGTAATTTGTGACTATGCAGCCGTCAAGAATATCGCTTGTAAGATATTTTATCGTTTCCGCAGGCATCGGGAGCGCCGCCTGACCGTAATAAACGCCGTAGAAAGCGTTGTCAAGCGTGTTTTCCCTGTACTGAGCGGCAAGCGTTACGCCCATTCCCGAGGCAAGCGTCCTTGCCGTATCGACAAGCTTTTCCTGCCGCCAGTGAGTGTCTGTCTTGTAATAGTCTGAAATTTCAAGCGTGTTCATTATGTCTATATACTGCGCATAGGTCATTTTGTCTTTCATTTCGGCTACAAGCTTTTCGTAATCCATTTTAAGATATCCGCCCTTGTCCGCAAGAAAATAGCTTTTGTCCGGAACTATCGAAAGATATACGCCGGAGGCTTTTCCCTCCATATATTTTTTGTAGACGTATTCAAATCTTCCGGCGGCATAATCAAGCGATTTGTCATTCAGCGGATATTCTATCTTTGCCGCATAGCCGTCCTTTATATAAATGTCGTTGTTGTCAAGCTGTCGGAAAACGTAGTAGCTCATCATGGCTTTCAGCGTTCTGAACTTCTCACGCAGAGGAAACTGATCCTGCGTGTAGGATTCAAACTTTGTCATAAAGCTGCCGTCAAGAAGCGTCTTTATATCGACCTTCGGAAGCTGGGCAAGCTCTCTGCGCTCGCTGTCGGAATACTGCTTTGAGGGCATCGCCCAGCAGGCGATGACCATCGTGGCAAAAAACACGGCGAGCATCGCAAAGGATATTATACTTTTTACTTTTTTATTCATAACATACCTCCGTCAGAAGCGGAAATAAAGGAACGGATTGTATGAGCCGTCCACAAGGCAAGCCGTGCATACCGCAAGCAACAAACAAAGCACCACGGGTGCAAGGAAAGTCATTACCTTTCCGCCGACCTTGCTTTCGTCTATCTTATTTACAGCAAGCTTCGGAAGCGGCGTAGAGCCGATAATTCCGACAAGAAGCACCACGCCGTAGCTGCGCAGATAATAGATAAACTCCGTTGAAACAAGCGGATAATCTCCCGCGCCGAACATCGCGCCGATGTAAGAAAAGGCGTCCTTTATGCTTGCCGCGTCAAAGATAACAAAGCTTATCACTATAAGCAGCAGTACGTAAACGTGACTTATCACCTTGCTTTTTTTCAGATATTTCAGCAAAAACAGCTTTTCTACCATCAGTATTACCGCAAAGTAAACTCCCCATACTATGAAGTTCCATGCGGCGCCGTGCCACATTCCCGTGAGCATCCATACGACGAAAATGTTGAAAAGATGACGCGCCTTGCTTACTCTGTTTCCGCCGAGCGGAATATAAACATAGTCGCGGAACCATGAGCCCAGCGACATATGCCATCTGCGCCAGAACTCCGTAACGCTGCCCGAAATATAAGGATAATTGAAGTTTTCAAGAAAATCAAAGCCGAATATCTTTCCGAGACCTATCGCCATATCGCTGTAGCCGGAGAAATCGAAATAGATGTGAAGCGTATATGCCACGGCATAAAGCCAGAAAAACAGCACGGATTTATCGCCCGAGCCTTTGAAAATATCACAAAGCTCGCCGAGAGTATTTGCTATCAGTATTTTCTTTGAAAGACCCAGTATGAATCTGCCCATTCCGGCGGATATTTTTTCAAATGAATGACTGCGGCTTTTAAGCTGCTGCGCTATATCGGAATAACGCACGATAGGCCCTGCGATAAGCTGCGGAAAAAGCGCAACATATGTGGCAAGATCTATGGGATTTTTCTGCGCGGCAACATCGCCCCTGTAAACGTCAACCGTGTAGCTGAGTATCTGGAAGGTATAAAAGCTTATTCCGACGGGAAGTGTGATTTTGAGAAGTGGAATCGAAAGTCCCGTAACAGCATTGATATTTGAAATAAAGAAATCTGCGTATTTGAAATATCCCAGCACGGCAAGACTGCTGACAACCGAAAGTATCATAAACAGCTTTGATATGCCGCGCTTTTCCTTGAAGCGCTCTATCAGAAGTCCGAAAATATATCCGAGCGCAATGGAAAGTATCATCCATATAACGTATCTCGGCTCGCCCCAAGCGTAAAACACAAGGCTTGAAAGCAACAGTACCGTATTTTTAAGAAACCGCGGAGCCGCAAGATAAAGCAATATCACGCACGGCAGAAAATAATATAAAAACGGAATACTTGAAAATAACATAAATCCACCTTTTTACATAGCTGCGGCACCGCACAAGCGGTGCCGCTCATACTTTTTGATTTCGGTTATCCGTCTATGGCGTTGTCAAGAAGAACCTTAGCCGACGTATCGACGGCAAGACATTTTGCCTTGAAGGTCGAAACCAGTTCCGCGTCGCCGAACGCAACTATGATATATTCGCCGACGGAAACCGCAGTGACTCTGTCCGGAAAGCCGCACATCCAGCGCGTGTTCTGAATTGCGGTGTTGTAGTCGGCAGCAAACTTTTCCGCCGTCGAAGCGTCTTTGAGACGGAAAATCGCGGAGCTGAACGTATTTGTGTTCATCATATGCATAAGCGTTGCCACGTCGTTTGTAACCGTTCCGAGAAGCTCGTCCGTAATGTGCGTGTAGACCTTGAGCGATTCTCTGCTTTCTTCGTTTTCCGTATCGAAAACGCCGGGACCGTCCTCCGAGCCGTTTTCCGCGTCACCGCCGCCGCAGGGGAATTTTTCATCGTCCGTATAGGAAGCCCAGATTTTGTTGAAAAGGTCAAGTGCGCTTGTATAAGCGGGAGTAACGGGAGTTTCCGTTTTCTCTGTTGTAGTGGTTGCTTCTGTTGTCGTAGTGGTGGTTGTTGCTTCTGTCGTTGTGCCGTTTGTCGATTCGCCCGGGTTTTCCTTATTTCCGCAGGAAACAAGCGCGAGTGTAAAAGCAAGCATAATGCCTGCAAGCAAAAGTGCAATAATTTTTTTCATTTTGATTTTTCCCTTTTCTATTAAATGTTTTTCAGTTTTTGCCCTCCGCAGCGGACAAAATCATACATTCCTGTTCGCTGTCATAGAAGGCTCGGATTATAAGTGTTTGCTTTTTTGACGTTACCGTCAGCTCAAACCGGCTTTCGTGCGAAATGTCAACCACCCATTCGATGTCGGTGCCGATTTTTATTTTGAGCGTTTCGCATTCTTCTCCGCTTTCGGTGCGTATCGCTCCGCCCTCAGACGCCGTGACAAAAGCGGTTTTCCCGTCTGCGTTTATCTTTACGGGAACCGTCATTTTTTTCACGTTCCGTGCGGACGGGTCTTCCGTCTGAGCGGAGATGAGCGGCAGCGTTATTTTGTCGCCTTCCGCCGAAACAATCTGCCCGTCTACGCTTATGTCAAGTCCGCCGTCTCTTCCGTAATTTCCGAAGAAAACAAGCGAAAACACAAGCACAAAGCACGCCGCGACAGCCGCCGCATATCTTGTAATTATTACGCGGTAGTCCGGCTTTTTCTTTTTTACGGGCTCGTGCGCCTCTGCAAGCAGGTCATCGTCTATCTCGGTGATAGCTCTTGCAAGAATTTCATTTTTCATATATTCTTTTTTCATTTCTATACCGTGATCCCTTCCCGCTCAAGATGCGTTTTTAATTTCAGGCGCGTGCGGAACAGCAATGATTTGACGTGGCTTTCGCTGATATCAAATCTTTCGGCAAGTTCGGACACCTGATCGCAGTAAAAATATCTGCAGACAAAAACCTTGCGCGTAAGCTCCTTCTGCGTGTGCAGAAATTCGCTTATGCTTTTTCCTATCAGCCTTGCCTGCTCCTCCGTATCCATGATTTCACCTCCCGGAACACATTCGTCTAGCTCATCGAGGGAAACCGCGAATTCTCCTTCGGCTCGTTTTCCGGCATATTTCATTTTATATTTGTTTATTGAAATATTCCGCGCGAGCTTCCCGAGATACGCCGCAAGACTCTGCGGACGGTTCGGCGGGATCGAATTCCATGCTTTCAGCCAGACATCGTTTATACATTCCTCGCTGTCGGGCTCACTTTCAAGAATGTTCATCGCTATTTTCATACAATACGACCCGTACTTTTTTTCCGTTTCGATTATTGCCGTTTCGTTTCTGTCAAAATACAGATCGATTATCTGCAAATCCTCCACGTTTTCACCTCCTGCTCTTATGCGCTCCTATCCCTATATACAGTTTTTTTGCGGAACGGTTTCATTTTTTATAAAAATTTTTGCCGGATTTTTTTTATTATAGTCGCAAAAGCCCGTTTCTTCTCTGTTTTTATGTCTTTTTTGTCGGGAAACAAAGCTTTCCTCAAATATAATACATTTTCTTTGTGAACATTTCAAATATGAAAAGAGCTTCCTTGCGAGAAGCTCTTATTATATTCGGTTTTTTATCCGTTATCTCATTTCTTCGATATAGTAAACGTAGTCGAGAGTGCGCAGCGCCTCGATAATTTCCGCATGCGTCTTATATTTTTTAAGCTCGTCGGAGCTTATCGTAATGGCTACCGTATAAACGCTGAGTCCGGAGTTGAGATACGCGGGATTTGCTTCGATATCGTCTATTCTCAGTCCGAGCTCGCGGATGGTCGTTACAAAATCCTGAAGATTGCTCTTGTTTTTGAGTTCAAGATGCACTTCAAAGTGATTTGAACGGTTTTTAAGGAATATTTCTATACGCATAAAGAATGAAAAGCTGAGAAGTATTGTCACAAAAGCGACAATGGTAAGAGTATAAAGTCCCGCGCCGGCGGAAAGTCCCACTATGCCGCAGGCCCAGAGTCCTGCCGAGGTTGTAAGTCCTTTTATCTGATTTCTTGAGCTGAAAAGCACGGAATTTCCGCTTATCATCGCAGAAGAAATTATCGTTGCCGCAGAAAGCAGCGGAAGCTTTATTCCAGTATTGCCCATAAGCGCAAGGTCAACAAGCATCGATACCGTTGACGCAAGGGATATTGTTATGAAGGTTCTCAGCCCCGCCGAATGTCTTTTGCTCGACCTTTCACAGCCTATTATGGCGGACAGAACAAGCGAAATAAATATTCTGAACACCACAGACCAGAGTCCCAGCTCCGACGACCATCCGCCGAGCATTTCCGCAATAGGATCGTAAATCATTTTGTAATCTCCTTTACTTTCTGTTTATAAAGCCGCGCCGGCGTCCCATAGCGCCCATTGCCGCATACTGCTCCTCCGCCGCCTCAAGGAACGCCTGCTCCTCTTCGGACGGCGCAGGCTCGCTGTGAGCGGGAAGCTCGGCTTGAATTTTCTTTATTCTCTCCGTCAGAATCTCGACTGGAGTTTTCGGAACGCCGTCGCTTGTAAGCGGCACGTCGCTTGTTATTTCTTCAAGCTTTGTCGAATACGAATGCGACAGATACAGCGAAAGCTTTGCCGCCGCAGGACCTATAAGCTCATACAGCACGCTCGACGCCAAAATAACTGTTTCAAGCGCGTTGCCTGTTTCTCCGCCGAGCATACGCGCGCCGAGAGCGGAAAGTCCGATTGCAACCCCCGCCTGAGGAATGAGCGCAAGTCCGAGATAATTTCTTACCTTTTTGTCCTTTCCGACAAGGGCGCAGCCAATAAACGAGCCGGCATATTTGCCGATTATTCTTACAAAGAAATAAAGTACGCCGACAAGCAGAAGCGGTACGCCGCCGACAGCAGACGAAGTATTTACAAGCGCGCCGAGGTCAAAGGTCACGCCCGACCTTACGAAAAACAAAAGAAGTATCGGCGGACTGAAGTAGTTGAGCTGCTTGAAAAGCTTGTCGTCGTCGGTTGTGTTTATGTAAACCATTCCCATCGACATACAGCCCAGAAGCGGCGAGATATCCATCATGGCGCATATTCCGCAGAAAGTAAAAAGCAGCGCCACGGAAACTATAAGTCTGTTGTCCGTGGAGCGCTTGTTCATAAGGAATTTCAGCGCAAGCCCGAAAAGTCCTCCCAGCGCAAGCACGACAAGATTGAGAATTATCGGCTTTATCACGCTTTCAAAGCCGGCAGAGCCTCCCGTAGCGGACGAGGCGAGCGCGATTGATATCGCCGCGCTGTAAGCCAGAAGTCCCACTACGTCGTCAAGGGCGACAACCTGAAGAAGAGTATCGACAAAATCGCCCTTTGCCCTTGTCTGACGTATCGTCATCATGGTCGAAGCCGGAGCGGTAGCGGCGGCAAGCGCCGCAAGCACAGCGGAAAAAGCAAGGTCTATCCCAAGCACCCAATATGTAACTATGAATACGAAAAACGTAGCCACAAGCGATTCAAGAAGCGTTATTATGACTACCTTCATTCCGTTTTTCTTTAACGTTGACAGCCGGAAGAATTCTCCCGTGCTGAAGGCTATAAACGAAAGGGCTATATCCGGCAAAAAGTCCATCCCGTCTATTACTCTTGTCGGTATCACATCAAGAACGTACGGTCCTATAAGAATTCCGACAACTATATAAGCGGTTACGTTCGGAAGCCGGAGCAGCTTTGTTATCCGCGTCATCAAAAAGCCGCAGAAAAGCATCACCGCTATGGAAATTATCACCGATGCAACCGACCCCGTGCTTTCCACCATTGCGCGCATATCTTCTTTCCTTTCCCGTGTAATTTATCCCGTGCTTTTTTTCGGGAAGCGCTATACCGTAATTATTTGTCTTCGCCGTTTGTTTCGTCGGGCTTGCCCTCTTCGGAGTTGCTTTCTTCCTTTTCGTCGCTTATAACTATGTCCTCTTCCACCTCTTTGCCGGCGTTTTCGTCAATTCCGAGCTTTTTGGAAACCTTTTTCTTTACCTTTCTCCACCACACAAAGAACACCGCGCCAGCCGCAATAACTATTCCCGCTATCGCCTGCGCCGCATACGATACAACCGACGGATCTATATAAGCCGCCGCATTTACGGAAGCAAATATCATCATGCCCAAACAAAGATATGCCGATAAAATTATTTTAATACGTTTCATTGCCGAATTCTCCTTATGAATCTTTCTTTTTCTTCTGTATTTCGCTGAGCCGCGAAAGAATATATTTTGCGCCTTCATCGCCGCCGCTGCCGTATGAATAAAGATGCTCGTGCAAAAGCGCTGTAATTTTCTCCTTGTACTTTTCTCCGCTTGCCATAAGCTCGTTTGCCGTGGCTTTTGTTTTGTCAAGCTCGCTCTTTTCGAGCGCTACGCCGACCTTGTCGCGGAGGTATATTTCTGACGGCGTACAGCCTATCCTCTCCCATTCGGGATTTTCAACCTTCATTTTCGTATTTACGAAAAGCACCGGCTTTTTTGTCGAAAAGCAGAACTCATACGCAACAGCCGACCAATCCGTTATCAGAAGATCGGACGAATATATAGACTTATTCGTCGTAAAGTCAAGCTCAAAGCTCAGCTTTTCCTCGGGAACGCCCGAATATTTTTCCGTCATCAGCTTTATCTTTTCCGGATATCTTTTCACATATTCGGGATGAGGACGGACGGTTATATGATTTTCGTCGCACATAAGCTGTTCTATAAGCTTATCGACGCAGCTGTCGAGCAGGTTGTCCTCCTGCCACGAAGGCGCGATAAGTATTTCTTTTTTTGAGTGCGGAGTCTTGTCCATATCATCATAAGCCTTTTCAAGCTTTTCTTCAAGAGGATATCCGAATTTTACAAGCGTTTTCTGCGGAAGCGAATAAACCTGTTCCGTCTTTCTCACTTCCCTTGCGACGTGCTCTCCCGTGCAGAATATCGTATCAAAATGATCGAGCGACGCCTTTCTGAAGCCCATATGAACGCTCATCATATCGTGCGGAACGTAGATATATTCGACGTCCTTGCGGACAAGCGAGCGCTTTATATAAAAATTGTCAAGATCGGGCGTCGTCATAGCCACTATGTCGGCGTCCATTTTCATCATCAGCGTTATCAGCTTTTTCTGTCCTATGTAATAGGGCTTTATCTTCGGATTTGATTTCGCAAGCTCAAATATCGCGTCGTCCGGATCGTTTGTTATGTAATGAATCGTTATATTCGATTTTTTGAGCAGACTGTTTATAAGCGCTTCGTAATACTTATAAAATCCGCTGCGTTCGGAGTAAATCACAAAATGCTTGTTTACTATCTTGAAAAACCGTTTGTAATCGGCTTTTTCTCTTTTTGCGTTTTCCTTTGCTTTTTCATCGTTTTTGCTCTCGCCGAGACGTTCTATATCGGCAAGCGCGGCTCGACTTTCTTCAAGCTTGCCGTAGTCAACGTATTTTTTCGGATTTATGGCGGCGTTTAGCGCAAGCTGCTGAGCTATCGCAAACAGGTTGCTTGCCACCCAGTAAAGCGCCACTCCCGAATAAACGAAAAATCCGAGCGAAAGCGAAATCCCTACGGAAAGCACCGTCATTCCGTATTTATTCAGCTTGCTCTGCTCCGCCTGAAGAACGTTTATCGCGTTCTGCACCCGGCAAAGGAGAAGCGACGAGCCGCCCGCGATAACGGGAACAAGCGTATAGATTCCCCAAACCTTATAAGGCTCAGCACCGAGCGAAAAGCCCACAAACGAAAGGTCAAAGCCTTTTATCTGCATTGCGACAGCCGAAAGCGAAGCATCCGGCACCGCGCCCGACTGTATCATGCGTATGATGCCGAGCTGATCGCCCTCTTCAAGTCCGAAGCCCTTTGCAAGCGCTGACACGGTTTCGCCGCTTATGTGAAGGATGCTTGTAAGCGGCTGTTTTACTATATAAACCACCGCGCTGAGAAGCAGCAGCTGCAAAAGCAGCGGCACTACCGACGCAAACGGACTGTACCCTATCTTTTTATACAACGCCGTTTCTTCTTCGGCAATTCTGTCCCTGTCGCCGTAATACTTTGCTTTTATAAAGTTTATATCCGGCTGAATGGTAACCATCTTTATTGAATTTTTGTGTACCCACACCGAAATGGGAAGAAGTATTATCTTTGTGCAGAGAGTAAATAAAATTATGGCAAGACCGTAATTGCCGAGAAGCTCCCAGCACCATTTCATAACGTATCCGAGCGGATAACATATATAATACATCAGGGTATCCATTTGTTCTCCTTTGTCGCAGGATCAGTTGTAAAGCGATCCTATGTTTATATCCGAAACTGCTTTCCAGTTTGAAAAATCGCTTCCCTTGCCCGTTACGGCAAAGTCGATAAGTCTTGTTTTTCCGGCGTCGTAAAGCTCAAAAATGTGATGACGCGTAACGTTTTCATTTTCGTCTATGTCAAAATACGATTTTCCGTAGTCGTTTTCCGTTTTTATCCCCGCGGATTTTACAAGCGTGGCTATCAGATTGTCCTGACATACCTGCGCGTGAGAATATTCGAGCGGTTCGTCGCTTCTTCCGGACTGCTTTACGAAAAGCGAGGTTATTCTCGGCTGAGTGGGAATCTCACCGTCGTCCCTTGCGCTCGGATGGTCGCCCGTTATAACAATGGTCGAATCCTCGTAAACCCCGAGACGGCGCATTTCGTCAATGTATGAATATATCATTTTGAAATCGCCTCTGATAGCGGGGAGCGCCGCTCCGTTCTCAACGCGATTGCCGTCCTCGTCCATATTGTAAGGCTGGTGACAGCCGTTCATATGAATGAATATATACGAACCCTTGCTGTCGTCCGCGGAAAGCCCGTCTTTCAGCAGCTCGTGCAGACGCGGATCGTCGATCTTGTACGCAGGCGCCTCGCCGTTGTAGCTTACGGCTCTGTCAAACGACGAGCTTGATACGCTCACGCTTGATTTCAGCACTGAGGGCAGACATCTGTAAAGCGAAAGCGCCATCATATTTCCGACAAGACCTGCCCTGTCGTTTACAGTGTACTTTGTGACGCTTGAAATGTTTTCAACCGTTCCCTTCATCGAATTTGCGTTTCTGTAGCCGTAATAATCCGAGGTATAAAGCTTCACCTTGTAGCCGTTTTCCTTAAGATCCGAAAGGAAGGGCGATGTACCGTAGGCGTTATCGAGCCAGCTTTCCGCGCTTCTGTCGTACATATACGGAAGACCTGTTATCATCGTCGCAACGCCGGGATATGTCCTTGAGAAAAGCGATATGTTATCGTCAAAAAAGGTAAAGCCCGTAAGCTTTGAAAAAAATTCGGGATCGTCGCTTACAACGTCGTTATAATAGCTGATATCAAAGCGGTCAAGCACAAAAACTATGATGTTTTTGCCGCCGGAAACCTCGTTTATTCCCATTTCGGTAAGATATTTTCTTACGTCTTCGTCCTTTTTTTCGTCCTTTGTTTCGACAGTCGTTTCGGCCGAGGTCGTTTCCGAGCCGGAGGACGAGCCGCCTTTTGTCGTGGCGCTCGTCTGCGCAGGTCTGTCCGTAAGCTTGGGAATGTTCGATACGCAGCCTACCGTCTGCATACCGACTATCATTACCAGAAGTACGATGGCGATTGTTTTTATCGTTTCGTGTTTTTTCATTTTAAGCGCTCCCAAAATACATAATCCCGCCGTGATTATCCACAGCGCGGTATCAAATATCAGAAAGCCCGTACCTATTTTCGTGCCGACGTCGTCCTTTGCAAGCGAACCCATTCCCACGTTGAGAAACATTCCCTGAACATATCCCATAAGCGCCGCCCAGAAAAATATTCCGAAAAGCACGCGGAAAAGCGTTCCGTCCGCAATGAGAAGCAAAAGCGTTATCAGAAGCGAGATTGCCGCGGCAATAAGCGCAAGATATCCGCCGAAATCGGAAAAGGAAAAAAGAAATTCTTTCCTGTTTCCGGCAAACGTATCCGCCGCTCCGAAAAAGATATAAGTAAATCCGACAGCTACGCCGCAAAGCAGCGACGGCAATATCTTCTGTTTGATATTTTTAATAACACTCACCTCCCCGTCGGTAACTAATAATATACCACACATATACAAACATTGTCAACCGAAAAAGGATTTTTCGGCGTTTTTAAGCATTTTATTGTGAACTTTTACATATACGCGGTACAGGCTTTATAATAATTGCCCGTTTTCTTATTAGTCGATAACAAAGGCGTTTTATCTCACCGCAAATGCAAATCAGCCCGAAAAATTTTTCTTCCGTCGCAATATGCCGCAGAAAGCATATCATAAAAGTGCGGGAGTTCTTTTTGGGGGTGGCATATGGACTTTGATTTCTGCACGGCGGCGCCGTCCGATAAAATAAGAAGCTGCTGCTTTTCGGCAGCGTCGGAATATCCCTGCATATCGCTTTTCACAATAGGGCATTCCCTTATCGGACAGCCCATAGAATGTATGGCTTTCGGAAAAGGAGAAGTGTGCCATCTTGTCGTGGGGGCGCATCACGGCTCGGAGCATATCACCGCGCTTATATGCGTGAAGTTTGTGCTTGACTGCGCAAAAGCGCTGCGCGACGACGTTTTTCTTGCCGGCTTTGACGTAAAGCACATATTTTCAAGACGCAGAATGTTTGTCGTACCCGTCATAAATCCCGACGGGATAGATATTCAGCAGGGCGCTTTCCCGAAGGAGCACGTTTTATATCCGCGCCTGATATCAATGAATCCGCGCGGAAGGGATTTTACTCACTGGCAGGCAAACGCGCGCGGCGTGGACTTAAATCACAATTACGACGCAGGCTTTGCAAAATGTCGTCTGCTCGAACGCGAAATGGGCATATATTCGGGCGGTCCGACGCGCTTCGGCGGTCAGTATCCCGAAAGCGAACCCGAAACGCGCGCGCTGTGCAATCTCACGCGGCTCCTTGCCCCGAAGCTGAAAACCGCAATCGCGCTTCATACGCAGGGCGAAGAAATCTATTACGATTATCTCGGCAGTTATCCGCGCGGCTCGCTTATGCTTGCGGAGTGCTTTTCGCGTGTTTCCGGCTATACGGTTTCCCGTCCCGACGGCATCGCCTCCTACGGCGGATATAAGGATTGGGTCATAAACGAATTCGGAATTCCCGCATTCACGATAGAATGCGGCAAGGGAGAAAATCCCTTGCCGCCGTGCGATTTTGATAAAATTTACGAAAAAGTTCTGCCTGTTTTGCTTACTGCGGCTTCATTCGGATAAAAAACTCTTGCAATCGTACCGCGGTATGCTTTATAATGATATTGTAAGTCAGATTCCGAGATATTTTTTCACCATCGTGTTCATAAGCTCGTCCCTGTCTATTCTGCGGATGAGCGCGCGCGCGTTTCTGTGGCTTGTTATATATGTCGGATCCTCGGAAAGCAGATATCCCACTATCTGATTTATGGGATTATAGCCCTTTTCAAGAAGCGCTTCGTAGACGGTTGTCAGTATCTGTTTTGTATCTTCTTCGCTCTGCTCCTCTGCGGAAAAGGTCACTTCTCTGTCTGTGTCCTGTGCTTGCATACGGATATCCTCGCTTTCGTTTTTCGGTCTTTTTTATATTCTACACCAATGTATTTCATTTTTCAACATTTTTTCGTACTTTAACGGCGCAAAGCCGTAAATATTTCTTAAAAAGGATGTGTATCATATGGAAATCAAACGCAGATCAATGTCCGACGAGCAGCTTCTTGCGCGTCAGAGCGAGCTTATCGCCGAAGTAAACTCCGTTTGCGATGAATATCGCGAGCGTTTTTCCGCTCTCGGCTATGAGCTGAATGTCGAAATCGACGAAAAGAAAGCTGACGAATATGAGTTTTCTCCTCTCAAAGAAAACGCAAAGGACCTTGTTCCCGGCTATGCCAGCCGCGCCACCGTCACGGTAAGACGCCCGAAAAGCGAGGAGGAGCTTCAGCAGGACGAGGAGCTTGAAGAGGAAATCGAAGAAGCTGAAACCGAGCTGAAAGAAAAGGAAGCGGAAAATGCCGAAGGCGAAGAATACGGCATAGACGAGCAGCTCACCGAGCAGGAAAGAGCGGACGCCACTCTTGCCGAAGCCGAGGACAAGCTCAATCGCAGCGTGGCTTATACTCAGCTTATGCTTATAAGAATATACAAAGCTTTCTGGGTTGAAAAGCTCAGCATCTGCGACAATGCGGACGAGCTTAAAAGCGACCTTGAAGAATTTTACGAAAAGCTTGCAAAGGGCGAATAAAGCAAAGCTCCGCCTGAATATCGGCACGAAAAAATCCCGCTCGCGCGGGATTTTTATTGTTTTTATACGCCCGAATATGCGGCAAAACCGCCGTCTATCGGAACAACTACGCCGTTTACAAAGCCCGAAGCGCCGTTGTCGCACAGCCACAAAAGCGTGCCGGTAAGGTCTTCCACCTCGCCGAATCTGCCCATGGGCGTGTGAGCGAGAATTTTTTCGCTTCTCGGAGAGAGCGAGCCGTCCGCGTTTATAAGCATTCCGCGGTTCTGATTTGTCACGAAAAATCCGGGAGCTATCGCGTTTACTCTTATTCCGACCTTTGAAAAATGAACCGCAAGCCACTGCGTAAAGTTCGATACCGCAGCCTTTGCGCCCGAATATGCAGGGATCTTCGTAAGCGGACGGAAGCTGTTCATTGAAGAAACGTTGAGTATCAGCGTGCCGGTTTTCTTTGCCATGTCGCGCGCGAACACCTGCGTGGGAAGAAGCGTTCCGAGGAAGTTGAGGTTGAATACGAATTCAACGCCTTTGGGATCGAGATCGAAGAAGGTCACAAGGTCTTCTCCGCCGTCGATATCCTCGGGGAAAAGATATTCTTTTGTGGTCGTACCCTTGGGATTGTTTCCGCCCGCACCGTTGAGAAGTATGTCGCAGGTGCCGAGCTCTGCGTTGATTTTTTCTCTCGCGCAGAGAAGGCTTTCTTTGTCAAGCACGTTTGCTTCAACCGCAACAGCCTTGCCGCCGTCAGCATTTATTCTGTCGGCGACAGCCTGAGCCGATTCAAGACGAAGATCGCATACCGCAACCTTTGCGCCGCAGGCTGCAAGCGCTTCGGCAAAGCCGGAGCAAAGCACGCCGCCGCCGCCCGTAACAACGGCAACCTTTCCGGAAAGATCGATTTTGAAAGGAAGTTTTACCATATTTCATTTCTCCTTTAAGCATTTGATTTTTTTATAATTTCGTAAATATCGCGCGGACTGTCCGCCGTTATGTCGGCACCCGCCCCGATAAGTATTTCTTTTTCACGGTAGCCCCATGTGGCGCCGACGGCTGTCATGCCGGCATTTTTCGCGGTTTTCATATCAACGTCCGAATCGCCGACAAACGCACATTCGCAGGGCTTTGCTCCGTATTTCTCCGCAAGATAAAGCGCCCCCTCGGGGCTCGGCTTTCCGGGGAATCTTCCCGTGCCGAGAATTTCATCGAAAATTTTGTCGCCGTAAAGCTTTTTCACTATATCGTTTGCATGGTCGTTGTCCTTGTTTGTGAACACCGCCAGCGCAAGTCCGTCCGCACGCAGCTTTGAAAGCGTTTCAGCCATACCGTCATACGCCGTGGTATTGTGAAGATAACATTTGCCGTATTCTTCAAGATACGTCTGCTTTGCTTTGCCGTAATATTCGTCGCTTTGCCCTTTCGGAAAAGCGTTATGGATAAACTGCTCCGTCGTTCCGTTTATAAAAGCGAGCAGAAACTGCTCGGTTATCGGCGGAAGTCCGTAGCGCGCCCTTGCCCTGTTCATTCCCTCGGTAAGATCCGGCAGAGTATAGGCAAGCGTCCCGTCAAGATCAAATATAACAGCCTTTATCATAAAAAACTCCTTCGGCGATTGTCGCTTTTATGATTTTATCAGCATTTGAGGCATTTGTCCATAGTTTTCTTCATTTTTTTGCGTTGACTTTATATATTTACTGTGTTAGAATATGTCTTGACCGAAAAATAAAGAAAGGAATTTCCGCCCCGACGGATTTACCGTTTGAAAAATATGAGTTTTGTAAAAGTTTTTTATGCAGACGTATCGGAATATTTCAAAGAGGACGCGCTTCTCTCGCGCGTGTCGGGGATAAACGCCGCAAGGCAGGCACGGATCGAACGCGCAAAGCGTCCGGAGACAAAAGCGCTTCTGCTCGGCTCGGGACTTATAATTCCGACGGCGCTTGAAAGGGTTTTCGGGAGAAGCGACTTCAAAACAGAAATTTCCGATATGGGAAAGCCATATGTTTCCGATGCGGACGGCGTGTTTTTCAACGTATCGCACACGGGCAAATATGTGCTTTGCGCCGTATCGGACGTCGAGGTCGGCGCGGATATCGAAGAAATCGACGAAGCAGAAACCGTAATGCCCATAGCCGACAGATTTTTCACCCCGCTGGAACGCGACGCCATAAGCCTCAGCCCCTCGCCCGCGGAAGCCTTCTGCCGCCTGTGGACGCTTCGCGAAAGCTACGTCAAAATGACGGGCAATGGCTTTAACCGCGGTCTTGCGCCGCTCGCAATGGTATTCCCGTGCGGAGTTCCGAAAATAAAGGTGGACGGCAAAATACTTGACGATGTATTTTTTACCGAAATCCGAGACGTTTACAAATGTCGCGGCGCGGCATGCACAAGGTGCAAAGCGGAATATTCGATTGAAAAAATTACCCTTTGAAAAAGTGAGTGAGCTTATATGAAACTTGAATTCGGAGTCGGCGCGTGCGGAGTGCTTTTCGGAATGACGCCGAAGGACGTCGTGAACGTACTCGGCATGCCCGACAAAATAAACGTCTGCGAGGACGACGAGATCTACGATCAGACGTATATATACAACCGTGAAATGATAATAGTCTGGTTTGAACGCGAAAAGGATATGCGCGTGACGCTTATCCAGTGCTTCTCTCCCGAAATGACCGTTTTCGGCAAAAAGGTGTTCCTGCGCGAAAAGGACGAGGTTATGCGCCTTCTGAAATCGGCGGGCTGTACACGCTTTTCCGAAAACGACACGCCCACGGAGGAAACCGTCTTTTTCGACGATATCGCCGCGTGGTTCAATTTTGAATTCGGAAAGCTTTCGTATGTCGAGCTCGGCGTTTTCTTCAATGAATCCACGGGCGAAGAAATATGGAGCTTCGGGGAATGAAATAAAAATCGTAAAAATCAGCCTGCGGCGGTCGCCGCAGGCTGATTTTTGTTTTATGAAATTATTTGGAAAGAGAAGCCACGGCGTTTGTATAAGCCGTCGAAACCTCGTCTGCCGTAAGCGCGCCCTTGTAGATCTTTGCGTCCGTCATTATCATATTGCCGACGGGGAAATCGCCGCCGATAAGTCCGCTCGTTATGTCGTCGCCGAGGCAGAAATAATTGAATGTATTGCCGCCGCCGACCTTGAAATCGGTATTTATCGCGCCTGTTCCGGCAAGCTTGCCGTTGACGTAAATATAGCTCTTCTTTGCCGCAAAATCATACGTTGCGACAACGTGCGTAAGCTCCGTGTTCGATGACGCCGCACCTGCGACAACGCTCGGGTTGTAGCCCGATGAGCCGCCCGAGCCGCCTGTGATAAAGTACGGCTGACCTGTCACCAGCTCCGCAAGTCCCCAGCCGCCTGCCTGCGTTCCGCAGACAATGCCCTGAACCTTGCCCGTGCTTGTGGTCGTCATATAGAAGGCTTCTACCGAGAAGCCGCCTTCGGCAAAGTTTGCAAAGCTTATCGCGCTTGTAAGCTCGTCGAATTTACAGAGCGCATAGTTGCCCTTTGTCGCGTGGAGTGCCTCGACCGTATATTTCTTTCCGGCGTGAGAAACCTCAACCTTTTCCACGGAAGCACCCTTGCTCTGAACGGTTACATGACCGAGAGTATCCGTTATTTTCCCGTCGGCAAAATCTATGTCGGCGTAAACCTCGGCTTTCTGCGGTTCTTCCGAGGTGCCGTCCTCAACGGTGAACACCTTTGTTATCTTTTCGCTTTCCGCACCCCATGAGTCCACCGCTATTACCGACACCTCGTATTCGCTGCCCGGAGTAAGAGTGCCCATTGAGTATTCCCACTCTTTTTTCATATCGGCGGGATCGCCGTGACGGTAGAAGTCGGCAAGAATTTTGACCGTTTTCTTTACCGTGACCTTTGTCGTGCCGAAGGAAAGTATGTAGTGATGTGCAAATTCATCGTCCGTTGCGGATTTGAACTTGATAATCGTCTTTATCTTGCCGCTTGCGGATTTGCTTCCGTATTCGATTGTTATTGCGTCCTCGGGGAAAACGGGAGCGGTGTTCTTTTCCGCGCGCGTGTACTGATACGTCGAAAGGTGAGAATTGTCCGACGTCGGATGGCTTACCTCCCATGCCTCGCCTATGGTTGTTTCGTTGTAGAAGTCCATACGGTTGAGTCTTACGTTGCCGTTTTCGTCAACCTGAACAAGATAGCCCTGAGAATATTCTTCGCAGTCGTTCATTACCGTGCCGGATTTCATATCCGCATAGCCGCCGTTTTCAATCGCCATATAACGAACCGAGCCGCAGCCGAGCGATGTAAAGGCTGTCTGCATTATGCTTCTCGGATCGTTGAGCGGGAAATGAAGGTGACCGCTGAACGTCATTACCTGAGGATAATCCGAAAGGATATCGGTAAGATCCGTGGTATACCACATAAGGCTGTCGCCGGTGTAAAGCTCGCTTCCGTAAACCGTATGATATATCATCGGGTGAGTGAAAACGAATATCGGCTTTTCGGGGTCGTTTGTCTTGAGCATTTCAAGCGTGGTTCTGAGCCACTGCTTTGTGGAATCCTTATAGGGAGCGGCAACGCTGCCTATCTTCTTATAGCTGTTTTGGCTGTCCGGCTGAAGGAATACGAAATAATAATCGCCAACCTTGCAAAGACGGCTGCCGTTTGAAAAATCGCTTTCATATTCGGCAAGGTCATACTTAAAGAACGATTCGCCGAATATGCTGCGGAAATCGTTCATATAAAGCACGCCGCCGTAGCATTCTTCGTGGTTGCCCGTTGTGAAAATAAGCGGAACTTCCGTTTCGTCAAATACCTTCTGATATGTGTCCTTTACAGCCTGAGCCTCGCTTACCTGCCCCGACTGCGTAAGGTCGCCCGCGATGACAACGGCGTCGATACCGTCCTTATCGCCGGATTCTATCGCGTAGTCTTTAAGCAGATTGAGTGCTTTGTAAAACTTTTCCGTAGGCATCGCATATCCGTTCTGAAGATGTACGTCGGAAAGTGCGCCGAAGGAAAGCACTATTTTGCTTGAATCGAACTTGCCGAGATCGACTACGGGGGTTACCGTGGTAGTCGTTTCTTCGGTTTTTGTCGTTGTCGTGGTGGTTGTTGCAGTTGTCGTAGTCGTTGTGGTTTTTGTACCGCCGGTCGTCGTTTCTGTCGTTGTGCTTTCTGTCGTAACGGAGGGCTCGACCTTTCCGCACGCACAGAGAGCAAGCGCCAGCATTATGACGGCAAGTACAAGTGCGAGTATTTTTTTCATTATGAAGTTCCCCTTCTTATTCGATAATTTATCTCAACGCGCGGAGCGCGTCAAAATCTTTGACTCGGCTTTTCCGTTTTTATTGCGGAGAAAAGCTTTTCTATGTCCCTTTTTCCCGGAGGCTTTGTCCCCGTGGTAAGACACGCGGCGCTTCCGAACGCCACCGCCGTGCGCAGACATTCTTTTGGATTTTTCCCCTCCGACGCGGCTTTTATAAAACCCGCGACGGAGCTGTCTCCGGCGCCTATCGTCGATACGGCGTCAATTTCCGGAGGCTGCGCGAGGAAAACGCCCTTATCGCAGACAAGTATCGCCCCTCTTTTCCCGAGGCTTGTCATAACGTTTTCCGTTCCGCTTTTTCTCGCGCAGAGCGCAAAATCAATTATCTGAGCTATACTCGGCTCCGATATTCCGATATAGCGCGCGACCTCTTCTTCGTTCGGCTTTATAAGCCACGCGCCGATGTCGAGCACGTCGGATACTTCAAACGAACTTGAATCGAGAACGATTTTTGCCCCCGTCGATTTTACGCGTTTTATCAGCGCTTTTATATCCCGTGCGGCTATTCCCTGCGGATTTTTGCCGGAAAACGCCGCTATCGTGTCCGCGTCGGTTTTTCCTATCGCCTTTTCGATTTCCGAAAGAAGCGATATGTCCGCGTCCGAGCCGCCGAAGCTTATTCTTGTTTCGGGAGCGTTTTCCGTATGAACGGTTATGTTTTCTCTTATTCTGCTGCTTGTCATAACGGCTGTGTAATTCACTTTTTCCGCGTCGAGTGCTTTAAGATATTCGCTTCCGTTTTCTCTTCCGACGGCAACCACCGCCCTGCTTTTGACATCCGCCGCCGCAAGTGCGCGTGAGATGTTCACTCCCTTGCCGCCCGCGTCACGCTCCGTGACGACGGCAAGGTTTTCGCGATACGCGCAAAAATCTTTGCAGAAGCAATGCATATCGAATGCTGGATTCAGAGTTACGGTAACGATGTTCATATTTTCTCCGTGCAACAAAAACTGTTTGATTTTCAGATTTAATTATTATACCACATATAAAACGCTCCGTCAACGGATTTGAGGAGCGCACTCTGTACAAAAAAATCGCATTTTTTTGTGAATTTCGCTTGTAACGGATTGTTTTCGGTCAAAAATCCGCCCGTAGGCAGCAAAATAAATTTCATAGTGAATTGACAACCGCTCCGTCGTGGGTTATAATTTATACTGTAAAAATAATTTATCGGAAGGTAACGACAATGCAGAATCTTTCCAGAAGAGCGGCAAGAGAATGTGCGCTCAAAATGCTTTACGGCTACGAATTTTCAAGAGAAGCCGATCCCGCGGATTTTTTCGAGCTTTCCTGCTCCGAATCGGAAACTGCGTCCGACGATTTTTCAAAAAAGCTTTTCCTGACGGTTGCCGAAAACCTCGCGGCGATAGACGAAACAATCGAGCAGAACGCAAAGGGCTGGAAGCTTGACAGAATATCGAAAATGACTCTTTCCATACTACGTCTTTGCGTGTGCGAAATGAAATATTTCGACGATATCCCGTTTGCCGTATCTATGAACGAAGCCGTGGAGCTTGCAAAAATATACGACGGAGACGACGCTCCCGCATTTATAAACGGTATAATAAACGCCGTTGCAAAAGCATCATGAACGTTTTGGGAATAGACACAAGCAACTACACCACCTCCGTGGCGCTTGTGACGGACGAAGGCTTCCGCCACGAAAGGCTGATACTTGAGGTGGCAAGCGGAGAGCGCGGACTGCGTCAGAGCAGTGCGCTCTTTTTGCATACGAAAAATCTTCCCGTTCTTATGGAAAAGCTCGCTCCTGCCGGCAGAATCGACGCCGTGGCGTACAGCGACAGACCGCGCGACGAGGAAGGCTCGTATATGCCGTGCTTCCTTGCCGGAGAGGCTGTCGCAAGATCGGTTGCCGCGTCCTTGGGCGTGCCTGCTCTGCGCTTTTCGCATCAGGCAGGACATATAATGGCTGCGGCGACCACCTGTAAAAATCCCGAAATTGCCCGTTCTCCGTTTCTGTGCTTTCACGTTTCGGGCGGAACGACGGAGCTTGTCTACGCCGCTCCGTCGGAGAAAAACGGCTTTGATGTGAAAATAATCGGCGGAACGGCGGACATAAGCGCGGGGCAGCTTATCGACCGCACAGGCGTGCTTCTCGGGCTTAAATTCCCATGCGGCGGCGAGCTTGAAAGGCTGGCTGAAAAAGTCGGAAAACAAAAGGTGAAAATATCGGCAAAGGGTGCGCTTTGCAATTATTCCGGCGCCGAAAACAATACGGTAAAAATGCTCCGCGACGGAAAAAGCGCGGAAGAAACGGCGCGCTACGCGCTTGATTTCTGCTCGGCTTCGCTTATATCGTCGGTTCGCGCCGCAAGAAAGGACTGCGGAAATCTTCCCGTGCTTTTCGCGGGCGGCGTCATGCGCGATATGATAATCCGCCGCGAGCTTGAAAACGGGCTTGAAAACATATTCTTCGGTTCGGTGGAGCTTTCCTCCGACAATGCCGTGGGAACGGCGTGGCTCGGCAGAAAACGCCTGAAAGGAGCGACAGATGGAACGTCAGGTGATCTCCGTAACGGAGCTTAACCTATATATAAAAAACAAGCTGGACGGCGATCCCCTGCTTTCCGGCTTGCTCGTCCGCGGCGAAATATCGAATTTCAAGCGGTATTCGAGCGGTCATTGCTATTTTACCCTTAAAGATACGGGCGGCGCGGTCAGAGCCGTAATGTTCAATTCGTCCGCACAAAGATTAAAATTCGTCCCGACTGACGGAATGAAGGTCATCGCCTTGGGCAGAGCTTCGCTTTACGAGCGCGACGGTCAGTATCAGCTGTACGTCACCGCGCTTGAGCCGGACGGTCTCGGAACGCTTCATCTCGCCTACGAGCAGCTCAAAGCGCGGCTTTCCGAAGAAGGACTTTTCGACGACGCGCTGAAAAGAGAAATGCCGAAATATCCGCGCCGCATCGGCGTTATAACCTCGCCTACGGGCGCGGCGGTAAGAGATATAATAAACATCGCCGGCAGAAGATTTCCGCTTGCCGAAATATGCGTTTATCCCGCCGTGGTTCAGGGCGACGAAGCCGTCCCGACGCTGCTTGCGGGACTTGAATATTTCGGGAAAGCGTCCCCCGCCGACGTTATAATCATAGGCAGAGGCGGCGGCTCGATAGAAGACCTGTGGGCTTTCAACGACGAAGCCCTCGCCAGAAAGGTGCGCTCATCACCCGTCCCCGTAATATCGGCTGTCGGTCACGAAACGGATTTTACGATATGCGATTTCGTCGCCGATATGCGCGCGCCGACGCCGTCGGCGGCGGCGGAACGCGCAACGCCCGACAAAGCGGAAATAATATCTGCGCTTGCGGCAAAATCCGCGCATATGACCTCACTTATAAACCGCAGGCTTGACATTCTGCGCGAAAGGCTCGGAAAGCTTTCGTCCTCGCGCATGCTGAAAAGCCCGATGAATTTTATAGACGACAGACGCCTCGCGCTCGATTCCGTATCGGAAAGGCTTTGCCTTAAAGCCTCCGCCGGCATAACCGAAAAGGCTTCGGAGCTGAAAAGTCTTGCGGCGGCGCTGAACGCTTTAAGTCCGCTTTCCGTGCTTTCAAGAGGCTACGGAGCGGTTTTCGATAACAACGGAAAGCTGATAAAAAGCGTGGGCGATGTAAGCATCGGCGACGGGCTTACGATAAAAATATCGGACGGAGAAATAAAAGCCGAAGCAATATCAAAAACGAAAACCCGAAAAGGAGGAAAAAACGGTGGAAAAGAAAAAACCGAGCTTTGAAGAGGCGCTTGCGCGTCTTGACGAAATAGTTTCGGAAATGGACGGCGGCAAAGCGGAGCTGGACAAGCTTCTCAGTCTTTTTGAGGAAGGCACCGCGCTTGTCAGACAGTGCAGAAAAGAGCTTGACACGGCGGAAAGAAAAATAAAGCTTGTGACGGAGGATGGGGAAATTGACTTCCCCGCTGAAAAATAATTATGGATATACGCAAAGCTATGGAAAATTACGCTGGAAAGGTGACGGCGGAGCTTGAAAAATATCTTGTAACGCCCGATCCCGACCTTGAAACTCTTTACAGCGCGATGCGTTACAGCGCGCTTTCCGGCGGAAAAAGAATAAGACCTTTCCTTTGCGACAGCTTCTGCCGCCTTTTCGGAGGAAAAGAGGAAGCGGCAATGCCGTTTTCCTGCGCCATTGAGATGGTTCACGCCTCGTCCCTTGTCCACGACGATATGCCCTGTATGGACAACGACGCCCTACGCCGCGGAAAGCCGACAAATCACATCGTCTACGGCGAAGACATTGCCCTTCTCTGCGGAGACGCGCTTATAACAAAAGGCTTTGAGCTCGCGGCAGGAAACCGTCTTGTGTCTTCGGAGGCCGCAAGAAGCGCAGCCGCAATGCTCACGCGTCTTGCCGGCGGAATCGGCATGATGGGCGGTCAGCAGATAGACCTGCTCGCCGAAAAAACAAAGCCGGATTTTCCGCTGCTGCTGAAAATGCACGACAAAAAAACCGGAGCGCTTATGCGCGCTTCGGTGCTTCTCGGCTGTCACGCCGCCGAAATAACGGACGAAAGCGATCCGCGCTGCAAAGCCGCCGTCAGATACGCAGACGGCATAGGCACGGCGTTCCAGATAATCGACGATATTCTCGACGTTGAGGGTGATCCCGCTCTGCTCGGCAAAGCCACCCACGCGGACGCCGCCGAAGGGAAAACAACGTTCATCTCGTTTATGAGCGTCGCCGACGCAAGAAAATACGCAAAAGAGCTTACCGATTCCGCGACGGAAGCGATTCGCTTCTATGACGGCTCGGAGGAGCTTACCTCGCTTGCCGAATTTCTTCTTTACAGAAACAAATAACAAAATCGCCCCGTTTTGCATAGAATTTTAGCAAAGCGGGGTGATTTTTATTATTACCGAATGTTCTTTCCGGAAACGCAAAAAAGGCAAAAAGCTGCTTATATCCGTCCTTTGCGTTTTTCTGTCGGCGCTTTTTATCGTTCTGTATCTGAACAGAAAGCTCGATCCGCTCGTGTGCGATGCGGCAACTCCGCGCCTGAGAGCCGAGATGACGCGCGTGATAAACGAAGCGGTAAGTGAAGCGATGTCCGGCTACAACGAAAAGCTTATAAGCATAACCTACGGAGCGGACGGGAAAATACTTTCCGTAGAAACGGACAGCGTAAAAATAAATCTTCTCCGCGCGCTCGTAACGGAGAAGATAAACGAAAAAATAAAAGAATACGGCGAATACACCGTCACCATTTCCGCTTCAAACATTATGGACGACGAAATAATTTTCGGCAGATTTCCGTCGTGGCGCATTCCCGCAAGCGTGGAACCGAGCGGCAGCGCGGAAACCACCGTAAAAAGCTCGCTTACATCCGCCGGAATAAATCAGAGTCTGCATAAAATAGTTCTTTCCGTAAAGGTGAAAGTAACCGCCATGCTCCTTATCTCCACCGTTGACGTCGAAACCGACACGGATATCTGCATAGCGGAAACCGTAATAATAGGCGAAGTCCCTTCGGTGTTTTTCGGCGGTGAAAATTAAACTCCCGTATAATCGAAATCGGGAATAAAGCTTTCCGCGGCGGCGCTTCCCTCCTGAACGTAGGCTGTCGAAATTCCTATCTTATCGGCATAATCTACAATCTTTGAATATTCGTATTTTGTCAGCTTCCGGCAAAGCTCCGGATAATTTTCAAGGCGCTTTTTGTCCGGCGTGAACTGACTCATTATGCTGAGAATAATATCGTTTCCGTATTCGGAATGAAGATAATCCATTACGCGCAGCGAATCGGAAACGCACCCGGGCAAAGCAAGATGCCGCACTATAACGCCTTTTTTCATAAGACCGTCACAAAGCACGGGCGCACCCTTTGTACGCACCATTTCGGCAAGCGCCTCCTTTGCCCTTTCGGGATAATCTCCCGCCGCCGAATATTTTCCGGCAAGCTCTCCCGACATATATTTGAAATCCGTAAGATAAATATCGACCGTTTTGTCAAGCGAAACTATCGTTTCGGCTTTTTCGTATCCGCCGGTGTTCCATACAACAGGCAAGCCGAGTCCCTTCGCCTTCGCTTCGGCAACGACGCGCTTTATCTGCGGCGAAAAATGCGTCGGCGTAACGAGATTTATATTGTTTGCTCCCTGCGCTTTAAGCTCAAAGAATATCTCGCAAAGACGCTCATCGCTTACTTCTTTTCCAAGCTCGCCGCGTGAGATTCCGTAATTCTGACAGTACACGCACCGCAGATTGCAGCCCGAAAAAAACACCGTTCCCGAGCCTTTTTCGCCGGATATGCACGGCTCCTCCCAGAAGTGAAGCGCCGCGCGCGCAAGGCGGACGGTATTTTTCTCGCCGCAAAAGCCCTTGCCCGTATTTCTGTCGATTCCGCATCCGCGCGGACAGATATCGCATTTTTCCATATAACAATCAAGTCCTTTTGAATTTTTGTAAGCTTTACTGCGGCTCTGACGTCCTGCGTGCGACTATTATATCACACAGCTCCGGCTTTATCAATGAAATATTTACCTGATGTCCCGAGAAAATTTTCCGCGACGCTCTCGCATACTCCGCTTGCGGCAATGTTTCTTCCTTATTTATTGATATACATAGGGCTTATAAAACGCCTGAAATGAGAAAATCGGAAGACGGTTTTCCGGCTTCGGATTGCCCGAAAAGCTGTTTTTGCGGTCATGAGATGTGCATTTGTGTCATTTTTCAAAGCAGAAATGGCATAAATGCCGTGAAACCTGCCAAAATGCCGAAAAAATTTGCCGAAACGGTTGACAAGCCGAAATTTATGTGCTACATTTAATTAAATACTTGCGTAATTTTTTGCCTGCATTACGGTTTCTTTTATTTTCGGAAACTGCCGCGGCAAAAAAAGCAGCGGATATTGAAAAAATACTATGCAATGGAGGAAAACAATGAAAAAGAAACTCAAACAAATGCTGACGGCAGCATTGTGTCTGGTACTTGTGGCAGCTACGTTCATGGGCTGCGGCAAAAAGACTCCCGACGTTGTGCCCGCTACATTCAAGCAGGCTGAATACAACACCACAACAGCTACAATGCCCAGCAACTGGAACATGCTCACGTACGTTGACAACAACGATACCCAGATTATGAACTATATTTCTTCTTCGTTCTTTGAATATGACTACAAATTTGAGAACGACAAGAAGTACAACGAGGACGGTTCCATCAACAAAGCCGGCATAGTTGCCGGTGCGTACACCACAAACTACTCCGCAGCAACAAAGCTCGAAGACGTAACATCTTCGGTTGATGCAAAATGGGGCTACACCGACGCTCAGAAGAAAGAGGGCGGCTATGCATGGAAGATCACCTTCCGTGACGACCTCAAATGGGACGACGGAACAGCCATCAAGGGCGCAGACTTTGAATATTCCATGAAGCAGCAGCTCGATCCCGCTTTCATGAACTACAGAGCCAACACCTACTACGATACGCTTAAGATCAAAAACGCAAAGACCTACTTCTTCCAGAACCAGGAAGGAACCTACGAAACCGTAGGCAGCCTTGGTTATGAAAACAACGCGGCTGCAATCGCAGACGGCAAAACCATCTACATCGACGTTCACGGCTTCTGGGGTGCTGAAGGCTATGTTGACAAAGACGGCAACGAATGTCCTCAGTGGGTCAGCATCAACGACGAAACCGTTTACGATACCGCAGACGCATGGACAGCAGGCGCTGCAGCAGACGCTTTCTCCGGTAAAGAGCTGTGGGCAGCTTACGGCGCTTATCTCGAAGTCGGCGCAAACTATGCAAGCTATGCCGGTATTTACGTTGAGAACAAGGTCCGCAGCGTGAAGTGGGAAGACGTAGGCATTTACGCCGTTGACGGCGAAAACGCTATCGTTGTCTGCATGGACAAAGCGTTCGCTTTCCTTAAAGAAGACGGTTCTCTCTCTTATCTCGCAGCATACTATATGTCCAGCCTTCCCCTCGTTCACGAGGCTAAGTACGAAGCTTCAAAGATCGCTCCCGCAAACGGCGCGACTCTCTGGACATCAAATTACAACTCTTCTCTCGCCACAACGGCAAGCTGGGGTCCCTACAAGCTCTCCGAGTTTGAAGCAGGCTCTCACTACAAGCTCGTAAAGAACGAAAACTGGTACGGCTGGGGCATGGAAGATTTCAAGAACCAGTACAACATCACCGCCATCAACTGCCGCAAGGTTGAAGAATGGGCGACAAGATGGATGGGCTTCCTTAACGGCGACTACGACGACGCTTCTCTTGCAACCGAGAACGCAGCCGAATATGTAGACTCCAAGTACGTTTACTACACATCCACCGATACCGGCACATTCGGTATGCAGCTTTACAGCAACCTCAGCGTTCTTAAAAACAGCAAAAACAACAACGGTATTCTTGCAATACCCGAATTCAGACAGGCATTCAACCTTGCGCTCAACAGAAGCGACATCGTTGAAAAAATCTGGCCCGGCACGGCTATCCCCTGCTTCGGTCTTGTAAACGTTGCTTACTACTATGATATCGAAAACGCTCCTACCCTTGAGGACGGCGGTCAGTACCGTAACACAACGCAGGCAAAAGAGGGTGTCCTCCGCGCTTACGGATTTACTCAGGGCGCAGACGGCAAGTGGACATCGGGCGACCTCAAGAATCTTGATCTTGACGAAGCATACGATTCTCTCACAGGCTACAACCCCACTCTCGCAAAAGAGAGAATGGCAGCCGCTATCGAAGAGCTTACAAAGAACGCCGAAACATACGGCTACGACGCAACAAAGAACATCACTCTTGTTTACGGTTCTTCCGTAGATAACGACAAACAGAGATTCAGAGCAAACTACCTCCAGGACATTCTCGATGATCTTACAAAGGGAACGGCTCTTGAAGACAAGATTGACGTTGTATTCGACGCATCCGCAGGCTCGAAGTGGTCCGACGCGTTCAGAAGCGGCGAAACTCAGATCGGTTTCGGTTACGGCTTCTCCGGCAACGCATTCAACCCCTTTGACATTATCGGCGCATTCGTTAACCCCGACGACAGTCTGAACTACCATATGTACTGGGATACTTCCGCTATCGATCTGACTCTCACAATGCCCGCAGGCGACTATGATGGCGCAGGCGAGACAATCACAATGAGCGTTCAGAACTGGTACTTCTGCCTGAACGGTCTTGCAGAGAGCGAAGGCGCTGCAAAGACTTACAACTGGGACGCAGGCTACGCTCCCGTTGAAGCAAGACTTATGATCCTCTCCGCTCTTGAAGAGCTTACAATCAAGGAAAGCCGTTCCGTAATGCTTATCGCATCCTCCGGCGGTTCTTTCCTCGGCGCTAAATTCTCTTACTTCTCCGATGTTGAAAACGTGTTCATGGGCTTCGGCGGTATCAGATATATGGAAGTCAACTATACTGACGCCGAATGGACAGAATATGTTAAATCTCAGAACAACAACCTTGAAAGCGAGTACAAGAAGTCCGAGTAATTTCTGTCATGGCTGATAAATACATCCCGAACAGGACTGTATAATTTTGAAAAATCGGCGGTGAGTCAAGTGCTCACCGCTGATTTGCATATTTACGGCTTGTCGGCAAACCCCGCAAATCCTCATAAAAATGAATTTTTAACTCTGTTCGCGGCAGAATCTGCGCCGAAACAGGCGAAATTCCGGCTGAAAATTTCATTTTTATATCATGCGCTTTCAGAGCGCACACAGAGCGCTGTGTACGATTGTACATATCCCGAAGCTCTGAAAGCCATAAAATCGGGGAACAACAAAACAGAGGAGAAAAAATCCATGTACATGTTCAAATACGTTATGAAGCGGTTGGGCTTGATGCTCTTCACATTTTTAATTATCTTTACAATGTGTTTTGTGCTTATCAAGCTTCTGCCGATTCCTACAAATGTTCTTCCGGGGCAGGATCCGGAGATCATTATGAAGACACTTGAGGGAAGAGGTTGGATCACCAACATTCAAAAGGGTGAAAACGGCGTTTATTCCTACGACCGTGTTCCGATACTGTTCCAGTACGGAAATTATATCAAGAGAGTGATCACAAAGGGTGACTTCGGTATTGCAACCACCTACGGCGAGTATCTCAATATGAATCTGCGCGAGGTGTTTCTCAGTCACCTTCCCCCCACAATCCTTATAAATATTTATTCCACACTTATCGGCGTGCCGATCGGACTTGCCCTCGGCATTCTGGCTGCGCTGAAAAAGAACAAATGGCAGGATCAGCTGATAAACGTCTTCATTATTTTGCTTATATCTGTTCCTTCCGTCGTGCTGGCTCTTATGATTCAGTATGTATTCTGCTTCAAGCTCGGCTGGTTCCCGCTGACCATGTCAACAAGTAAAGCGTACTTTACGGCTCCGGTATTTCATTCGATGCTTCCCGCAGTATTTTCGCTGTGCCTCGGCTCGATTGCCGGATACGCACGTTATACGCGCGCCGAGCTTTCCGAGGTTCTGACAGGCGAATTTATGCTGCTTGCAAGAACAAAGGGACTTACCAAGCGTCAGGCGATATTCCGCCACGCGATGCGCAACTCCATGGTAGTTATCTTCCCGTCAATTCTTAGCGAATTCGTATCGGTTCTTTCCGGATCGCTTATTATTGAAAAAATGTTCGGCATCAACGGCGTCGGCGGACTGTACCTTAACTCTATCACGTTTCAGGATTACGATTTCTTCATGCTGCTGTCCGGTTTCTATACCCTTGTCAGTCTGACGGCGGGTATCGTTATTGACATCAGCTACGGTTTCATCGATCCGAGAATCAGAATGGGAGCGAAATAAAATGGCAACGAATAATGTAAATAATATCGCGAATATTCCTGCGGACAAGTTCAGATTTGCAACCGGAAGGGATCTCAAGCACGACAGCAAGTTTGACACAAAGCCCGTAAGCTATTTTCAGGGTGCGCTGAAACGCTTCAGCAAAAACAAGGGCGCGGTCGTCGGAGGCATCGTAATAGCCGTTCTTGCGCTTTTTGCAATCATTGCGCCGTTTTTCACGCCCTTCACTCCGGCATACTACGACATGGTTTATGCTTATGTCACTCCCAAATCTCAGCTTTTTGTGGACAGCGGTCTTGATTTCTGGGACGGCTGCAAAACAAAAAACACCAATTACCTCGGCTTTATCAAGGATAAGGCTATCGCTGTCGAAACAGGCAGAGAGGTCATTAAGCGCGACGAATACACCGTAAGTGAGGACGGCGCAAATTATTCCTATCGCTACAACACCTATTACGGAGTAGGCTTCGGCAAATATAAAATAATTTCTCAAGAAGAATTCGACAACATTCAGAAATATCAGCTTGAAACGGGCAGACAGGTTCTTTATCCGATAGTCAAATTCTCCGACAGACCTACGCTTGAAAAGAACAAATACGACGCAAACATCTATTACAAAATGGAGGATCCGAATGCGTCAGTTGTCCGCCCCAAGCTCGACTACGAGGGAAATATTATCCCGAATTACTGGAAATACGAGAAAAGCTCGGCATCAGGTCTGATACCGGAGTACAACTCTCTCAGAATCGAAGGCGAGGACGGCATAAAGGAAAACGGCTCCACCTATTACTATGCATACGGCAGAAGAGTAGACGGCGGCATTGAAGTCAGAGCCGAATACTATGAATATTATATCTACAATCACACTCAGATAAAGAAAGACGGCATAGAAGAACCTTTCTTCTTTTTCGGCACGACCGACACCGGCAAGGATATCTTTGCCTGCCTTGCATACGGCGCAAGATTTTCGTTTGTTTTTGCCACAATCGTTGCGGCGGTAAACTTCATTGTCGGCGTTATCTGGGGTTCCATCTCCGGATATTTCGGCGGGAGAGTCGATCTTCTCATGGAGAGATTTTCCGATATCCTCGGCGCAGTTCCCACGATGATCGTCATTACCCTTCTGAAATATCATATGGGAGCGTCAAGTCAGGCGCTTGTTCTGTTTATCGCGTTCTTTGCGACGGGGTGGATAGGTATGGCAAGCAGGACGCGTATGCAGTTCTACCGCTTTAAGAATCAGGAATATGTTCTTGCGGCAAGAACGCTCGGCGCAGGCAATCTGAGAATAATGTTCAAGCACATTTTCCCGAACGGTCTCGGCACGATAGTAACAAGCGTCGCGCTTGTAATCCCCTCGATGATCTACTCGGAAACAAACCTTTCCTACCTCGGAATCATCAATCTTGAAGCAGGAAACACAACCAGCGTGGGAACGCTTATTGCCGCAGGTCAGAAGTCCATTATGGCAGGCGCAGGCTATGTGGCGCTGTTCCCGTGCACGTTCCTTGTTCTGTTGATGCTCAGCTTTAACCTGTTCGGCAACGGCTTGCGCGATGCGCTGAATCCGTCGCTCAGAGGCTCGGAGGATTGAATATGAATAAAGAAATTAAGTTATCGGTAAACAATCTGAAGGTCAGCTTCCGGACGGACGCAGGCAAGGTGCAGGCGGTACGCGATATCTCGTTCGACCTTTATAAAGGCGAAACTCTGGCAATCGTCGGAGAATCCGGCTCTGGAAAATCCGTTACGTCAAAAGCCATCATGGGAATTTCCGCTGTGAACTCCATCTACGAGGGCGGAGAAATCCTTTACGACGGTCAGGACCTTCTGCGTATTCCCGAGGAGGAAATGCACAAGCTCCGCGGAGACAAGATCGCAATGATTTTCCAGGATCCGCTTTCCTCGCTCAACCCGATTATGCGTATCGGCAAGCAGATAACGGAGGCAATGCTCCTCAAAAACAAGGCGAACCGCAAGGAAGGCCGCGAAGCCTTCAACAAAATGCTTTCCACGCTGTATGAAACAATAAAGGTAGCTGCCGCAGAAAACAATATCACGGATATCTCCATAGAAGAGGTTGAAAAATACATCAAGACCTTCGATGATTTCAACATTCAGGCGATAAAGCTGGAAAACAGCTACAACGAATCGCGCACGGCGGCTGAGGAAATGATAACCATCATTGAGGATTTTCTCTTCCTTACCGAAAAAAAGCAAAAGGTCGATGTCGTAGCGACCTTAAAGCGCATCAAAAATCACCTGAAAACTGTCAGCGACAAGTATTTTGTAACCGGATATGAGGAAATTTTGAAGGCTCACAGCGCGTCGCTTGACAGCGCAAAATCGATAGAAATATCAAAGCTGACAATAGGTGACGCCGCAAAGAAGCTGTTTGCGGGAAACGCGTACAAAAACGAAGCGTCTGCCGAAACAGTCGATGTACTCAAAAAGATAAAGAAAACAGCCGAAGAAATGCTCGCACGTCCCAAGTACGACTTTTTCAGAATCGGCTACTACGTATACAAGCACCCCGATACCGATCTCAGCCGGATGCCCGCTTCCGAAGCGAACGAAATGGCATACGAATATCTCACAGAGGACTTTATGAAGTCCTTTATCGGCTATGAAAGGATCGCGGTTCAGTATTCGCTCGATAAAACTCTGGAAAACAAGAAAAAGGCTATCGCCGGACTGAAAAAGGCAATAGAATTTTTCAGGGCGGGAAACTTTACCCAGCAGGAAGCAAAGGCACTTGCCTATGAGCTGAATCGGGATGTCCGCGCGGCAATCGATCCGCTTGCCGTAGTCAAGGACAACATCGCCTACACCTTCGGCGGAGCGATTGACAGAGAAATTGAAAAATATTTCTTCTACCTGAAAAACAATCCCAAGGAGGAGGCTCGCTTTGCGCGTCAGACCGCAAAAAGAGAGGCTCTGCTTGCAAAGGGCAAGAGCGGAAAGAAAGTAAACTGGAAAGTCGTTCCGAAGTCCGTTGTGGAGCCGGAGGATCAGATCCGTATCATCGTTTCCGTTCTTACGCATGTAATGGACAAGTTTGAAGCGGACGTTTTATCCGAAAACAAGGTGGACGTCGATAAGCGCTGCATTGATATCATCGACTATCTCAAGGAAAAGGCTTCTCAGGTTGTCTACAAGCTTACAAAGCGTATCGCAAAGGAAAGAGCCATCAAGCTCATGGACGAGGTCGGTATTCCCGAAGCAAGACTTCGCTACAGACAGTATCCGTTTGAGTTTTCCGGCGGTATGCGTCAGCGTATCGTTATCGCGATCGCGCTTTCGGCAAACCCCGATATCCTGATCTGCGACGAGCCGACCACCGCGCTTGACGTTACGATTCAGGCTCAGATTCTTGAGCTTATCAACCGTCTGAAGCGCGAGCGTAATCTTTCCATTATCTTTATCACGCACGATCTGGGCGTGGTCGCAAACATGGCAGACAGAATTGCCGTTATGTATGCAGGTAAAATCGTGGAATACGGCACCGCGGAAGAGGTGTTCTACAATCCGCAGCATCCGTATACATGGGCATTGCTTTCCTCCATGCCGGACCTCGACACCGACGAAAAGCTGGATGCTATCCCGGGAACTCCTCCCAATATGATATATCCTCCCGTCGGAGATGCGTTTGCGGAAAGAAACAGATACGCACTGGAAATAGATTATGAAATGCAGCCTCCGATGTTTGAGGTTTCGCCCACACACTACGCTGCAACATGGCTGCTTCACCCCAATGCTCCCAAGGTAGAGATTCCGAAAATCATTACCGAGCGAATCAAACGAATGAAGGAAAGAGGAGGCAATTATGGAGAACAATAACGAAGTGCTTCTTAAAGTAGAACATCTTTGCCAATACTTCCGGATGGGACGAAAGGACCTCAAAGCAGTGGACGATGTAAGCTTTGAGATAAAAAAAGGTGAGGCGTTCGGCCTTGTCGGAGAGTCCGGCTGCGGCAAAACCACTACCGGCCGTTCAATTATAAAATTGTATGACATAACCTCCGGCAACATATATTTCAAGGGTCAGAAAATAGGCGCGGGAACGCGCTCCTATAAGGACGCGATTTCAAAGGCACGCTCCGAAGCGGCAAAAAAGATCAAAGCGCTCCGCGCCGAAAAAAGCACCGACAGCAAAAGAGAAGCCGAAATCAATGCCGAAATCGAAAAAATCAACTGTGAGCTTCATGCCGTTGTCAGCGAAAACAGAAAGAAAATCCGAGCTGCAAAGCTTGACTGCAAGGACGTTGACAAACGCTATTCCAAGGCGCGCGTCGAAGCGCTTCACGCGGAATACGCCGAAAAGCTGAAAGTTGCGGAAGGCGATCATACGGCTGTCCATGCGCTTGAAAAAGAGTTCAGGCAGAAATGCCGCGTTGCGAAAAAAAGCAAGCTGATCACGGAAATCCAGATGATATTTCAGGACCCGATTGCGTCGCTCGATCCCCGTATGACAGTCCGTGAAATCATTGCGGAGGGTCTTGTCATCAACGGCATGACCGACAAAGAGCTGATAAACGAAAAGGTTTATGACATTCTCGAAACCGTCGGTCTTGTCCGCGAGCACGCGGATCGTTATCCTCACGAGTTTTCGGGCGGTCAGCGTCAGCGTATCGGTATCGCAAGAGCCGTAATCATGCAGCCCGAAATGATCATCGCAGACGAGCCGATTTCAGCGCTCGACGTGTCTATTCAGGCGCAGGTTATCAATCTGCTCAACGATCTTCGCGAAAGCATGGGACTTACGATCATGTTCATCGCGCATGACCTGTCCGTCGTCAAATACTTCTCGGACAGAATAGGCGTTATGTATTTCGGCAAAATGGTGGAGATTGCGGATTCGGAGGAGCTGTTCAGACATCCTTTGCATCCTTATACAAGATCCCTGCTGTCTGCAATTCCTCTACCGGATCCCGTATACGAAAAGCAACGCACAAGAATAACCTACAACCCTTTGGCAGAGCATGATTATTCTGTTGATAAGCCGTCCTTCCGCGAGATCACACAAGGTCATTTTGTCTATTGTAACGACGCCGAGGAAAAGAAATACAAAGAGCTGGTAAAATAACGAAACAGGCGGTTAAACCATGAAAAAAGAAAACAAAGCGTTACTGCTGAAATATATCATCTGCTTTGCTGTCGCTTCTTTGATCGCAGTGGCTGTATTCTGGTCAAAAGGCTTTTTCAATCATTCGGTCGCTGTTAATATTCAGATTCTGGCAGACGGATTTTTCGTTTCCGGAATCCTGATGATTTTGTTTGCCGGAATGATGTTTGTCAGCGGAGAGGGCGCTCTGATAGGAATAGGCTTTGTCCTGAGGAACGTTGTCCTTTCGTTTATCCCCATGGGCAGAAAAAAGCATGAATTATATGCCGATTACCGAGAGAGAAAGCTCAAAGAGATGAAAAAAACAAAGGACAGATGTATTCTTGTAACGGGGCTGTTGTTTCTTTTTGTCGGAATCGTTTTCAACGTTATCTGGTATGTAAATTTCTATAACTCGGTCTGATTATTCAACCACAAACCAAAACATAATAAAAACGGATACCAAGCGTCACCTGACGCTTGGTATCCGTTTTTTGCGGCTGTTTATAATAATCATTGATTGAAGCGTGATATCATATAAGCTCGATTTCAATTCCGCAGACGCCGCTGTTTTTCTGTTCATCCGCAGAATAATACCTTTCCATATCGCAAGGGCTTGCCGTCGCAAGCTCTTCTTTTTTATATCCGCATTTTTCAAGCGGCAGCTGACTGTAAAGCTCCGCAAAGCTGTCAAAAACGCTTATCTGCCGCACCCGCGCGGAAAGCTTTTCGCCGCTTTCCGTGTTTGTAAATTCTATCGTGTCTCCGACCTTTACAGTCCTGCGCTTTTCGTCATAAAGCCGAAGCTCTATTGTCTTTTCCCTGCTCTTTATCATTTCAAACGGGGACGGCGCAAGCTTCATTTGGTGAAACGCTCTTGTAAGCTTTATTACAGCTTCAACATGTCCCGTTCTTGCGAACATATCTACGGCGACGGCTTTTTCCGCTCTGTATCCGAGCTCGGAAAGACGCTTGCAGTCCCTCGCCGCGGTTGCACTGTCGCACGACACCATAACAACTCTTTCCGGCGCCATTTTCGCAATGGCAAAAATCGTCTGCTCCGAGCAGCCGGAGCGCGGCGGATCGACTATTATCACGTCGGGTAAAAGTCCGACGCCGGCAAGCTTTTCGGCGGCTTCTCCGGCGTCCGCGCAGATGAATTCCGCATTGCTTATGCCGTTTTTTATTGCGTTGTTTTTCGCATTTTCAACAGCCTCCGGAATTATCTCCGCGCCGATTATTTTCTTTGCTCTGCGCGCCATGGAAAGTCCTATCGTGCCCGTTCCGCAATAAAGGTCAAGCACGGTTTTTCCGTCCGGCTCGGCAAATTCCGCCGCCATACCGTACAGCTTTTCCGCGCCGTCGTGATTTACCTGATAAAACGACCGCGGCGATATTTCAAATTCAAGTCCGCACAGAACATCGGATATCGTATCCTTTCCCCAGAGCGTTCTGCACTCATCAGATAAAATAACGTTCGTATCCTTTTTGTTTATGTTAAGCGCTATGCTTTTTATATTCTTGTTTTGCCCTGTCAGCATTTTTATAAGCTTTTTTGCGTTTGGCAGCTCGCCCGTTGCCACAAGACAGACAAGCACCTCTCCGCTTTTTCTTCCGTCGCGGATATAAAGATGCCGAAGCAGACCTTTTCCCGTTTCTTCGTCGTATGCGGTTATGCCGTTTTCATCGCAGAATTTTTCAACGGTCTTTACTATATCGGCATAAAAATCGGGCTGAAGCGGACATTTTTCACACGGAGCCACTCTGTGACTGTGCCTGGAATAAAAGCCGAAACGAATTCTGCCGTCTATGCTTGCCGCAGGATACTGCGCCTTGTTTCTGTATCCGTTTTCCTGCGGGGAAGGAATTATTTTTTCGCACTCAATGTCAAGTCCGCCGAGCCTTTTCAGATTTTCATTTACCGTGTTTTTCTTTATTTCAAGCTCTTTTTCATATTTTATATGACGGAAAACGCATCCGCCGCATCTGCCGAAAACAGAGCAGTCGCTCTCTGTTCTGTAAGGCGACGGCGTGATTATATTTACAACCTTTGCATAGCCGAAGCTTTTGCCGGCTTTCATTACAAGCGCGTCGATTATATCTCCCGGCGCGGTGCCGAAAACAAACAGAACATAGCCTCCCGTTCTGCCGATGCCCGCTCCTTCCGGAGTTATATCCGTTATTTCAAGTCTTACAATATCGTTCTTTTTCGGCATAGGACTGCGCTTCTCCTTCTGGATTTACACTTTTACATTTCAATGATAACATAAATCACGACATAAAGCAACAAAAAAAGCGGCTTGCGCCGCTTTTTTCGTAAATTTATTATCTCTGAGTCTCTATAAGACCGTAGCCGTTGTCTTTTCTTCTGTAAACAACGCATACGGTGTCCGTATCCTGATTGAGGAAAACAAAGAACGTATGATCAAGCAGATTCATCTGAAGAATCGCGTCCTCCGTCGTCATCGGACGAAGATCGAATTTCTTTGTTCTTATAAGCTCCTCGGAATCTTCGATAATTTCTTCCGGATAAGCCTCCGGCTCTGCGAACGCTTCCTTGCGCATTTTCTTTTCAAGGCGCGTTTTGTTCTTGCGGAGCTGACGCTCGATCACATCGACGGCAACGTCGATGTCATGATAAAAGCTTTCGCCTTCCACCTCGCTTCTGAAAAGCGTTCCGCCCATAGAGATCGTAAGCTCAAGCACCTCCGTGTTTTTGAACCTCGAAAGCGTAACGAACGCTTCCGCATCGTCACGGAAGAATTTTTCCAGCTTGCCGATTTTCTTTTCAATAAGAGCCTTCAGCTTCTCGTCGGCGGTAAGTTGCTTGCAAACGAATGTGATTTTCATAGCGTTTCACCTTTCACTTTGAAGATTTGCTTTGAGGAATTCTTCCCTCTCCGCATTTATATTATACCATAAACCGACGTCAAATCAAAGAATATTTTGTAAAACGTATATAGAATATTTTTGGTTATTTAATGTATTGATTATTAACGCAGGCTGTGATATAATGATATTTGTGATGTGTTTGATGAAAGGAGCGGCTTTATGGGGAAATTCTTTTCGCCCGATTATTATTTCGGCAGCGCATTCGATATAACGCCCGAATTTCTGCTTTCGGCAGGAATAAAAGCCGTGGTGATCGATATAGACAATACCCTTGTCACCTACGGAGAAGCCGAGCCGAGCGAAAAAGTAATAAGCTGGGTATCCTCTCTTACGCAGGCGGGGATAAAAGCCGCCATCGCTTCAAACAACAACGAGGAAAGAGTACGGCTTTTCAATCGCAGGCTGAAAATTTTCTGCGTGAGCAAAAGCGGAAAACCGTCCGCAAAGGCTGTAAAAGCCGTGTGCATGGAATTTTCCGTAAGCGCGCGTGATACGGCGGTCATAGGCGATCAGATATTTACGGACGTGCTATGCGCGAACCGCGCGGGCGCTGCGGCAATCCTTACAAAGCCCATTCCGTACAAAGAAAATCTTTTTTTCAGATTCAAGCGCGCGCTTGAAAAGCCGATAATAAAAAGCTTTGAAAAAAAACATCCCGACAGATGTTTTTCGAAAGGAGAGTGTGCAGATAAATGATAATTGAATCGCTTTATATAAAAAGCTTCGGAAAGCTTGACAACGTGACGATAAATCTTTCGGACGGAGTAAATATCCTGCGCGGAGAAAACGAATCCGGAAAAAGCACGGTGTGCAATTTCATTCGTTTTGTTTTCTACGGTCTTGCGGGTCGCGGCGCGGAAGAAAAACAGCGCTGCATAAGCTGGAATTCCTCCTCCGCCGGCGGCTACGCCATAGTTTTGAGCGGCGGCAGACGCTATCGCATAGAGCGCGAGGCAATTTGCACGGGAGAAGCCGACGGCAGACTTTCCGTCCGCGAAAGAAGCGCGGTAATAGATACCGAGCTTTCCACGGCGGTGTTCCGCGGTCAGAACGCGGGCGAGGTATTTTTCGGCGTGCCTGCCGACGTTTTTGAAAGCACCGTATATGTCGGACAAATAGGCGACAGCCGCGTCGGCGGCAGACCTCTTGCCGAAGCCGCGGAAAACATTCTCTTTTCCGCAAGCGAAAGCGTAAATGCAAAAAAAGCAATTAAAAAGCTCGATGATGCCAGAGTATATCTTCTTTACAAAAACAGGCGCGGCGGAAAGATAGCCGAGCTTGAAGCAAAAAAAGCCGAGCTTTCCGAGCGTCTTGAAAAAGCGCAGGCGGAAAGCGGCGATATAATTTTCCTTGAAGGCACGCAAAGAGAGCTTACCGAAAAAACCGAAAAGTCGAAAAAACGTCTTGCCGAATGTTCAAAGGAGCTTGACACCTATGAAAAATACAGCACAAGACAGGTATATCTTACGCGGAAAGAGGAAGCCGTAAAGCTTCGTGAAATGGAGCAGTCCGCCGAAAAAAGCCGTCTTTGCGAAAAGCACGGCGGAATTCCCGTTTACAGCGACGAATACATAACCTCGCTCGAAGAGCTTTCGCGCAGGCTCGAAACCGCAACGGCGCGCTATGACGCCGCCTGCTCCGCGCTCGACGAAGCAAACAGAAAAATCATAGATATGAGCGAAAAAATAGAGGTGTTCAGACGTCTCGGCTCAAAGGGCGACAAGCGCGACAGAATAGTCGATAACATCAATTCAAATCACAGCGTCTCGGCAACGCTTAAAACCGTCGCTGTGATAATGGCGGTGCTTACCCTTATATTTGCCGCCGTGTGCGTGTTTTCGCTCGTGAAGGCATATTCCTATGCCACGATATTCGCCGTCCTTGCGTGCGTTTCGATAATAGCCTCGATAGCTTTGTTTGTAGTTTCAAAAAGCAAGCATAAAAGAATGCTTTGCGACTGCTCCACCTTCGGATGCGGAAGCTATGAGGAATTTGACGAGCTTGTAAAAGCCGCGGGCAGAGACGAAGCGGTGCTTACGCTCATAACCGAAACAAAGGACAAAGCCGAGGTAAACGCCAAAAAAGCGGCGGACGAGCTTGATGCGACGAATTCAAAAATCGTGTCCGTGCTGACGCAGGCATCCTTTGCAATGGAAACAAGCACGCGTCTTTCCCTTTCGGAAGCGCTGAAAATATGCCGCAGAGAAAAATCCGAATACGAAAAGCTCAAAATAATGCTCGAAAGTCAACGGCAAAAGGTTCGCGAGCTTGACGACAAGCTCCGCTCCTGCGACGAAAGCTATCTGCGCGAGGCGCTCACGGGCACCTACGACGAGGAAAAAATGAAAGCGTTCGATGTAAAATCCGCAAAGCGCAATTATGATTTTCTTCAGAATTCCATCGGCGCGATGACCGAAAAGCTCGCCCAGACGGAAAAACAGCTTGCCGTGCTGAACGCAACCGTTCAGCGCCCGACCGAAATATCGGAAGCACTGCTCGCAGTCGAACACGAGCTTGACGTTCTCAGGGAAAAGTTTGACGCATACGTTATGGCAATAGACGCGATAGAAGCCGCCGGAGGAAAGCTGCGCGAGGGCATTTCGCCGAAAATAGCAAAATCGGCAAGTGCGATAATGTCAAAGCTTTCGTGCGGAAAATACAGCGAAATAGGCATAGATCCCGACTTTGCGATGACGTTTACCGACGGTGCTTCAACTCACACGGCGGACTGCTTCAGCGCAGGAACGTCGGATATGGCGTATATTTCCCTGCGACTTGCGCTTATGGAGGTGCTTTTCACAAAGTCAAAGCCGCCGCTCATATTCGACGAAAGCTTCGCAAGAACCGACGACACGCGACTTTCCGCGGCGCTGACGCTCATCTCCGAGGGGCTTGAGGGCTGCAGCTCGCAAAGCCTTATCTTCACCTGTCACGGCAGAGAAGAAAGAGCCATGGCGTCTGTCGGAAATTATAATCTGATAAGGCTGTAAATCAAAAATCCGACGCAAAATGCGTCGGATTTTTGGTTTTCAGTATTTTTCTATATCCACGCGCTCGGCGGATATTTTTCTTCCTATGAATATTTTTGCGACCGCGTCAAAGCGCTTCGGCTCGTCGGAAACGTAATATTTTGTCGCGCCGCCCTCGCGCGAAAGCATCTCGCGCAGGAGCAGCTCCTCCGAAAGCAGATTTGCCGCCTCCTTTGCGGGATTTATAAGCGTGACCCCGGGCAGATATCTGCCTATCGCGCCGGCGATAATGGGAAAATGCGTACAGCCGAGGATAAGCGTATCCGCGCCGAAATCCTTTATCGTGTCGAGGTACTGCTCGCAGGCAAGCTCGGTTATTTTACAGTCGTCGGAGGTAAATCCGCACTCGACAAGCGGAACAAAAAGCGGGCAGGCAACGCCGCACGTTTCCGCGCCCTTGTCCTTTAGTCTTTTTTCAAACACTCCCGCCGCTATCGTTGCTTCCGTGCCGATAACGGCTATTTTTTTGTTTTTGCTCGCCGAATACGCCGCCTCCGCCGCGCCGTCAATAACGCCGAAAGCGGGAACGTCAAACTGCTCGCGCAAAAGCCCGAGCGCAACGGAGCTGACCGTTCCGCAGGCGGCAAGCACGGCTTTGACGTCGTGCGAAAGCAAAAACCTTACGTCCTGCGACGCGTACTTTTTTATCGTTTCCGACGATTTCGTTCCGTAAGGAACTCTGCCCGTATCGCCGAAATATATCAGCCTTTCGCGCGGAAGCAGCTTTTCCAGCTCGCGCACGGCGCAAAGTCCGCCAAGACCGCTGTCAAAAACGCCTATCGCTCTGCCGTCCATAAAACTCTCCTGTAGGTTATAATTTTTTTGCCGTAACACAGCGGAAATTGCCGCCGTAATCGCGGAAGGCTTCGCAATAAAAGCCGTGCCTTTCGCCCTCGCTTATGACCTGCTGCGCCTGGTCGCAGCCGATTTCAAATATTATTGTTCCGCCCTCCGAAAGCATTTCGGGGCAGATATCAAACAGCCTGCGATAAAAGAAAAGTCCGTCCTCTCCGCCGTCAAGGGCGATATGCGGCTCGCTTTTCACCTCGGGAGAAAGCCCGTCTATCACGTCGGTTCTTATATACGGCGGATTTGAAATTATCATATCGTATTTTCCGCAACCATCAAAAAAGCCGCTTGAAAACACGTCGCGGCAAAAAACGCTCACCCTTTCCGAAAGTCCGAGCGACGCCGCGTTTTTTTCGGTTATCTCGCACGCTCCGTCCGATATATCGAACATATCGGCTGTCGTGTTTTCCGTGTTTTTCAGCACTGAAAGACCTATACAGCCGCTTCCGCAGCATATATCGGCTATCTTCATTTTGCAGTGTGAAAGACTTATCGCTTTTTCAATGATTACCTCCGTGTCCGCGCGCGGAACAAGCACCCGCCGATCGACATAAAGCTCCAGCCCGAAAAAATCAGCCTTGTTTATAATATATTCAAGAGGCTCTCCGCAAAGACGTTTTTTTGCAATATCCTCCGATTTTTTTACAACCTCCGGCGGCACATCGTCATGCAGCGCCGCAAAAAGACGGGCGGAGTCGGTCTTTGCCGTCAGGCGCACGATCCTCCCCGCCTCATAATCGGCATATTCTCCGCACACGGGCAGAAGAATATCCTTTATTTCTTTTATAAGTCCGGCGTATTTCATTCTGCCGATTCCGTATCGGAAGTGCTTCCCTCTGCGTCCGATTCCGCCTTTGCAGGCTCCTCCTGCGGAAATTCGTCGGGCATCGCGCCTTTGAGCGCCGCTATCGCAACCTCTATCATAGAGTCGTCCGGCTCTTTTGTGGTTATTCTCTGCATCCAGAGTCCCGGCGCGGAAAGCACCTTTACAAGCGTATTGTCGTGCTTTCCGGCATACATAAGAAATTCATATCCTATGCCGCAGGTCAGCGGAAGAAGGAGAAGCTTTATTCCCACTCTTATAAGCGAGCTTAAAAGCTTTGATTCTACATTTGCCCACTCCCACGGTATAAGTATGCCTATAAGCACGCCTATGAGTATCATAACGAACATAAAGCTCGTTCCGCATCTGGGGTGAAAGCGTCTTTGAATTCTTACGTTTTCGACGGTGAGCGGCAGTCCGTGCTCGTAGCAGAATATTGATTTATGCTCCGAGCCGTGATACATAAACGTCCGCTTTATATCCGGCATAAGCGATACCAGAAGCAGATAACATATGAATATCACTATTTTCAAAACGCCTTCGATTATGCTTTTCAGCCAGCCGTCAAGCTCGCCGCCTATCAGGTATTCAACGCCCTTTGTGGCATACGTCGGCAAGAGAAAGAAAAGTCCCACCGAGAGCGCAAGCGCAAGGATTACCGATATCGGCATTATCACAACCATTATCGATTTGCCGAATTTTTCTCTCAGCCATTTTTCAAATTTTGTTTCTTCCTCCCCGGTGCCGAGCATCTCTCCCGACGCGGAAAGCGTGGCAAACGAAAGCTTCATCATTTCAACGAAGTTTATCGCCCCACGAAGAATGGGTATATTGAGTATTTTATGTTTTTTTCTTACCGAAACGAAGGATGAGTCGCGCTTTGCTATCGAGCCGTCGGGCTTGCGAACCGCAATGCAGACCTTTTCTCCGCTTTTCATCATAACGCCTTCAAGCACCGCCTGACCGCCGACCTTGTTTCTGCGACAGGCGAGCGGATCCTGCTGTTTTTCTCTTTTGCTCATTTATTCGCCTTTCATAAAATGTTTGATTGAATAAAGTTTATCACAATATCGCGCAAAAATAAATAACAAATTGTAAAATATCAAAAAAACCGCCCTGAAAGGACGGCTTTGAAAATTCTTCTCTTATGAAAAAAGGAATGTCACGAAAACAAGCACAACAAATACTATTGAAATTATTGTTGTAAGCTTTGAAAGCTTTTTGCTTGTCGAAGAGCCCTTGTTCTTACCAAAATATGTTTCGGATGCACCGCCGCCGATAGCGCCGGAAAGACCCTTTGACTTATCCTGAAAAAGAACAACAACTGTAAGGAATATTGCACAAACCATAAGAACCGCGCCCAAAATGTACTGAATTACGCTCATTATAAAAAATCTCCCATTCCGGCGGCAATTATCTCACTTCCGCGCCATCCGCCGATTAAGTATTTCGACACCGAAGCATATATTTTCAAACGTTCCGTTTTACAACGGTACAAGTATATTATCACATTCAAAAAGAAAAATCAAGAGTTTTTTTATATTTTTCACCGATATTAAAATTTTTGATTGACAAATTGCTTTTATAATGATATAATAACTAATCGGAAAAGAACGCGGCTTTTGATATCTGCCCGTTTTTTCTCCTTACCGGACGCAAATTTTTCTATGCTCCGGTCTTATGTCCAGAAGGAGGTGCAATCACAATGGAAAAAATTATCTCGTCCTATGAAACGATGTTCATCGTTGACTGCTCCGTAAGCGAGGAAGCTACCGCAGCTGTTGTTGCAAAGTTCAGATCGCTTATCGAAGCCAACGGCACGATCGAAAAGATCGAGGAATGGGGTAAACGCAAGCTCGCATATCCTATAAACGATATGACGGAGGGTTATTACGTTCTCGTTGATTACAAAGCGGAAACGGATTTCTCCGAAGAGCTCAGCCGTGTATTCAATATCACGGAAGGTGTAATGCGTTATCTCACAATCAAACTTTAATCGGAGGTTAATATGGCAAGTCTTAACAAGGTTATACTGATAGGTCATCTGACGGCGGATCCGGAGCTTAAACAGACTCCCACCGGCGTAAGCGTCACTTCGTTCTCAATCGGTGTTACAAGAAGATTTCAGCGTCAGGGCGAACAGCCCCAGAGCGATTTCATCAACATCGTTGCATGGAGAGCAACAGCAGAATTTATAGCCAAATATTTCAGAAAAGGCAGCGCCATATGTATCTGCGGTTCGCTTCAGACAAGAAGCTATACCGCTCAGGACGGCACAAAACGTTATGTAACGGAGGTTGTTGCCGAAGAAGCAAGCTTTGTTGAAAGAAAGAGCGATTCCGCGCCCAGAGCCGACGATTATCAGGCTCCCGCATTTTCTGCGGGCGCAGCCGATACCGCAAAATTTGAAGAGGTATCCGGCGACGACGACCTGCCGTTCTGACAGGGTCAACACATTCTATAAAGGAGGTTTCATAGATCATGGATAAAGAAGTTCAGAAGTCTTCCCGCCCCGTTGCTCATCAGAGAAGAAAGAAAGTTTGCATTTTCTGCGAAGAGCATGCGGAAAGCATTGATTACAAGGATGTAGCTAAGCTCAGAAAGTACATTTCCGAGCGTTCCAAAATTCTGCCCCGCAGAGTTACCGGAACTTGCGCTAAGCACCAGAGAGAGCTTACAATCGCTATAAAGAGAGCTCGTCACATGGCGCTCATTCCTTTCGTAACAGACTAAAAAATTTTTTGAGTCCTCACACTCAAAAATAATCAATTTTGTACAAAGAAAATTATTCTGTTTTACAAAAGACAAAAGCCCTTGCAAAAGGGCTTTTTGTTTGCAATTTTGCCACTATAATAAGAATAAAGTTTTTTGTACAAAAGCGGATATTGAAATCTGTGCAGAGACATATAAAGGGCGGAAAACGCCCGTTTTTCCGCCCTTTACGGCAAAGTTTTTTGTTTTTTCGCAAAAAATATCGTAAAATTATTGACTTTTATGTTATACTACTGTATAATACAAAAGTACAGTTTTCAGCTTTCAAGTACGCATTTTTACATACAGTAAGGAGTGAATCTTTTCGTGAAAAAGCTTCCCGATACAGAATTTGACGTAATGAAGGTCGTATGGGACAATACTCCCCCCGTAACTACGACAATGATAATGGAGCAGCTCGGCACCGAACGCGGATGGCCGGTTCCGGCGCTTATAACAATGCTTTCCCGTCTTAACGAAAAAGGCTTTGTCTATTCCGAAAAGAAAGGCAAAATGCGTTACTATTATCCGCTTGTTAAAAAATCTGATTACATAGAATTTATAACAAAAGAATTTATGTCAAAATATCACGGCGATTCGTTTACAAGCTTTTATTCAACATATTATGACGTAAGAATGATAAGCGACGAGGCGCTTGACGCTTTTGTTGCTTGGGTAAAACGCAGACGCAGCGAATTCCGTCGTTATCACAGCGACAACTGATTGTCAGGCGTCGTATTTTACGTCCTTTGAAAAACCGTGAACAAAACCGGAGCTGTCGGCGGAGCATACGTCTCCGCCGATTATTTTTCCTCTGTACACAAGAAGATTGATATAAACGTCGCCCTCGTAGCCTTCATAATTCGTTATTTTATATGTATATCTGGTCACCTCTTTGCCCTTATACGGCGAAAGGCTGAGCCCCTGCTCCTTCTGCATCTCGTTATAGCCGATATAAACCGTATCAAATTCCGAGGGGACAGTCACTTGAACCTCTTCTATCGGACTTTCGTCAACCGTCCAGCCGAGTGCGGAGATAAACGCCGTTCTGTCGCTGTTTGAATAAATGCCGGAATAATTTATTCCCTTTGTCGCGGTCTGGACGTCGTATTTCGGAATAAGCGCAACAAGGGTTATCATTGCGGCAACCGAAAGCACCACCGCAAAAACAAATTTAATCGTCTGCGAACGTATTGAATATATGAACATAAAAACGCCTCCTTTTAGTTTCTCACGGAATATTTATTCCGCGGGAGCTTTTTTTATTACCTCAAACGATACAATATCAAAGATTTTCCCGTTTTTTTCCGCTCTGCACGGCAAAAGACTGCTTTTCGATATATACACCGTTCCCTGCTCCGACACGCAAACATAAACGTCAGCTCCGCCCGGAGACTCTTTTGTCACCTTCCATACGCTACCGGTATCAAACCTGAACGCTTCATATAAGGCAAGTATCGTCGGAGGAATACAGTCAAGCTTTATTTCAAGCCCCTCGGACAAAAGCACGGCGCAACCGTCTTTCGGTATATATACGGCGTCGCCCGCCGATATTTTCATTTCATCTCCGGATTTATTTACGGAATATTCCGTTCCGTCGCCGGATCTTATCACGGCGGAAAAATCTCCGCTTTCATAGCTTAAAAGCTCGCTCATATCCGGCGCCTGAGAGCATCCGCACAGCACCGTAAGTAGAAAAAGCAAAATTGTTATCGCCGTCGTTTTTTTCAAAATATCACCCCCGTTTTTTCGGACATAATGATGAATATGCACAGCTTCTTATCAATATTCTCACTTGAAAAATCTTTCGGCATATGATACAATACCGATATACCATAAAAAATATCTGTCCGGAGGTTATTTATAATGACGCTTGTCGTACTTGCAGCAGGAATGGGAAGCCGCTTCGGCGGCGTAAAACAGCTCACACCGCTTACCGAAAACGGAGAATTTGTAATAGACTTTACAGTGTTTGACGCGGTTCGTGCCGGATTTGACCGGATAATGTTTATAATAAGAGAAGAACACAGGAAAGCCTTTGACGATACGATAGGAGCAAGAATAAGAAACAGCGGAGTAAAGGTCGAATATGTGTATCAGACCTTTGCCCTGCCGGACGGCTTTACCTTCCACGAGGGAAGAAAAAAGCCGTGGGGAACTGCTCACGCCATAATGTGCGCGGGCAATGTCGGCGATAATTTCGGCGTCGTGAACGCAGACGACTTCTACGGCTATGAAACCTTCCGATTGCTTTCGGATTTTCTCCGCACGGCAAAGGACGACGAAAAAGCCCATTACTGCTCGGTCGCATACAGGCTGGAAAATACTCTCAGTGAAAACGGAACGGTTTCGCGCGGAATATGCAAAGCAAAGGACGGCTATCTTGTTTCGCTCGACGAAAAAACGAAGATAGAACGTCGCGGAGATATTGCCGTAAACACTGAGGACGACGGCACACAGACCGAGCTTGCTCTCGACTGCACCGTTTCGATGAACTGCTTCGGCTTTACGCCGTCGTTTACGGGAAAGCTTGAAAAGCAGTTTGAGGAATTTCTCCGTAAAAACGAAAGCAACCTTTCAAAATGTGAGTTCTATCTTCCGTCGGCGGTCGAGGCGCTTATCGAAAACGGCGAATGCGACGTAAAGCTTTATCGCTCCCCTGCCAAGTGGATGGGCGTGACATACCGCGAAGACAGCGAAGCTTTCTCGCGCTTTATAAAAGAACAGCGGTCGATCGGAAATTATCCCGATAAGCTTTGGAAATAACATACTCAAAAAGCGTTTCGTGCCTGAAAAAGCAAAGGCACGGAACGCTTTTTGTTACAAACGCAAAAAAATTTTCTTAAAATATTATCAATTTGACGATTGTATTTATATACACCCGTGTGATATAATTATTCAAACTTACAAATGAATTTTTATGTTTATTCAGGAGGAAACCATGCTTAAGAAAGCATTATCGGTTTTTGTGGCAGCTGTGCTTTTGCTTGCGGCAATTCCGATGGCGGCGTCAGCCGCCGATATGGCAGAGTACAACTACTCGGAAATCAAAAAAGTATATGAGGGCTATACGCCCATTCCGCTTCTCGTAATAGTTATAAGCTTTGATGCGGACGGCGACGGAAAGGACGCTTACCTCGAAGGAAAAAGCACTACGGATTCAAGCTCGGATGCATATAAGGAGCAGTGGGCGCATTCCGAAGAATCCTATTGGGCGCAGTCACTGTTCGGTGACGAAGGCAACACGATGAAAAACTACTTCAAGCTTATGTCGCACGGCAACTTCTGGTGGGAGCCCGCCGAAGAAACCTACGGCGAAGAAAATAACGGCGTAGTCTACGTAACGCTCAATATGCAGCATCCCGGCGTATCGGGAAGCGGAGCTCCGGCTACGGTCGGCAGCGCAAGAATTCCCGCAATAAACGAAGCCGCAAAATATGTTGACTTTTCAAAATACGATAAAAACGGCGACGGTGTAATCACGTGGGACGAGCTTACGTTCCTTTACATCTGCGGCGGACGCAGCACAAAGTTCACGTCTTCTCCCGTCGGCAGCAGCGTCTGGGGTATTCACAGCTTCAAATCCGACAGCACAAGCTGGTCTACTGTGCAGGACGGAGTAACCCTTTGCAAAACGAAATATGTTGCGGTAGGCGAAATGCAGAACGACGGCGAACCGCTTTCATTCGGTTCAATAGCCCATGAGCTTGGTCACGTTCTCGGCGCGGATGACCTTTATACTCTTAACGGCTACAAGTGGAACGGCGGTCCCGGCGAGCTTGCGCTTCAGGGCGGCGGCTCCGGAATAGGCAAGAACAAAGGCGCAAGAGCAGGAGAGGCGCCGGCAGCGATAGATCCCTATTATCTCATATATTACGGCTTTGAAACGCCCACAATCGCTTCGGACGGAACATACACTCTTTACTCACGCGAAAGCACACAGGGCGATTACAACATTATCAGAGTAAACACGGCAAATCCGAATGAGTATTATCTTATAGAAAACAGATATACGGTAGACGCCTCGTCATATGACGCCATAGATACTTCCGCAAGAGGTATTCTTATCTGGCATATCGACCAGACCGTAATGGAATCCGGCGTACCGGTAGGCTACAAGGAGGGCTCGGCGCGAAATCCCGGAATAGAAGACCTCAACCCCAGCGGAGCTCTTGCGTGGGGAAGCGGATCCGGCACTTTCGACTGTCACAACTACAAGTTCCTTGAAAGCCAGACATGGTACACTCTTCTTACGGAAGAAGAAGCCGCAAACTTTAATCTTAAGATTGAGTTCCTTTCTGAAAAAGGCAACGAAATGGATATAAAAATCAGCGGCACAATAGATGTACCCGTAACCTTCAAAGCGGGCACAACCACAACAATAGATACAATAACCCTTTCCGGCAGAGTTACCGAGCTCAACTGCGGAACGCTCAACATGATAACCGCAACGGTATCAAAAAACGCAGACGGTTCAAATCCCATTGCTACCGGATATATAAAGCCCGAGGAAACAGGCGTTTTCAGCTATGACTTCACAGGTCTTGAAGAAAAATCGACATATTATGTCACGGTCACGGCAAAGGGCTCTAAGGGCGAATCGATAAAATCACTTAAAGCCTATACAAAAGCCACTCCGAAGGTCAGAACGGAGGATTACTCCGTATATCTCTACAAGGGAATGACAACCGCCAACAGACCTTACGAGGTAACCGTAAAGTGCGGACAGCCCCTCACATACAGCTTCCCGATGACAAAGACTCTTGAAAAATTCGGCGGCTGGTATTACGATACCGAATACACGCAGGTCTACGATATGTCGTTTACAAAAACCGACTGCGAACCGATGTACCTCTATGCAAGATGGATCTTAAACGAAGAAGCGGTCACGCTCAACATCGTAGGTGCGAAATCGAAATACATGATATTCGCGGTAAAGGTCGGCGAATCGTTTGCCGAGCCCATCCTCGAAGACAACGACGGAAAAGCGTTTGTCGGCTGGTATCTCGATCCGCAGTACACACAGGAATACGACTTCTCGACTCCCACCTCGGAATCGGGCGAGCTTACAGTCTACGCAAAATGGGAAGGCGACGAACCCGCGCCCGTTGAAACAACGACAGAAACAACCACAACAGTAACAACAACCGAAGAAACGACAACCACGTCCGGAAGCACCTCAACCTCCGGCGAAAGCGCAGGCGGATGTAAATCCGTGGTAGGCGCAGGCGCTTCCATCGCCGTCATATGCGTAATAGGCACGGCGCTTGCCCTCGGAAGAAAGAAAGAAGAACAATAACGTTAATGCGAATGCCGTCCTCAAAAAGACGGCATTCATATTATAAAAATTTTTATTTGGAGGGAACAAAATGAAGAAGATTTTTTCGCTCATCATCGCAACGGCAATGCTTTGCTCGGTAGTATCTCTCATTTCCTGCTCAGGCGGAAATTCGGAAACAACCGAACAGACATCAACCATAGGTCAGACAACATCGTCTGCTACATCGTCTCAGACCGAGACAACTACGAAAGCCGAAACCACAACATCGGAAACTACAACATCGACGGAAACCACTCCGGCAGAAACCACAACCACAGCAAAACCCATAATTGAAAAGCCGGCTATCCTTCCGGAAGGCAAAACGCTTAAAGTCCTTGCCATCGGAAACAGCTTCTCGGTTGACGGTATGGAGTACATCTACGGCATAGCAAAAAGCGCAGGCTACACAGACATAGTTCTCGGCAATCTCTATATCGGCGGATGCGCGCTGAGCACACACGACAGCAACGCAAAAAACAACTCCGCCGCATATGAATTTTTCATAAACACCGACGGAAAATGGACTTCGACCAAAGGTACAACTCTTGCAAAAGGTCTTGCGTATACCGATTGGGACTGCATATCGCTTCAACAGGCAAGTGGTTACAGCGGCATCGGAAGCTCGTTTGAGCCGTCGCTCACAAGCCTTATAAATTATGTAAAGAAGGCTTGCCCGAGCGCAAAGCTCGTATGGCATATGACATGGGCATATCAGGGAAATTCCGGACACAGCGATTTCGCAAAATACGGGCTGAATCAAAACACAATGTATACCGCCATAGCATCGACCGCGCAGAAATATGTCCTTGAAGCGCACGGAAACGATTTTTCCGGAATAATACCCTCCGGTACGGCTATACAGAATCTGCGCACAAGCTTCTTCGGCGATACAATCACGCGCGACGGATATCATCTTTCTTATGATGTAGGAAGATACACGGCTGCACTCGCATGGTTCAAAACGCTTACAGGCGCAGATCTTGACAGCGTAACATATATCCCGGTCGATTACGGCTATACTTTCGGCGAAAAGACAGTCCTTGCGGCAAAGGAAGCTGTAAACTATGCTTGTTCATATCCGTTTGAAGTAACCGAATCGACATATGTAAACGATGCAATCACAAGTAAAGCGCAGAAGGAAGCCGACCTTTCAAATCTCGGCCTTGATCCCGACAAATATATGTCCCTTGAGCTTGATATAGTTCCCTACGGATACTACTACTCAAGAGTAGGCGACACCATGATAAGCAAGCTCGGCGGCTCGACAGAAAACGAAGTAAATCAGTTTGCGGCTTCCCGCATCATACCTAAAAATGATATTCCGGCAGGCTCTGTCATCGTGCTTGACGAAGGGTATCAGTACCGTCCGGAAGGGTGGACCGCGGTCGGCTCAAGAACGCCGTCATATAAGCGCCCTGCGGAAACGACCAAATCCGTGGTATATGTCACTGCCGGATGGCATGATAACTTTGCGATCCGCGCATTCAACGTATCAAAGGCAGGAAATCCCACACTTTCCGATGAAGAAATGCAACAGCTTAAGGATGTTATCCGCGTATATGTGCCGAAACCCGAAAAGGCTACGGAGGTAAACCCTGACGACATAGATTTCTCAAAATACACAAAGCTTGATCTCGGCATAACATATTATGCTTATTACAACTCGACAAGCTCAAATCCAGGAAAGCTTTACAGCAAAGCGGCGGGCGACACACAGGCAAATCTCAATCAGTTCGCTGCCACAAAAATTTTCTCAAAAGATGACATTCCGGTAGGATCGATAATCGTTATAAAGGAAGGCTATCAGTACCGTCCTGACGCTTGGACAGCTTTGAACAAAGTTACAAGCACGCGACCGACAAACGTTACCGTAAATACCGTCAAGGTAGACGAACGCTGGTGGGGCTCATTTAACTACCGTGCGTTCAATATTGCAAAAATGGGCAACCCATCCCTTTCGGATTCCGAAATGAAAGCCCTTTCCGATGTGCTTACAATATACGTTCCAAACAAATAACCCCATAAAAGCGGCGATTTTCGCCGCTTTTATTTTTATTTTCTATTGTCATTTCAAAGGTCGTGTGATATAATGACTTTTGTAACAATAAAACTCCGTTATCGGAGAAAGGATAATTATAATGAACAATCTTCATCTTATATGCAACGCGCATATAGATCCCGTATGGCTTTGGGAAATAGAAGAAGGCGTTGCCGAAACGCTTTCGACCTTCCGCGTAGCCGCAGACTTCTGCGATGATTACGACGGCTTTATATTCTGTCACAACGAATCGATGCTTTACGAATGGGTTGAAAAGAACGATCCCGTTCTTTTCGGCAGAATAGTCCGCCTTGTAAAAGAAGGTAAGTGGCACATAATGAGCGGCTGGTATCTTCAGCCCGACTGCAATATTCCCTGCGGAGAAAGCTTTGTACGTCAGATACTCGCCGGAAGATATTATTTCCTTGAAAAGTTCGGCGTTGAGCCGAGAACAGCCATAAATTTTGACGCCTTCGGTCATTCGCGCGGACTTGTTCAGATAATGAAAAAATCAGGCTACGATTCATATATTTTCTGCCGTCCCGAGCCGGATATGCTCGACCTCCCCTCCGATACCTTCAACTGGGTGGGATTTGACGGCTCGAAGATCGCATGCTGTCGCGCATACAATTCATACGAATCGCACAGAGGCGAGGCAGACGAAAAGATAAAAGGCTGGATGGAGCTTCATCGCGGCAAGAAAGTGGGCATGGTGCTGTGGGGCATAGGCGATCACGGCGGCGGTCCGTCCAGAATAGATCTTCAAAAGATTGAAGAGCTGAAAAAGGACGAAAAGGAATTCAATCTTATTCATTCGACGCCCGAAGCCTTCTTTGACGAGCTTGCAAAATCCGGAGAAGAGCTCCCCGATTACAGCGGACTTATGAACCCTCGCTATACGGGCTGCTATACCACAATGATGCGTACAAAGCAGATTCATCGCAGGCTTGAAAACGAACTTTATATGACGGAAAAAATGTCCGCGCACGCACTTATGGCAGACGTTTCGGATTATCCTTCCGAAGCCATTGAAAAAGCCACAAAGGACCTTATGCTCGTGGAATTTCACGATATTCTTCCCGGCTCGGCGATAGAACCCGTCGGCGAATATGCTCAAGCGGTTGCCGGTCACGGACTTACCGAGCTTCGCCCCGAAAAGATAAAAGCATTCCTTGCGCTCTGCTCCGACAAGGCGAAAGCCGAGGACGGCACAATTCCCGTTTTCGTTTACAATCCGCATCCGTATGAGGTCGATGAAACGGTTGAGGTGGAATTCCAGCTTCCCGATCAGAACAAAAATCCCGCGCTTTATTCCGTGCCTCACGTTTACAGCGGCGGCGTCGAAATACCTTGTCAGCGCGAACACGAAATGTCGAACTTCAATGTCGATTGGCGTATAAAGACGGTATTCTTTGCAAAGCTTCCCGCAGGAACTATGAGCCGCTTCGATATAAAAATGGTGCTTTGCGAAAATCCCGAGCCGCCGCTTCAGCCCGAGGGCGATAAATTCGTATGGGACAACGGAAAGATGAAGATCACCGTAAACCTTAAAACCGGTCTTATAGACGGATACGAGGCAGACGGCAAGGTCGGACTCGGAAAAGATTCTCTCCGTCCGCTTGTAATAAAGGACGACGAAAACTCATGGGCGCACAAGGAAAAAGCATTCCGTGGCGTCAAGGGCGAATTTACTTTGATGGACGAAGAAAAAGCAGCCGAATTTTCGGGAATAATAAACGGTAACCGTCCTCATTCCGTCCGTATAATCGAAGACGGCGCCGTGCGTACCGTCGTCGAGGCGCTTTTCTCCTATCACGACTCATTCCTTGCAAGAAGATACTACTTCCCGAAGAACTCCTCCGAATTTACCGTAAAGGATAAAGTCTACTGGAACGAAAAAATGACGATGCTAAAGCTTTCGCTAAATACCGTCTGCGGCGATACGTTCATAGGTCAGACGGCATACGGCAGTGAAAACCTTCTTACAAACGGCGACGAAATGGTAAGCCAGAAATGGAACCTTGTTTCCGACGGCAAAACCGCGCTAACTGTTGTGAACAGCAGCACTTACGGCTCCGATTACAAGGACGGCGAGCTTCGCATAACGTGCCTGCGTTCACCTGGCTATTCCGCCGGAAAGAGCGACTTCTCTGTCCGCAAGCCTTATATAATGGAGCAGGATCGCTTCTCCCCGTTTATAGATCAGGGCGAGCATGACTTTACGTTCACCGTAAAAGTCGGCGACGACAGCGAAAGAAAAGCTCACATAGAGCGTGAAAGCGCTGTGCTTGCCGAAGCTCCTATGGCGCTTTCGTTCTTCCCCACAGGCTGTGCAAAAGAAAAAGAAAACACTATAAAACCCTTTGCCTCGCTTTCGGACGACGTTATAACTCTCGCCGTTTTCAAGAAAGCCGAAAGAGGAAACGACTTCATTATCCGTTTGTTCAATCCGACATCCGAAGTGCGCAAGACAGTTCTTACGCTTCCCGCAATAGGCTTTGAAAAAGAATTTACACTCGGCGCATACGAAATAAAAACGCTCCGTATAAATCTTTCCACAAAAGAAGTGAAAGAGGTTTCGCTCACAGAAAAATAAATTCGAAAGGACCTTACAGCTTTGAAATTATTTCTTGACTCCGCCGATCCGGAAAAAATAAAGCACGCGCTTGACTTTTATCCGATTTGCGGCGTAACGACAAATCCGACGATAATATCACGTCAGAAAGCGGAGCTTCTTCCGCTCCTGAAAGAGCTTCGCGAGATCACGAAAGGAAAGCTTCTGTTCGTTCAGGCAACGGCTGAAGACTCCGACGCCATAGTGCGCGAGGCGCATATGATATGCGAGGCTCTCGGCGGGAATATCTGCATAAAGATACCTGCGACGAAAGAAGGTCTCCGTGCGATAAAGCTTCTTTCGGCGGAGAATATCAGCACAACCGCAACCGCCGTATATACAGTGGGACAGGCTATGCTCTGTGCGGCAGCAGGTGCCGATTATGTTGCGCCGTATATGAGCCATATAGACAATCTTTGTCTTGATTCCGCCGAAATCGCCGGAAATATGGAAAAGCTTTTCCGCGAGCATTACCCGAAAACCCATGTCCTTGCGGCAAGCTTTCGCGTAGCGGAACAGATAATCCGCGCCGCTCTCTGCGGCGTCGGAGCGTTCACCGTCACGCCCGAAATGCTGCCCGTGCTTATTTCAAGCAGCGACACAGCTGCGGAGCTTGAATCATTCAAGGCAAACTGGTCAGCCGTTTACGGCGAAAAATCCGTCGGCGACCTTATAAGATAACAAAGGAGAACATCATGCTTAGGCTTGAAAACGAATTTCTGTCGGCGCGTATAAATCCCGTCGGCGCAGAGCTTTCATCGCTTGTAAAAAAGGATACGGAAAGAGAATATATCTGGCAGGCTGAGCCTTCCGTATGGGGACGTCACGCTCCGCTTCTCTTCCCTGCGGTCGGAAGAATGAGCGGCGACAGCTTTGTCTACGAGGGCAAAAAATATTTTATGCAAAAGCACGGCTTTCTTCGCGGAAGCACCTTTGAAATAATATCAACCGAGGAGACATCGGTTCTTCTGCGTTTTTCGTCAAACGAAAAGACGCTTGCGGTATTCCCCTTCGATTTCGATTTCGATGCGGAATACAGTCTTTGCAAAAACACTCTCCGTCAGCGTCTTACCGTAAAAAACAAAGGCAACGGCAACATGTATTTTTCCGTCGGAGCGCATCCCGCGTTTTTCATAAGCATAGGAGATATTCTCCGCTTTGAAAAGCCGGAAAACGCAACTTTGCCTTATCTTGACGGAAACGACGTGGCAGGCGATCCCGCAAACAAGCTTGAGCTCAAAAATGAAAGCGACATTCTGCTCTCAAAAGAGCTTTTTGAAAAAGGCTCTCTTGCCCTCGAAGCTCCGGAATCGACCTATGCCGAGCTTGTCGGCAGTGACGGTGTGCCTTACCTTCGCGAGCATTTCGGAAAGACGCCCATGCTTTGGCTTTGGGCAAAGCCGGGCGCGGAATTTGTCTGTATAGAGCCGTGGAGCGGCTCGGATGAACGTTATCCGACAGAAGAGCTTGAAAACAAAAAAGGTATTCTCCGTCTTGCTCCCGAAGAAAGCTTTACGCTCCCCGTTGACATTGAAATCCTCTGACCTACTTTTCTTTGTAAAGAAAAGTAGGCAAAAGAAACTTTAATTATCGGGAGCGATATACAGATTTTTTAGTATCTGCGCAGACGGGGCTTATTAAAAAAGCAAAAGAAACTTCAGTTATCGGGGGCGATATACAGAGTTTATAATATCTGCGCAGACGGCTATTAAATCAGGCAAATTCTCTCAAAAACGCAAAAAACGCACGGAAATTCCGTGCGTTTTTATTTTTACTCTCTTTGTTTCCCCGAATGAACGGTATAGCTCGTAACGTCGGTCACCGTCTCGCCGTCTATCTGAAGCGCGGTAGGGCGGTCAAATTCGACGGTTATATCATGCCCTGTAAATACCTTTGACATTTCCGTATGCTTTATATGTTCGCCCTTGAAGATAGACGGGAACACCATAAGCGTCTTCAGCTTTGATGCTCCGTAAAACAGCACGACGGAAAGCGATCTTTCCGAATTGAGTCTGTCCTGTGCGGGAGCTATCATCATTCCGCCGCCATAGAAGCGACCGTTCATTGACGGAGCAAGATAAACCTTCCTGAATTCGTGCGTAACGCCGTCAACCGTAACCCTTGCGTTCACGGGCTTGAAGAAAAACAGAAGTCCCTTTATCGCAATTGAGGTATAATTTACGGGCTTGTCCGAGCGCGCTCTCTGTCTGTCGCCCTCCTCACAGCAGTAGCCGTCTATTCCGTAGCCTATGCCGTTTACAAACGGCTGAGTTTTTCCCTTTACCGTCACGGTCGGAAGCTTTTCTATGTACGGATTAAGCTTTACAAATCCGTTTACTCTGACCGCCGAATCCTTTACGTCGTTATAGAAATCGTTGCCCGAGCCTGCCGGATGATAAAACACATCCTTTGTCAGATTTTTTCCGTAAACGTCGCAGGCAAAGCGGTTTATCGTTCCGTCGCCGCCCGTAAGCACTATCGTATCGTCGCCCGACGCATTGATATAAGCTTCCATATCGGATATTTTCGTAATATCCTCAAAGCTTACGTCGCCGTAAGATGCTTTCAGCTTTTCGGCTTCAGCCTTTCCGTTTTTATTGTTTGCCAGCGGATTGTAAAGCACTCGTATCATTTTGTGTTTCTCCTTTTTCATTCAAAAAATCAGCGATAAGCTGTCTTGCTTCGTTTGAAACATCTATAGCGCGTCTGCCGCACACTCTTTCCTTCGGAATTACCGAAAGGATATCCACATAAACGTCGGTATGACGCAGTGGGAAATTCTTATATATTTTTTCCGTTCCGCGCACACAGCAGACAACTACAGGGCACTCCGCCTTTTCCGCTATAAGAAAGCAGCCGTGCTTGAAGCTGTCCATCTGAATACAGCGCGTTCTGTGACCCTCCGGAAAAAGTCCCACGGGACACGTTTCCGTTTTTATAAAATCGACGGCGCGCTCCACGGTGCGAAATGCGTTTTTGGGATTTTCCCTGTCTATTTCAAGATAACAGCAGCGGCGCATGAAACGCCTTGCTATCGGTATTCTGAAATTTGAAGGCTTTGATATGTACGCTATATTTCTTCCGCCCGCAGCGGCACATTCAACCATATTATCAAAATTTGAGCGATGGTTTGAAACAAGCAGATAACAGCCCTCGGGCAGCGTTTTTGTTCCGCTTGTGTGCAGATAAATCCTGAAAAGTCTTATAACTCCGTCATATATGACGGCAAACATTTTTTCATAGAATTTGCTCGGCTTATCGTAAATTTTATTCGGTTTGATAAACAGGCAGGAAAAAATTATCACCGCCCAGAAAAGTATTCCGAGCGCAAGATACGTTCCGCCAAACGCCGCCGGAATAATCCATACATCGCCTATTCCGCCGATGAAAAACACCCCGAACAGCACCGCCGAAATAAGCGAAATAACTATAAATATTATTCTTGATTTCATATTATAAAGTCAGCCCTTTCATGTTTGACGTTTAACATTATACAATATCCGTCGCATTTTGTCAAATTTTCTGCAAAAAAAGTTTTTGCCATAACAAAAAAGTAGCAATTTACGCGCGGATAAATATCATATAAGTATATTTATTCATCGGAGGCGGCTGAAATTGACACAAAAAACCGCATATCTTTCAAAAACCTATAAAAAACTGCCGATAGCCATCGGGCGCGGAAAAGGAAGCCTTGTGTTTGATTGCGAAGGCAAAGCGTATATTGACCTCGGCGCGCAGACGGGCGTGAACCTTTTCGGCGCGTCGGACGAAATATGGCTTGCGGCAGTGAAGGCGCAGCTTGAAAAAATCGCGCACATTTCAAATTCGTATCTGTCCGCTCCGCAGCTTTCTCTTGCGAAAACGCTCTGTGAAAAAACGGGCGCGGACAACGTTTTCTTTTCAAATTCCGGCGCGGAGGCAAACGAATGTGCCGTAAAAGCCGCGCGAAAATATTCCGCCGAAAAATACGGCGGCGAAAAAAGCATCACGGTCACTCTGAAAAACAGCTTTCACGGAAGAACGATAGCTATGCTTTCTGCGACCGGACAGTGCCGCTTTCACCGCGATTTTGCTCCGCTCACCGCAGGATTTTTATATGTCGATCCCGAAAAGCCCGAAGAGCTTTTCCGCGCCGCAAAAAGCGGAAGGCTTGCCGCCGTTATGATCGAATGTGTACGCGGAGAGGGCGGCGTTCTGCCGCTTCCGCAGGCTTTTGCCGACACAATAAAAGAGGTGCAAAAAGCTTTCGGCGTTCTTCTGATATGCGACGAGGTTCAGTGCGGAGCCGGCAGATGCGGAAAATTTTTCGCATACGAAAATTACGGTCTTTGCCCCGATATAGTGACTATGGCAAAGGGGCTGGGCGGCGGACTTCCGATAGGCGCGACGCTCTTTTTCGGAAGGACAAAAGACGCTCTCGGAGTCGGAGATCACGGCTCGACGTTCGGCGGAAACGCCTGCGCCTGCGCCGGCGCAAAAAGCATCGTTTCACGAATAGACGAAGCGCTTCTTTCCGAGGTAAACAGAAAATCGGCGCTTGTTTTCGACGCGCTGAAGGACGCCGGCGGTGTTCGCTCCGTTCGCGGAAAAGGACTTATGATAGGCATAGAAACCGAGGCTCCGCCCGAAAAAGTCATGGCGATGTGCGCAGAGCGCGGCGTGCTTGTGACGGTTGCCGGCGGCTGTGTGCGACTTTTGCCGGCGCTGAACATTCCCGAAGGTCTGCTTATGCGCGGAACAGAAATTATCAAAGCCGTGCTTGCAGATGCAAAATAAAAAAACGGAGGAAGCGGTTTTTCGCCTCCTCCGTAGTTTTATTCAAGGTGATGCTTTATAAGGTTGTATATCATATCCATCGCGACCTGATTGTGTCCGCCCTCGGGAACTATGATATCGGCAAACTTTTTGCTCGGCTCGACAAATGCCTCGTGCATCGGTTTTACCGTCGCCATATACTGACTTATCACCGATTCAAGCGTTCTTTTTCTTTCGTTTACGTCGCGGACTATCCTGCGGAGTATTCTTATGTCGGCGTCGGTGTCGATGTATATTTTTATATCCATAAGCTTGCGCAGACTCGGCTCGGCAAGGATAAGTATCCCGTCTATGACCAGCACCGACGTAGGCTCTATTCTGCGCGTCCTGTCGCTTCTGTCGTGAATCATATAGTCGTAAACGGGACATTCTATTGCCTTTCCGTTTTTCAGCTGCGCTATATGCTTTGACATAAGCTCCGTATCGAACGCGTCGGGACAGTCGTAGTTCTGCTTTGTTCTTTCCTCGTACGTTTTTTCGTGCTGAGCCTTGTAATAATCGTCATGGCGCAGAAGCGTTACATCTCCTCCGAACTCCTCCGCTATACGCTCTGCAACCGTGCTTTTTCCGCTTCCCGAACCTCCCGCTATGCCTATTATAAGCACTTTTTTCATAAGATAAAACCGCCTCCGCCCGTCATGGAAATATGTCGTTTTTTCAAGTATAGCATATCCTCCCGTCGCCGTCAACGCAGATTTTGACAATATGCTTGAATAAATTTCAATCGTATGATAAAATAATTAAAAAATACATTGTTCGGAGTAAATTTTATGGATATAAAGAAGATTTTATCGGAAATGACCACAGAGGAAAAGGCTGCGCTTCTTACGGGCGCAGGCTCGATGGAAACAGCAGAAATAGCTCGGCTCGGCATCGAAAGCCGCAGATTTTCCGACGGCACGGCGGGCGTCCGCACAGAGCCGGAGGACAACTGCGTACTGTTCCCAGCCGTCAGCTGCGTCGGCTCCTCGTGGGATAGGCAGTCGGCAAGAAAGCTCGGCAGAGCCATGGGAAAAGAATTTGCGCATCACGGAATATCCGTAATACTCGGCCCCGGCATGAACATAAAACGCAATGCTCTCTGCGGCAGAAACTTTGAATATTATTCGGAAGATCCCGTAATCACGGGCGAGCTTGCGTCGGAGTTCATACTCGGACTCAGAGACGAGGGCGTCTGCGCCTGCCCGAAGCACTACGCCTTGAATAATCAGGAGAAAAACCGTCTTGACACAAGCGTTGAAATCGACGAGCGCACAATGCGCGAAATATATCTGCGCGGCTTTGAAATCGCGGTGAAGAAAGCCCGTCCCGACACGCTTATGTGCGCCTACAACAAGGTAAATTCCGTATGGTGCTCCGAAAACAAGCACCTGCTCCGCGATATACTCAAGGACGAATGGGGCTTTGACGGGGTTCTCGTTTCCGACTGGGGAGCCGTGCATAATATCTGCAAGGCGATAGAGGCGGGGCTTGACCTTCAGATGCCGCAGAACGCAAACATTATATCCGAAATAAAAGAGGGGCTTGCAAACGGAACGCTCTCGGAAAAAGCGCTTGACCAAGCCGTAGAAAGAGTTCTGAAGCTTGCTGCTATCCCCGCGCCGACGGAAGCCGAAGCTTACAATCGCGCGGCTTTGCACGAAGCCGCAAAAGAGGTTGCGGCGGCGGGAACAGTTCTGCTGAAAAACGAAAACAAAGCGCTTCCGCTCACCGAAGAAAAGTACAGAAAAATATATGTCGTCGGCGAATTTGCCGTGTCGCCGCTTATTCAGGGACAGGGCAGCGCGGAGGTGCATCAGAGGGAAAATTACACAGACATTCCGCTTGAAGAACTCAAAAAGCGCCTTCCCAACTGCGAAATTGAATATATACAAGCGTATAAGAAAAGCGAATTTCCCCCCGAAATGCTCTGGCCGAACGTTTGGGACTTTCGTCGCACGGTCGCCGGAGGCGACGCCGTAATAATGTTTGCCGGAGCTATGGAATCCGAGGATACGGAAAACTTCGACCGGCGCACATTGCTTTTGAATCCGAACTATGAAATGTTCATTGAGGGCGCGTGCAAGGTAAATAAAAATGTAATTATTGTTTTGCAATCCGGCGGGGCGATAACCCTTGACGAATACTGCAAAAACAGATCTGCCGCAATAGTCTACGCCGGACTCGGCGGCGAGGCGGCGGGCAGCGCTCTGGCGGATATTCTCTGCGGAATAATAAATCCGTCGGGCAGACTTTCCGAAACCTTCCCGACGGAAGCGAGAACCGACCTTGATTATCCCGGCAACGGCTACTGCACCGAATATAACGAAAAGCTTGCCGTGGGATATCGCTATTACGACCGTCACCCCGAAAAAATACAGTTCCCGTTCGGTCACGGACTTTCGTACACGGAATTCAAGTACGACGATATGACAGCCGAAGTCAGAGGCGATGAAATATCTGTTGAATTTTCACTTGAAAACACAGGCGACTTTGACGGCGCAGAGGTTTTCGGGCTTTACGCCTCTGACCCTTACTGCACGCTCTCCGTCCCCGAAAAAGAGCTTGTATATTTCGATAAGATTTTCCTTGCGAAAGGCGAAAAGAAAAATATAAGCTTCACTCTTCCTCTTTCGTCGCTTTCGCACTACAATGTTTCTCTCGGAAAATAT
>CAVKJG010000002.1:0-20713 GCA_963656825.1 Sphaerochaetaceae bacterium
CGATACAGACTATGTACCACACGGAAAGCACGACTATCCCCGGCAGCGTCACGCAGATACGCGAATGTGCTTCGATGTTTATAAATACGGCAAAGACAGCAGGCACATCGGTCATTCTCGTGGGTCACGTCACAAAGGAAGGCAGCATAGCGGGTCCCAAAGTACTCGAACACATGGTTGATACCGTTCTGTATTTTGAGGGCGAGCGACGTCAGAACTGCCGTCTTGTCCGCGCGATAAAAAACCGTTTCGGCTCAACAAACGAAATAGGCGTTTTCGAAATGACGGACGAAGGTCTGCGCGAGGTGGACAACCCCTCCGCAATGCTCCTTTCCGACCGTCCGCAGAATGTTTCGGGCAACTGCGCCGTTTGCGTTGTCGAAGGCACGCGCCCGATAGTCGCGGAAATTCAGGCGCTTGCGACAAACACCGTTTTCCCTGCGCCGAGAAGAACCTCAAACGGAATAGATTACAATCGTGCGGCGCTGATTCTTGCCGTGCTTGAAAAGCGGCTCGGACTGCGTTTTTCCTCCGTGGACGTTTATCTCAACGTTATCGGCGGAATCAGAATAGACGAAACAGCGTCGGATGTAGGCGTTGCGCTTGCGCTGATTTCATCCGTGCGCGATATTCCCGTTCCGGACGAGCTTCTCTGCATAGGCGAGCTCGGACTTTCGGGCGAGGTCCGCGCCGTATCGCACATAGAAAGCAGAGTTTCCGAAGCGGCAAGACTCGGCTTTACAAAAATAGTTCTGCCGTCACGCTCGGCAAAATCAGTGCGAAAAATTCCCGAAAACGTTTCGCTTATCCCCATAAAAAGCATTTTCGACGTACTCCCCTTACTGAAATAACCTACTTTTCTTTGGAAAAGCACCGTACTTTTCTTTGGAAAAGAAAAGTAGGCAAAAGAAACTTTGGTTATCGGGGGCGATATGCAGATTTTTTAATACCTGCACAGACGAGATTGCAAAAAAGGCAAAGGAAACTTCGGTTATCGGGGACGATGTACAGATTTTTTAATACCTACACAGACGGTTGAGATGTACCCTCTCCGTCACGGCAAGCCGTGACACCGCCCTCTTCTCGGCGAAGCCTGCTCGGTTTGCTACGCAAGCCAAGCAAATCTCCCGTCTCGGCGACGCCTGCAAACGCTTCGCATTTGCAAATCCACTCCCGTCTCGGCGACGCCTGCAAACGCTTCGCATTTGCAAATCCCTCTCACCCGACTTCGTCGGGAGCTCTCCCACAGGGAGAGCCTCAAATTATAGACAAGCCTCGCCCTTTGGGAGAGGTGGCGCACGAAGTGCGACGGAGAGGGCAAAAGAAACTTTGGTTATCGGGGAGGATATACAGAGTTTTAATCTCTGCACAGACAGACGTCAGAAAAAAGCAAAACGCCCCTCGGGGCGTTTTTTACATATCCATAACTATTGGAAGAATCATCGGGCGACGCTTTGTCTGCTGATAGATATATTTTGAAAGGTCGTCCTTTATTTTTCCTCTTATCTGCGGAAAATCGCAGTTTTTATGATCAAGACAATCATACACAGAGCCGCGCACGACTTCTTTTATCTGCTCGATAAGCTCTGCCGAATCCTTTTCATATACAAAGCCTCTCGATACTACCTCAGGTCCGGAAACAAGATCGCGGATATCAAAATCTATCGCTACGGAAACGACAATAAGTCCGTCCTGCGAAAGATGACGTCTGTCGCTGAGAACAACGTTGCCGACATCGCCCACGCCGCTGCCGTCCACCATGATGATGCCGCTCGGCACGGTGCCGGAAAATCTTGCACCGGCGGAGTCTATTTCAAGTACTCTGCCCACGTCCATAACGAAAATATTGTCGGGCGACATACCCATCTGCTCGGCAAGCTCCTTATGGTGATAAAGATGACGTGCCTCGCCGTGTATCGGAACAAAATACTGCGGCTTTACGAGCGCATGGAAGATTTTTATCTCCTCCGCGCAGGCGTGACCTGAAACGTGTACCTCGGCTATGGCGTCGTTTAAGACCGTCACTCCTCTGCGGAAAAGCTCGTTTATGATGTTTCCAACAAGCTTTTCGTTTCCGGGAATTGCGGAAGCGGAAATTATCACAAGGTCGGATGGACCAAGCTCTATTTTGTCATGCATACCGAAGGTCATTCTGTAAAGCGCCGACATCGGCTCGCCCTGACTTCCGGTAGATACTATCGTCGTTTTTTCCGGCGGATATTTTTTGATATCCGCTATATCCACAAGCACGCCTTCCGGAAAATTCATATATCCGAGCTCTACCGCCGCGCCGACGACATTTATCATACTTCTGCCGGTTATGGCTACTTTTCTTCCGTGCCTGTGCGCGATATCTATCACCTGCTGAACGCGGTGAACGTTTGACGAAAACGTAGAAATTATTATACGTTTGTCCTTATATTCGTCAAAGAAACGCACAAGCGACTGCCCGACCTTCTTTTCCGAAGGAGTAAAGCCGGGACGTTCGACGTTTGTCGATTCGCACATAAGCAGCTTTACGCCCTCCTTGCCGATTTCGCCCAGACGTGTAAGATCGGTCATTTCGCCGTCAACGGGGGTTGCGTCTATTTTGAAGTCGCCGGAATGAACGATCGTTCCGACGGGTGTTTTTACCGCGACGCAGACGGCGCCCGCAATCGAATGATTTACATGAATGAATTCGACATCGAATATGCCGAGCTTTATTTTTTCTCCGGCAGAAACGCAATGCATTTCGGGCTTGAAATCGAAGTGAAATTCCTTGAATTTGTTTTCGAGAATTCCGAGCGTGAGTCTTGTGCCGAAAATCGGCACGTTTATTTTCTGAAGAAGATACGGCACTCCGCCTATATGATCCTCGTGACCGTGAGTGAGTATCACTCCCTTGATTTTTTCTCTGTTGTTTACAAGATAACTTACGTCGGGGACGACAAGATCCACCCCGAGCATATCGTCGCTGGGAAAGCCCAGACCGCAGTCTATGACTATAATGTTGTCGCTGTATTCAAACACGGTAAGATTTTTTGCTATCTCGCCGAGTCCGCCCAGCGCAAATACTTTGAGCTTTTTAAGTTTTGTTTTTGCCATAACGCACCAAAACCCGCCTTAAAAACGGGATCCTTTCAAATAATAATTATGTAATCCGGACAAAAAAGTCAACGTCCGCCACCGAAAACGGAAAAGTCCTCTTCACGATCCCGTCTTTGAGTGGAAATATTAAAATAGAGTTTCCTTTTGTCTTGCCGCCGCCGACCGGCTCGACGCAGGGAAAAAATATATATAAATAAAATTACATTACGAAAATAATCAAGTCCTTGGGACTATCGGATATTATTATAACACAATAAAGAAAATCAGGCAATAGTTTTTTGAAAAAAAGGGCTTGTGTTTTTCATTTTGCCCCGAAATTATCATGCGAAACCGTTTTTTGCATAAAAAATATTTTGGGGGCAAATAATCTCACCGATATAAAAATTCGGGAGAAATTATTGAAATGATAACAAGAGCTTATAAAAAAAATATGGTGATTGTCCGCAATATCGAAAGCGACACGGTGGAGGAGGCGTATCTTTTCATACGGGAGGACGCGCCGACGCCCGACGAAAGCGAGCTTGTCCGCGAGGCGGGGAGAATAATCCGCGCGTGCGGAGGCGCAGGCAAAAAGGGGCGGAGGATATCTCCTGCTGTTCTCTGGTTTTCGCTCGGAGCGGCATTTGCGCTTCTTTTTGCGTCGGCGGCGTATTATTTTCTGCTCTGACATTTTTATTCGCCGCCCGACCGCGCTCTGCATATTATAAGAGCAGAGGAAGAAATTTTCTTCTTCTCAATTATAAAAACAAGGGCGTGAAAACTATGGAAAAACGCGTCATTACAATACCGTCGCCGACCGCGGCGACAAAAGCGGCGCGACTGCTTGTAAAAAACGGCGTGAGGGCGCGGTCTGTAAGGCTCAGTCCCGAAAAAAACCGGCGCGGATGCACCTCTGGCGTTGAGGTGGACGAAAAAGAGCTTGACACCGCAATTCTGATACTGAAAAGATACGGAATAGCATATTCAGGCACGGCAACGCTTTGAATATCCGGAGAAAACCGTATGATATATCTTGATAACGCCGCAACAACTTATCCGAAGCCGCCACAGGTGGCTCGGGCAATGACAAAATGCATAAAGGAATACTGCGGAAATCCCGGCAGAAGCGCGCATCCGCTTGCGCTCAGGTCGGCGGAAGCCGTATTTGATGTTCGGAGCGAAATATGTGCGCTTTTCGGCGCGGGCAGGCAGGAAAACGTCATATTCTGCTATAACGCCACGCATGCAATAAACAAGGTCCTTTCCGGACTTATCCGCTCGGGCGACGGCATTATAACGACAAATATCGAGCATAACAGCGTCCGCCGTCCAGTAGCGGCGCTCTGCGCTCTGCGCGGCGCAAGCTACGATGTTGTGAACGCGCTCCTGCCGGAAGATGAGCTTATAGCGGAAATCGAGTCGAAAATAACGCCGAAAACGAGGATAGTCGCAGCGCTTCACGCGTCTAATATCTGCTCTGTCGTGCTGCCCGTCCGCAGAATAGGCGAGCTTTGCAGAAAACACGGACTTATATATGTTCTTGACGCTTCGCAGAGCGCGGGAATATACGATATAAATATCCGGCGCGACGGGATAACCGTCCTGTGCGCGCCCGGGCATAAGGGGCTTTTCGGTCCGCAGGGCACGGGCTTTGCCGTATTCTGCGACGATTTTGATTTTTCTCTGCTTTCTCCGTCGGAATTCGGCGGAAGCGGCTTTGCTTCGGCTGATATAACGATGGGCCATACCGCGCCCGAATCATACGAGGCGGGAACGGTAAACGTTCCGGGCATTGTCGGGCTCGGAGAGGGAATAAAATATGTGCGTTCGCTCGGCACTGGCAGAATCCTTTCGCACGAAAAGGCGATGTTTTCTCTTGCGGAGAGCAGTCTGTCCGATATCGGCGGCATAAAAATATATCTGCCCGAAAAAACGGGCGGAGTTCTGCTCTTCAATTCAGAAAGCATGAGCGGCTCCGCGCTTTCGGCGCAGCTTGCGGGCGAGGGCATATGCACCCGTCCCGGACTTCACTGCGCACCAACGGCTCACGATGCGCTCGGCACGGGCGGCGACGCAGTAAGAATAAGCTTTTCGGCGTTCACCTCTCCCGAAGATATTTATTCGCTCTGCTCGGCGGTAAAAAGGCTCTGCAGGCAGTAGCTTCCGCAAAAAAATACGGCGGTGCGGGCATGTTTGCCCGTACCGCCTTTCGTAATTTCAATATTTTATCACTTGGGATGATAAAGCTTTTTGGTCTGATATTTTGGCTCGCAGGTGAGATTTACTCCGAGCTTTTTGAAGACGCTCTCGTCAACTCTCGAAAGTATGACCGTCGAATGCGCTTCGGTGCATTTGAGCTTTTCAAGCTGATTGAGCGCCTTTGCGGCGACGGGAGCGGTCACAGCGCAGATCGCAAGCGCTATGAGAACTTCGTCCATGTGCAAACGGGGATTTGTATTTCCCATGTTATGTGTTTTCAGCTTCTGAATAGGCTCTATTACCGCAGGAGAGATGAGCAGAATATCGTCGTCTATGCCGGCGAGCTTTTTGAGCGCGTTCAGAAGCGCTGCCGATGACGGACCGAGCAAAGACGAGGTTTTTCCCGTAACGATGCTTCCGTCGGGAAGCTCTATTGCAACGGCGGGAGCGTTTGTTTCTTCGGCTTTGGCGTTTGCCGCACCTACGCAGGCGCGGATATCGGGCGTTATGCCGAGCTTGCTCATTATAAGCTCAAGACGGTATATTTCGTCTTTTCCGCCCATTCCCTGACGTGCGGAGCACTGAGCGCTGAAATAACGGCGGACAACCTCCTGACGCGAGGCTTCTCTTACGGCTTCGTCGTCGAAAATGCAGTTTCCCGCCATATTCACGCCCATATCCGTCGGACTTTTATAGGGTGACGAGCCGTATATTTTTGTAAATATCGTGTTCAGCACGGGGAAAACTTCAATATCTCTGTTGTAGTTTACGGTCGATACGCCGTAGGCTTCGAGATGGAAAGGATCTATCATATTCACGTCGTCAAGGTCGGCTGTGGCTGCCTCGTACGCAAGATTTACGGGGTGACTGAGCGGCAGATTCCATATCGGGAACGTTTCAAATTTTGCATATCCGGATTTTATTCCGCGCTTGCTTTCGTGATAAAGCTGTGAAAGGCAGGTTGCCATTTTGCCGCTTCCCGGACCGGGCGCGGTAACGACGACAAGAGGACGCGAGGTTTCCACATATTCATTTTTTCCGTAGCCGTCATCGGAAACGATGAGCGGAATATTTGCCGGATAGTCGGGAATTATGTAATGACGGTAGACCTTTATTCCGAGCGCGTCGAGACGCTTTGAAAAATTGATTGCGGCAGGCTGACCCTTGAAATGGGAAATAACCACCGAGCCTACATAAAGTCCTATGCTGCGGAACGCATCGATAAGACGAAGCGCGTCAAGATCGTATGTGATTCCGAGATCGCCGCGTATCTTGTTTTTTTCAATGTCGTCTGCGGAAATGACGACTATTATCTCCGCGCTGTCCCTGAGCTTGAGAAGCATTTTCACCTTTGTATCGGGAAGAAAGCCCGGAAGCACGCGCGCCGCATGAAAATCATCGAAAAGCTTTCCGCCGAATTCAAGATACAGCTTTCCGCCGAAATATTCAATGCGATCGCGGATATTCTGCGATTGCATCGCAATGTATTTGTCGTTGTCAAAGCCTATTGTCTTCATAAACACCCCGTAAGAAAAATATTACAGCGACAATTATATCACATTTTCCGACGCGTTTCCACATATTTTTTTGTTTTTTATAAAAAATTTTCCCACGCCGGTCAAAGCATGAAACAATTGTTTTTCGGGATGAAAATCCGTAAAAACAGATGCTTGTAGTTTTTGCTTGCATACGCCGTTTTCTTCTCGGCGACGCTGCGCAAACGCTTCGCATTTGCATATCCCACCCCCGTCTCGGCGACGCCTGCAAGGGTGCTTCGCACCACTTGCAAATCCCACTCCCGTCTCGGCGACGCCTGCTCGGTTTGCTGCGCAAATCAAGCATATCCCTCTCACCCGACTGCGTCGGGAGCTCTCCCAAGTAGCGAGCCTTAAAAGAATAAAAGCATCTTTTGCTTTTTAACAAGCCCCGTCTGCGCAGGTGTTAAAAAATCTGCATATCGCCCCCGATGATTGAAGCTTCTTTTGCCTTCTTTTCTTCTCGAAGAAAAGAAGGTGCCTACTTTTCTTTTCCGAAGAAAAGTAGGTGAATAAGGTGGAGGTTTCGCGGCGAGAATGCAAGTACATAAATATTTATTTTTCGGGAGGTACCTGTTTTGAAAAAAATATTTGCTTTATGCTATGCACTTTGTCTTTTGCTTTGTATTTCGCTTACGGTCGGAGCCGCAACACTTTCGCCGGGGCTTGACGTAATACGTTCATCCATGAAAATGATAAAAACAAGCGTCGGAGAAAATTCCGTAAGCTTTACCGCGGAGGATTTTGAAAGCTTCATCGGTACAAAGGTATCGAAAATCAGAATAACATCATTGCCGAAGGAAGAAGCCGGAAAGCTTATGCTCGGCGAAAAGGAAGTAGCCGCAGGAGACGAAATAGACGCGGCATCGGTTGCGGCATTGCGATTTGTTCCCGCCGCAAAGGAGGTTTCGGCAGGCTTTGAATTTTCCGTAGGTGAAAACAGCGAAACATTTTTATGCTCGGTAAGTACGCTTGCTTCTCTCAATTTCGCGCCCACAGCAAGCAATGCCGAACTTGCCGCGGAAAAAGAAATTCCCTGCTTCGGCTCTCTTACCGCCACCGACGGCGAGGGTGACGCCGTGACATATTTTATCACCTCCGAAACAAAGCACGGCGAGCTGAGTCTTGATAATATCACGGGAAAATTTATTTATTTGCCCGACGAAAATTTCAGCGGAAAGGATAATTTCAAATTTGTCGCAAAGGATTATTTCGGCAATATTTCAAAGGAAGCCGAAATTAAAATAACCGTTTCAAAAAGCAGCATAAAATATGCCGATATGACGGAAAACGATGCATATACCGCTGCATCCGTGCTTGGCAAAAAAGAAATTCTTCTCGGAGAAACTATCGGCGGCGAGCGTTATTTTTATCCCGAAAAAACCGTTACAAGAGGGGAATTTCTTGTTATGGTCATGAGCGCATGTAATCTGCCGTCATCGGAAAAAACGGAAGCTACCGCATTTATCGACGACAACGAAATATCTTCATATCAGCGCGGATATGTCGTTGCCGCGGTTTCGGACGGAATCATTTTCGGCGTTGATTCGGAGGAAGGCAAACGCTTTGACGGCTCTTCTCCCATAACCGTAAAGCAAGCCGCAACCATTGTTTCGAGAATAATGTCAAAAACCTCACCCTCCCTTTCGGATTCGCTTCCCGTTGCCGCTTCCTGCGGTGATGAAATAACCGACGAGGGCCTTGCGGCAATGGCGTCGCTCGGATATTTTTCGGGTATGAATTCCGAAGGCACTTTAACCCGCGCCGACGCCGCAAAGATAATTTATCAGATGATGAAATAGGAGGATAAAGCAAAAACCTCGCCGAACGGCGAGGTTTTTTGCGCTATTTTATTTAATTCCATTGTTAAAAAGATCTTCTATACTTACATCAAGAATCTTTGCAATGACGTAAAGCTCCATATCGGTTGCGCTTCTTATCTGTCCTTCCAGCTTTGAATAGCTCGTTGGATTCATATCACAACCCATAACCTGAATTTTGGCTATGAAATCTTTTTGTTTTATTCCGCGTTCTTTCCTGAGACGCTCGATATTTTTTCCGACCATATTGGCGTTTCCGTAATCTTTTTTTCGTGTTTTCATATAACCATATTCTCCGTTTGTTATATGATTATATTTCAAAACCGCCTTGACAAAATTCCAAAATGGAATTATAATAAGTATAATTCCAAATCGGAATAATAATTACAGGAGGCAGACTATGGATAAACCACAAAACAGCAAAAGATATCTGCTAAATACAAATTCCAAAAGGATACATCTGGCAGATTCTACAGACGGACGATGCAAAATAGCAAGTATGCGCGAAGAATACAAGATCTATTTTGATACATTGGAAGAAGCCTTGGCACATCCTTCAAAAGACAAACCCCTTGCGAAAAAATGTTCATTTTGTTTCAAAAACGATTAAAAGAAAGGACTTATGAAATGAAAAAAATATCTTTATTGGCGATTTTATTGGCTATTGTAATATTATTTGTGGCGTGCGATACAACTACAGAAACCGAATCCAAATCTATTACAGAAACCGAATCCAAGCTATATCAGACTTTGAATATAATATACAACAACGAGGCGCTTCGTATGCAGTATATTCTCCGTGCGTGGGAGTTCACAAATCGTTACAGCAACAGCTCGTACTATGACGATGATGAATATTGGAAAGCCTACTCAAAAAAGCTATCAATAAGCGAAGATGATATAGAGGAAGGCATACTCTTATTGCTCCCAAATGTGAAGTCGTTTGATGATGAATTTTTATCGCAGTGTCTCAGAATTCTTAATTGCGCGATCACGGTTGCAGCAAATAGCGTAAACAAAATTACATCTGAAACTGTTGAATCTTGTATGGCGGACGCCAAAACATATCTAAAAGAAATCAAGGATAAATCCGAAACTTATGACACCTTTCAGGATTATTACATAATGATATGTGAAATGCACGATTGGACGACCTCTCCCAGTGGTACATATATAAGCTCAACGGCGAAATTTTCAGGGTACAGCGATAGAGCTTCAGCATATCAACGGGAACTCCAATTTGTCGTAGAATGAACCGCTTTGTAAACGCACAAAAACGAAATTCTATCAAAAAAGATATGCGTGTACATCTATACCACACAGCGTAGTCTAATACCCCCGAGGAGAATCGATTTTCGCAGCTCTACGCTGCTCGGTCGTCACGGCTCTGACAGCCGTCTAAGGCTGTCATTCACTTCCGCTCCTTCGATTCCCCTCTATTTGATCGCAAAAAGAAAAGCACCCCTGTGGGTGCTTTTCTTTTTGGTGGACCCGAGGAGAATCGAACTCCTGTCCGAAAAACGATCCGCGGGGCTTTCTCCGAGCGCATTTTGTCATTTGAAATTCCCTTCGCGCAGCGCCGGCAAACAGGCTCTGCACATCGGTAGCTTTTTAATGCATGACGGCGTCAAAAGCTAAAAAGCCGTTCACGTTCATCGCTGTGTCATGCCCAGACCGAAGCCGCGATACTCATCGGCAGGACACCCGCGCACTCAGGCAGCGAGAGCTAAATCGTTATTATTAGCGTTTAATTTTAAGTTTGCACAGTTTTGTGGAGCTTGTGCGGCTCCGCTCGCTTACCCCGTTTCATGTTCCCCGTCGAAACCTTTACGGGCCCTTGATTATCTTGTTTTCTGCCGCTCATAGCGGTCGATATCGCGTGCTTCCGCCTTTTTGGCTTCCGCCTCGCGCTTATCATAAAGCTTTTTACCCCTGCAAAGACCGATTTCGACCTTTACATATCTTCCGGCAAAATAAAGCGAAAGCGGAACAAGAGTCAGTCCCTCCTGCCCTGTTTTTGCAAGCAGCTTTATAATTTCTTTTTTATGCATTAAAAGCTTTCTGTCGCGTATCGGATCGCGGTTGAAGATATTTCCCTTTTCATACGGGCTTATATGCACGCCCGTCATAAAAAGCTCGCCTTTTTCAATATAGCAATATGAATCCTTAAGATTTACCGCACCCACGCGCAGACTTTTTACTTCCGTGCCGAAAAGCTCGATTCCGGCTTCGTAGCTGTCAAGGACAAAATAGTCGTGACGGGCTTTTTTGTTCTGCGCTATCGTTTTATGTGCATAATTTTCAGTCGCCATAAACTATTTTCTCCCCTTTCTTCAATGCTTAGTTATTTTATCACAATCAATATCCCGTGTCAACTCTCACCGCACGACAAATTCTGCGGTATTTTTCAGCTGCGGTTTTTGTTTTTCGGATTTATCTGCGAAAGCAGCGCGCGGAAAAACATATCTATTTTATCGTCGATTGTCGATGCTTTCTCGCTTTGCGACGGCTTTTCCTCCTGCATTTTCTGCGCCTTGTCGGCGGAGGAGGTCATTTCCTTTGTCAGCTTTTTTATCTGCTCGCAATAATCCTCTGCCGCCGTATTGTACATTTTCTTTATTTTGCCCTCCGTAGCGCCGGCTTTTGCATTGGCTTCGCTTATTATATTTTCTGCTCTGAGCTTTGCCTGCGAAAGCAATTCCTCCGCTTTTTCCTCAGCCGACAAAATCACTTCCTTTGCTTCTTCTCCCGCTTTGCATATCATTTCTTCGGCTTTTATGCGGATTTTTTCAACCACCTCGCCGGTAAGAGCTTCACCGCTCCCGCGGCGTTCGTATTCCGCTATGCGTGACGCCATTCCGGCAAGCGAAGCCTTCAGCTCTTCTTCGCGCTTTTCCGCGGCATAAAGCCGACAGGCAAGCTCGTCAAGCATCTGCGAAAGCTCTTTTCTGCGCTCGCAGGCAGAAGCCTTATCCTTCTTTGCTTTGAGCGCCGCATTTTCCGATGAATATGCCTCGCACGCAAGCTCGTCAAGCATACGCGAAAGCTCCTCTATGCGCAGCTTTGCGTCGGAAACCGCCCTGCGCTGATTTTCCGCCTCGGCTTTAAGCTCGTTTTCCCTGCGCGCAAAATCAAGACTTATCTTTTCTATGTATTTGTTTACGTCCTTTTTGGAATATCCGCCCAGCGCGCTTCTGAGCATAACCATTTTTTCGTTGCTCATAAAAATCCTCCGCAAAAGCTGTTTTTCGTCTAATTATAACACCATCCCGCCGTTTTTGTAAACAAAAACAGCAAAATTGTTAAAAACTCTTTACACAAAATTGCTTTTAGGGTATAATCGAAGCCGTTGAAACACTTATCACGGAGGATTTTTTGATTATGGAGAAAAAAATTATACGCGCAATGTTCACCGGCGACAGCATAACGGACTGTCAGAGAGCCCGTCCCGTCGGCGACGGAGTAGGCACGCTCGGAAACAGCTATGTAGGCAATCTTTTCTGTATGACGTGGGCTGAAAAACCCGACTGCAAGGTGCGCTTTATGAATTCCGCAACTTCGGGAAATACAAGCCGTCAGCTTCTTGACCGCTTTGACGATGAAGTTCTTGCATACAATCCCGATTATCTTTTCATTATGATAGGCGTAAACGACGCGTGGCGCATTGCAGAGCTTCCCGTAAACACAGAAGTTCACATATCGTCTGAAGAAACGGCTGCAAATATGGAGCAGATGATCCTCAAAGCAAGAGAAAAGGGCGCAGAGCCGATAATACTTTCTCCGTTCTTTATGGATCTTGACAAAAAAGAATTTATGCGTTATCACGTCGATGAGATAAACGCTCTTTACAAAAAGCTCGCAAAAAAATATTCCGTCGGATATATAGACGTGCAGAGCGCCATAGACAACTGGATATCGAAGGCAAGCTCCTATATTCTCTCAAGCGATCGCGTTCATCCGAAGGCTATCGGCGTAAGCCTCATAGCAAGAACGATTTTTGAGCATCCCGTTTTCCGCAGGGTAATAGATCAATGATAAAATCCGTTTTCGGAGAAGAAGAGCTTTGGTCTGTTCTCGGGGAAAGCTCTTCTCCCGTTCTGCTCTACGGCACGGGCGACGGCGCGGATAAAATTCTTTCCGTAATGGAGAGAAAAGGCATAAAAGCGAGCGGCTTTTTTGCCTCCGACGGCTTTGTCAGGGACAGATATTTTCACGGCTTTCACGTTATGTCGTTTTCCGAAGCGGAAGAAAAATACGGCGATTTTACCGTGCTTGTGGCGTTCGGCTCGTCACGATCGGAGGTTATCGAAAACGTAAAATATATAGCTTCCCGTCACAGACTGTTTATTCCCGACGTTCCCGTCTGCGGCAAAAACCTTTTTGACGCAGACTTTTATCTTTCAAATCTCGACAGCATCGGCGAGGCTCGCAAGCTCCTTGGCGACGGGCGCTCCGTCGATGTTTTTGACAGCATCATAAAATTCAAGCTTTCCGGAAAGCCAGAATATCTTTACCTTGGCGAATGTTCCGAGGAAGAGACCTTTTCTCTGCTCTCCGGCGGATACGGCGCTTATGCCGATCTCGGCGCATACACCGGCGACACCGTAAAAAAAGCTCTTTCGCTCTGCCCTTCGATAAAAAAGGTCTGCGCATTTGAGCCTGCAAAAAAGCCCTTTGAAAAGCTTTCACAATATTGCGAGTCCGTATCGGGTGTTGATTTCACCCTTGTAAATGCGTGCGCGTGGGATAAAAGCGAAACCCTTGAGCTTTCCGACGGCGGAGGCAGAGGCTCGCACATTTCGTCATCGGCGTCGCTTTCGGGAGCAAAAACCAAAGCCGCGGTCTGCATATCGCCGGACGAGGCTTGCGGTTTTCGCGGCGAAAGGCTGCTTATAAAATACGACGTCGAAGGGGCGGAGGAAAAAGCGCTCCTCGGCTCCGTTTCGCTTATAAAAAACAACGACACCGAGCTTGCGGTGTCGCTGTATCACAGAAGCGAAGATATATTTTCCCTTGTCCTGCTCGCGCACAGGCTCATGCCGGAGCGAAAGCTTTATCTGCGGCGGTTTGCCGGCTTTCCCGCGTGGGACATAAATCTTTTCGTAAGCAAAAAATAATATCAGAGCGAGGAAGCTATGACGGTCGCAGTTCCTTTGAGCGTCACGTTTCCCGAGGCGGCGGCGACAAAAACGCTTCCGCCTTTTTTTGCGCTTATTTTTTCGCCCGAACAGAAAATTTCACATTCTCCGTCCGTTATCATCAGATGAAGAAAGCTTTCTTCTCTGGCGCAGACGGTTTTTTCGCCGTCCACGGCAAGCGCGCGAACCTCAAAATATTTGCAGGAGGCTATCACCTCGCCCTTCTTTTCGACTTTCACAGCTTCGGGATCGAAACGTTCTATAACGTCAAGGGCAGGCTCTATATGCAGCTGACGGAGCGAGCCGTCCGGCTGACGACGGTTGTAGTCGTAAACGCGGTACGTTATGTTTGAATTCTGCTGTATTTCGGCAATGAGAATTCCCGCGCCTATCGCGTGAACAAGTCCCGACGGGATAAAATACGTTTCGCCCGACTTTACCTCAACATAGTTCATAAGGCTTTCGAGCGTGCCGTCGGCTATGGCTTTTTTGAGCTCATCCCTTGTGTATTTTCTTTTCAGACCGTAGATAAGCCTTGCGCCGGGCTTTGCGTCAACTATATACCACATCTCCGTTTTGCCCATATCGTCCGTATGAGAAAGCGCATATTCATCATCGGGATGCACCTGTATGGAAAGGTCGGATTGTGCGTCTATCAGCTTTATAAGCAGCGGAAAGCGGTCACCTTTATGCTTTGTTCCGAGCGCCTGCGGATTTTCGCGCACGAATTCCGAAAGAAGTCTGCCGGAATATTTTCCGCTTATAATTTCATTGTCGCCGTCGCCGCGACAGGTGAGCTCCCACGCCTCCGCTATTTTTTCTCCCTTTTCGCCCATTCCGTAATCTCTTGAAAGGCGTTCTCCTCCCCAGATTATATGCTTTGTAACGGGCTTCAGCTCAAACATCATAATTTTATTCCTCCGCTGTGATTTTTACAGAAAACATAATATCACAAGGCAAAGCTTTTTTCAATACTTTTCACAGCTTTCGGATATAGTCGGCTATTTTCTCCGCATTATTGCAGCTTACAAGAAAAATATATCTTCCGCGCGAAAGCACAACCGCGCCCGATTTTTTTCTTGCGCGACGGTTTACGACAGCAAGCATTTCGGGCTTGTGCGATACGTCGCAAAGCTCTATGACGTCTATTTCCCCGCCCGAAAAGCCGCAAAAAAGAAATACCGCGCAGCTTTTTACGTTTTCAAACGCGGTTATGTTTCCTCCCTCCGAAAACATTCTTGCAAGAAGCTCGTCGGAAAGCTCCCTTTCGCATTTTTCTCCGCGCGCGTAGACAACGCCCGTTTCCGAAAGCGAAAATTCATCGGTTATCATATTAAGCTTTTGCAAAGCCGAGCCCTCACGCTCCGCTCCGCATCCGACAAGGACAAGCAAAGCAAAAACCGCCAGAGCAAAACAAACTGTCTTTTTCATAAATATCCCTCCGGAATAAGAATATTTATCGTCTTATCAAAAAATTCCCCGCCAAAGCGGAGAATTTTTTATTTCGGCTTACGGAGGCGATAAACCGCACATAAAAACAGGTCGGGAAAGAAAAACTAAAAATAAAAAAGGACAAGAAAATGTCACAGACAAGAACAGATCTTGCCGCCGAGCTTTATAGCGAAAAGCTGAAAGCCTACGCAAAAGAAAATCGCGGAAAGCCGGACGGCATAAAAGAAACCGAAAAAGACGCCGGCGACGGCATAACCGTAAGCGAAATAGAAATAGAAAACGAGCATGGGGCAAGCCTGCTCGAAAAACCCGTAGGCAAATATATAACCGTGTCGTTTCCCACCGCGCGGGATATGGACTTTACATTGCTGAAAAGCGCGGCAAACGCCGTCGCAAAGGAAATAAAAGCGCTTGTCTGCGGACTTGCCGAAAAGCCGGAAAGTCTGCTTTTCTGCGGACTCGGGAACAGACTTCTTTCCGCCGACGCCGTGGGACCTGCCGCTTTTGACCGCGTCATCGCAACAAGACATCTGAAAATATCAAGCCCCGAGGTTTTTGAAAAGGCCCATCTTTTTGACGTCAGTTCCATTTCTCCGGGCGTGACCGCGCAGACGGGCATAGAAGCCTGCAGCATAATCAAATCCGTTATCGCGTCCGAAAAGCCCGACCTTGTAATAGTTGCCGACGCGCTTGCGGCAAAAAGCAGAGAGCGGCTTGCCCGAACCGTTCAGATAAGCAACACGGGAATTTCGCCCGGTAGCGGAATAGGCGGCTCGCACAAGGAAATAAGCATTGATACCGTGGGAATACCCGTGTTTTCGATAGGCACGCCGACGGTTATAGCAACCTCTGTTCTTTCCGGCGACGAAAACGAAAAAGGCGATACGTTTTTCGTTTCTCCGAAGGAAATAGACGTTATGGCAAAAAATCTGGGCACGCTTATCGGCTGCGCCGTAAACCGTGCGTTTCAGCCCGCGATTTCATATGAAGAAATGCTCTTTCTGTAATAAAACGGGACTTGCCGCAGTATATATTGTTATGAAAACAAATATACAAAGCGAGGTTTTGAAAAATGAACGAGCTTCCCGCAGCAGAAAGCCAGCAGATGATACCTTATATAAAAGAACGCAAAAAGTCCGGCGTGTCACGAATAATTTTCCTTTTCGCCGTAACAGGCATAGTCGCCGCGATATGTATAACGCTGCTTAAATCGTCGAAAGGAAGCCTTTCCGGCTTGTTTGGATTTTTGAGCGGAAAGGAAAGTTCTGTCACAACCACAGACAATGAAACCACCTCCTCCCCCGCAGAAAAAGAAGATATTTACAGCTACGATATATCAACCCTTCCCGAAGGGAAAAAAGCGATAATCCCCGCCGATCTTTCCGCGGAAAAGCAGGGCAAACGCTACTTTTCGGACACGGACGTTTCCGTAACCGATACCGGCGCGACGCTTGCAAAGGTTCAGGCGGGAAAAACCTCCGTGCTTATAGTCTGCACGCATCCGTATGAAAGCTACTGCAATGAAAAGCTGCTTTGCTACGGCGACGATTTTTCAGCCGTGGGCGGAGAAAATACCGTTGACGCGCTTGCACGCGAGCTTACGGTTTCCCTGCTCGGACTCGGAATAGGTGCGGAATATCTCGACCTCGGAATAACCTCGGCGAAAAATTCCTATTCAAAAGCAAAAACAAAAATCGAAGACTATCTGAAAAAGCACCCCGATATAGTTTATGTGATAGATCTTCATCGCGGAACAGAAACGGACAGCGACGGAAATCTTCTCGCGCCCATAACCGAAAAGGACGGCGACATCTACGCTCAGATGGGCTTTTCCGTCGGCACGGAAAATAAATCCGCGTCAAAATCGCTGCCTGCGGTAAACACTTTATACAAAAAAATATCGGAGCGTTTTCCCTTTCTTCTTATGCCCACGCGGATAAGCGAAGCTACGTTAAATCAGCAGCTTTCCCCTACCGTGATAACGCTTGACATCGGCACCTGTGCAAACACCTACTTATCGGCTGAAAATACTGCTAAATTCTTTGCGTTTATCTTTGCCGAAGCCGTAAAAGACTAACATAAAACCCGCACCTAAAAATGGGTGCGGTTTTTTATTTTATATTATTTTATTTTCCTGCTGAAGGTGCGCCCCGTAGCATACCGATCGCTTCCTGTACCGTATGAGCATTGCGCTTTTATAAAATAGCATATCTTTCCGTCGTCATCGGCGGCTAAATATTCGTCATTTACAGTCCATGTTCCGTCTCTTTGTCCTACGGCTTTATCTATTTCCTTTACCAGCTTTTCGCGGCAGGAAGAAATTCTTTCCGCATTGAACTTTTCCGAATCGTATCTGCCTCTGTTTCTTGCCGTAAACCATTCAACATTGCCGTATTCGTCCACCGATACAAATATTTCATCATCGGTTTTATAACCGTCTATATACTTTGAATAGTGATATTTGTATTCCGGACCTGTCCACTCGGAATAATCATTTTCGGGCTCGTCGGGATCTCTCCTGTATTCGTTAAGCGAATAACCAAGAACCTTTTCCACATAATTGTCTGCTATATCACGCGCTTTTTCGGCTGAATCCAGCGGCTCTGTACCTGTAAGCGAATGATTTATATATCCGCAGATTTCATTTGTGTTGTAATAAAATCTGTATTCTATATCGCCGCTTTCATCCTGATATGTATCAACTGCGCCGTATTTGTCTTTCGGCTTTCCGAAAAACGTATTTGCGTTATTTTTTGTTCTGATATATGTCAGCTCCGTTTTTATACTGTCAAGCTCATAGGTTTTTGAAATAACCTTTTCTTTTGAATTATCATAATATGCAGCTTTTGCAGTACGCACTCCCACATACGAACCTATTCCGGATGTAAGCACACCGACCGCTATAACCGAAAGGACTATTGCCGCTATCAATTTAATTGTTTTTTTCTTCATGATATATATTCCTTTCTGAATTTTAATTTAGGCCTAAAATCTGATTTTTATCGCCAATTGAATATATCGTTCCTATATCAGGCACAAGAGCAGTTGCATCGTTTATACAAACTTCTATTTTTTTGCCTTGATTTAAAGAATTAAGGAAGGCCTCTATCCAATCATTAGCATCATCCACATCAATCGTGTTAAGCGTTCCTATTACACATTTTGCACCCTTCAAATATGTGTTCGCAACCAAACTTTTGCCATCGTGTACTATTGCTGTTCCACATCCCATATAAATAACCAATTGCTCACTTGCAAAACAGTTGGCGGGGAGGCTTTCTACCATGCTAGCGGTTAAACTGCCTGTTTGCTCTCCCTCTCCATCCACAAAAACAATTCCAGCAGTATAATTATTATTATCATCTATTGCTCCATGCCCATTAAAAATCCAAATAGTGTCATTACATTCGCGGTCAAGCTCTACAGAGACTGTTGAATTTGTTTTAGTTCTTGGAGTATAATGATAAGTATTCATTACAGTTTGAAAAAGATCAAAGTTTTCCGTCGTATTGAAATATCCATTAAAAAATAGTATTTGCCAATTTTGATAATAGAACCCGCAGTAGCTTGCCTCTCCTTTATCAACAGCTCTAAATGACCATGCTGCACTTGATGAAGTTGAAGAAAATATTGCTTCGACGGTTGTCCCTGTATCCGCTAAATATTGATTTCCAATTGATATCGTGTAACAACCTCCTGTAGAACCCGTTAAAATTCTTGTAATAGTAAACTTTTGACTTGAAAGATTATATCTCGTACTTATTTCTGCATTCCCCTCTTGAGATAATGTTAAAACTTTGCCCGTTGTGTTCGCAGGCGTTAGTACGATTTGTCCATCTGTTCCCTCTTCGATTCGCCAAGTCTGTGATGGATTTCCGTTCCATCCATATGTCCATACATCATCTCCGTCAGTATCCCCGGCATAATAAACATCCAAGTACTTTCCTGTTGCAACATTTTTAATATAGTACTGTTTGCCTTGAATCAGTCCAGGCACTGTGCAAGCTATTGCTGAAGCAGAAATTGAAGAAACAAAGATAAATAAAAGTGTTATCGCCATAAAAATTGCTGATTTTTTTAAGATTTTTTCTTTCATTTTAGCCTCCTAATGATTTTGTTATACTGTTTTTTTGCTTGTACGGTTTGTGACCATTTTGCAGATTATGGTCGCACGCGGCTTGTTAAAATGCACCTCCTATTATATAAGTGTCAAAAAAATGCGTTTGGGTGCATTTTTTCCGAAAATTTTTCGATATTTACTGCAAAATCGCAAAAACCGCACCCGATGGGTGCGGTTTTTTGCGTTTTATTCTTCCATACTGTTTTTTATTTTATCCAAAAGCTCGAAAAGCGTTTTCTGTTCGTCCTCCGTCAGCACCGAAAGAAGCCTGCGGTCAAAGCTGTCAAGCTCGCGGCATACTCCCTGCTGAATTTTTTCGCCTTCTTCGGTAAGCACAAGCTTTTTGAGCCGCGCGTCGCTTGCAACGCTTTCCCTGCGGACAAAGCCCTTTTCTTCAAGCCTTGTTATAACCTTTGAGGAGGTTGCGCGCCTTATTGAAAATTCCTTTTCAACATCGCGCTGATAAATATCCCTGTCGCGATTGGCGTAAAGATAGCCGAGCAGCCATCCGCCCGTGCCGGTTATGTTTTTCGAGCGCGTGATCGCCGCAGATTTATCGAGGCTGCGCCTCATAAGGTTGGATATCGTCCGGATTTCTCTGCCGAAATGACATTCTCTGTCTTCGTTCATAATTCCGCCTCACATTATCTTAAAACCCACATCGATAAGTCCCAGAACAAAACGGAACATATCGCGGGAGGACTGAAATATCTTTTTGGTGTAATTTACAACGAAGTGGAAAGACATTATTTTATCTTCTTTTGAATACCAGACTGTTTTTTCATTTGTTCTTACAATGGCGTTTTCCATAAAAAGCCCTCCTTTTGTTTGACGTTTAACATTATATAATAGCGCCGGCAATTTGTCAAGTGATAAGCATAATAAAAAAGTAAATAAAAAGCAAACAAAAAAGCATCCGGTGAGAAGATGCTTTAATTTGTATTCAGTTCATTGCGTTGAGCATACGGGTGTATCTGCTCTTTTTTCTTGCGGCGTTGTTCTTCGCAAGAATTCCGTGAGCGACAGCCTGGTCAACATTTTTTACCGCGACCTTATAAGCTTCGGCTGCAACTGCCTTGTCTCCGCTTTCAACCGCTGCAAAGAACTTCTTTATATTTGTCTTAAGAGCGGATTTATACATCTTGTTCTTAAGCGTTTTCTTTTCGATAACGAGAACGCGCTTCTTTGCCGATTTAATATTTGCCATATGTTCACCTCCTTAAAATACTTCGATTTCCGTCGGTTTCCGCATGAGAGGGTGCTTCTTCCGCCCGTAAATCAATACTTACCGAATAATAATATCACCAATATTGTAAAATATCAAGAGTTTTTTGCAAAATAACCGCATTTATTTTGATTTTTCTTTTCTCAACGGAAGCT
>CAVKJG010000002.1:20723-73234 GCA_963656825.1 Sphaerochaetaceae bacterium
CATTCTGCCTATCGACGAAGCATATATCACCGCAATCACAAGCGAAATCACCACGGGAATAAACGTCTGGAATATTTTATTTACAAGAAAAATCCTCGTCGCTTCCTCCGTGAATTCCCACAGGCGCGCCCTCCCGACGATTATCGGGAACAGCGCCGCAAAGAAAACAGATCCGAGCGCAAGATATCCGCTCATATAATACATCAGAAAAGCGATTACAAAAGCCACAAGCGCCATAAGCGGATTCATAACCATCGCCGCTCCCATATAAACGGCGCAGCCCGCTCCGCCCTTGAATTTCAGCCAGACGGGAAAAGCATGTCCGATAAGGCACACAAGCGTGCAAAAACAGGCATATCCGTCGCCGGGCATAAGCAAAAGCCCCATAAGCGCGCATAAAAATCCCTTTGCGCCGTCGAGCGCGGCTGCTCCGAACGCTGCCTTCGCGCCGGCTTTTTTGTATATTCCCATAGTGTCGGGAAAGGCGTCGTATTTTTTTGCGAATATTGCCGTAAAATTCACGCTTCCGATAAGATACGAAAGCACCGCGCATACGATCATTCCGGTTATATACGCCGCACCGCTGTTCATCATACCGAAAACGCCCGATGCTATCAGCTTTTCCATAATCAGTCCTTATCCTCGTCCGAGCGCTCGCGGATAATGAATCTTATCGGCGTGCCTTCAAAGCCGAAAACCTCGCGAAGCTTGTTTTCTATATATCTCTGATACGAAAAATGGAAAAGCTCCGCGTCATTGCAGAAAATAACGAATGTGGGCGGCTTTGTCGATACCTGCGTCATATAATATATTTTCAGCCTTTTGCCCTTATCCGTAGGCGGCTGAACGCGCGATATCGCGTCGCTGAGAACATCATTGAGCATACCCGTGGATATTCTCATTGCGTTCTTTTCCGCAACAAAATTTATTTTTTCAAACAGCTTTTCGGTTCTCTGCCCCGTCATTGCGGAAATGAACATAATCGGAGCATATGTCATATACGAAAGCGCGGTATAGATATCCTCGGTAAATTTCTTTACCGTGCCGTTGTCCTTTTCTATCTTGTCCCACTTGTTTACAACTATTACAGAGCCTTTTCCGCCCTCGTGAGCAAGCCCCGCGATTTTTTCGTCCTGCTCCGTGATTCCCTCGGCGGCATCTATCATTATCAGGCAGACGTCTGCCCTTTCGACCGCGGAATGAGCGCGCAGAACGCTGAACTTTTCGATTTTGTCCGTCACCCTGCTCTGACGTCGTATGCCTGCCGTATCTATAAACGTGTACTTTCCGTAGGCGTTTTCCACTCTTGAGTCTATCGCGTCGCGCGTAGTTCCGGCGATATCGGAAACTATCATTCTGTCCTCGCCTAAAATTCTGTTCACAAGCGAGCTTTTGCCCGCGTTGGGCTTTCCGATGACCGCGACCTTTATCGTATCGTCGTCCTCTTCCTCGGGTGCGTCGGCGACGGGAGAAAGCTCAAGAATTCTGTCAAGCAGATCGCCCGTTCCCGTACCGTGAAGCGACGAGAGCGCGACGGGATCGCCGTCAAAGCCGAGCTCGTAGAATTCGTAATATTCCATCGGCAGAGCGCCTATGGAATCTATCTTGTTCACCGCAACTATAACGGGCTTGCCGCTTTTCATAAGCATCGTGCCGATATCTCTGTCATCGGCGGTGACGCCTGCGTGTACGTCGCAGAGAAAAACGATAACGTCCGCCATTTCAATGGCTATCTGCGCCTGCTCGCGCATTTTCGCCTTGATTGTATCCTCGGAGGTCGGCTCAAAGCCGCCGGTGTCTATCATCATAATGGGCTTGCCGTTCCATTCGGTATCGTAATATATTCTGTCACGCGTAACGCCTGGGGTGTCTTCTACAATGGAAACTCTTTCTCCGGCTATTTTGTTGAAAAGCGTGCTTTTTCCTACGTTCGGTCTGCCCACTATCGCAACTGTGGTTTTAGCCATATATTCCTCCTTATTTTATATTACCTGTAACTCTTTCGAGAATTTCGTAGCCGTCGTCGGGACAAGGGGTTATGTGCACCCCCAGCTTTTCCGAAAGCTCGTCCATGCTCATTCCGCAGAGAAAAAGATCCCCTCCGTGACGGAGCATATGCTCGGATATAAGCAGCCTGTCCCCGAGGGGCTTTCCGCTTATCTGTTCGCAGAGATCCTTTCCCGTGACAAGTCCGGCAACGGTAACGCTTTCCCCAAAAAAGTGATTTATTATCTTATAAACGTGAATTATTATCTGCGGAAATTTTTTCATCGTTTCATCGGCGAGAAAACGGATAAGTCCGTATGCCGCAACGCCCGTCGCCATTGATATCTCCGCAGCAGGCGGATTTTCGTCGCAGAATTCCAGCGCTTCAAGATATTCCTCTCTTGTCGATGTTATCATTCCCACGCCGTTGTCTATCTGCGTGTAATCGCCGTAATATTCGCCCGAATGAAGCTCTCTCCCCGCGCGGATATAAAGCTCGTCTCCGCAGTAAAAAATCTTTTCGCCGCGCTTTTTCTCGCACTCCGCGGCAAACGCTTCGACCTGATCTATCACTTCGCCCGCCTCTTCGGGAGAAAACGGTTCGAGCGGATAAAGTCCTTCTCTGTGGCAGGTAAGTCCCGACGGCACGATCGACGCGCTGTGGATATGCGGATATTCCGCAAGAGCGCGCATGCTCCGGTCAAGCTCGGCGCCGTCGTTTATGCCCTTGCAAAGCACTATCTGACAGTTCATATTTATTCCGCCGTCGTCAAGCGTTTTAAGATAGGAAAGCGCCTTCCCCGCGTTTTTGTTGCGGAGCATCTTTACTCTCAGCCCGGGATTGGTCGTATGCACCGAAATATTCACGGGCGACATTTTCATATCTATTATGCGCTTTATATCTCTTTCGCCCAGATTTGTAAGCGTTATATAGTTTCCCTGCAAAAAAGAAAGTCTTGAATCGTCGTCCTTGAAATATATGCTTTCTCTCATTCCGCAGGGATTCTGGTCTATAAAGCAGAATATGCAGCTGTTCGCGCAGCGCCTTTTCTCGTCCATAAGATAAGTGGCAAATTCAAGCCCGATATCGTCGTACTCGCCCTTTTTTATCTTTACGGAAAATTCCTCTCCGCCGCGGTCAAGCGCAAGCGTGAGATTTTTTTCGCACATATAAAAGCGATAGTCAAGCACGTCCGTTATGGCTTTGCCGCCTATGCTCACGAGTCTGTCGCCTGCGGCTATTCCCGCTTTTTCGGCGGGAGAGCCTTTTTCAACGCCCGTTATTTCAACCATAAAAAATCCTCAATAAAACAATTTCGGCAGGTATGAAAAGCTTCATACCTGCCCCGATTGCAATCAGTCGTCTGTTTTAATAACTTCCTTGCCGTTGTATGTTCCGCATGCCTTGCATACTCTGTGTGCAAGATTATATTCACCGCATTTGGGGCATTTTGTCATGCCGGGAAGATCGAGTTTCCAGACGCTGGAACGTCTTTTGTCTCTTCTTGCCTTAGAGACTTTTTTCTTCGGTACTGCCATGTCGAATGACCTCCTATATTATTTTTCTTATCTGTTGCCTTGCGTATTCACTTATCAAGAAGCGTTCTGAGTATTGCAAGCCTCGGATCTCCCTCAGACTTTTTGCAACCGCAATCGCCTTCGTTCAAGTTTTTTCCGCATCGCGGACAAAGACCGCGACAATCCTCTCGGCAAAGGATTTTCGACGGCATTTCAAGGAGCATCTCCTCGAAAAGCGGCGCCGTTATATCGAGCTTCGTGTCCTCGGGAAAAATGTAATCGTCGTTGTCCTTTGAGACGTTTCCCGTGGCGATACATTTTTCAAAAGAGAGCGAAAGCTCGGAATTTGCCGTTTCTGCACATCTGGCGCACGGAGCCGAGAACCTGATAAGAGCGTTTTCCCTTAAAACCATGTATCCCGACATATTCACAATCTCTCCCGAAATGCTTGCGGAAGCGACCTCCGTAATATCGGGGAAAAATGTTTTCATCTCCTCGATATCGGAAATTTCAAGCGGAAGCTCAAACGTTATCTTCTTCGTTTCGCCGCATAAAACCGGCTTAAGATCCAAATACATCTCTGCACCACCCGCTTAAATGTTGCGCCATAATTCAGCACCTTATATTATATAGTCCGAAAAGTATTTTGTCAATAATTATTTTCATTATTTTCTGATATTTCCGTTTTTTCTGCGGAAATATCCGAGCCAAGTCGTCATTTGACCACTATATTGAAGATTTTGTTCTTCACATATATCTCTTTCACTATCTGTTTTCCGGCGATGGCGTTTGCTATTTTTTCGCTTGACTTTGCAAGCGCTTCGACCGTCGCCTGATCGGCGTCCGCCGGCGCCTGAACGGTGTCGCGGAGCTTGCCGCATATCTGAACCGCGATAGTTACCGTATCGTCCTTGGTCTTTGATTCGTCGTATTCCGGCCACGGAGCAAGCGAGCAGAGTCCCTTGCCGCCGATTCTTTCCCAGAGCTCCTCGCATATGTGCGGAGCAAACGGACAAAGCAGACGAACGAATATTCCAAGCTCGTCCGTGGTAAGACTGCCGTTTTCGTAGATTTCGTTTGTCAGCGACATCATTGCGGCGATCGCCGTATTGAACTTCATCTGCTCGATATCCGAGGAAACCTTCTTCACGGTCTTGTGGAACGAGGCTTCAAGCTTTTCCGTCGTGCCGCTGCCCTTTGTCATAAAGAGCATTCCCCAAACTCTTTCGATAAAGCGCTTGCAGCCTCTCACGCTCGATTCCGACCACGGAGCCGCACTTGTATAGTCGCCCATAAAGAGTACGTAAGTACGGAGAACATCCGCGCCGTATTCGTCCACAACATCGTTGGGATCGACTACGTTGCCCTTTGATTTTGACATCTTTTCCCCGTCCGGTCCTAGAATAAGTCCCTGCGCGGTTCTCTTTGCATAAGGCTCGTCGCAGGGCACGACGCCTATATCGTAAAGGAACTTATGCCAGAAGCGCGAATATATCATATGGCGGGTGACGTGTTCCATTCCGCCGTTGTACCAGTCAACGGGCATCCAGTATTTCAGCTTGTCGGTATCGGCAAGCATATTTTCGTTGTGCGGATCGATATAGCGCAGAAAATACCACGATGAGCCTGCCCACTGCGGCATCGTATCGGTCTCTCTTTTTGCGTCGCTCTTGCATTTCGGGCATTTGCAGTTTACAAAGCTTTCTATCTTTGCAAGCGGACTTTCGCCGTTCTGTCCCGGCTCGAAATTCTGCATGTCGGGCAGACGGAGCGGAAGCTCGTCGTAGGGAACGGGTACCATTCCGCAGTGCGGGCAGTGAACTATCGGTATCGGCTCGCCCCAGTATCTCTGACGGTTGAACGCCCAGTCCTTCATCTTGTACTGAACGCCTGCCTCGCCTATGCCCTTTTCTTCAAGATATCCGAGCATCTTTGCAATGGAATCTTTTTTGTTTGTCATACCGTCAAGGAAGCCCGAGTTTACCATCTCGCCGCTTTCGGTATATGCCTCTTTTGTTATATCTCCGCCTTTTATTACTTCGATTATATCTATACCGAACGTCTTTGCGAAGTCATAGTCGCGCTGATCGTGCGCGGGAACAGCCATAATTGCCCCCGTGCCGTAGCCCATCATAACGTAATCCGCTATGTATATCGGAATTTCCTTGTTATTCACGGGGTTTACGGCGCAGATACCGTCGATTTTCACGCCCGTTTTGTCCTTTACAAGCTGCGTGCGCTCGAATTCCGTCTTCTTTGCACATTCGGCTTTGTATGCTTCAACGGCGTCGATATTCTTTATTCTGTCCTTATATTTTTCTATTATCGGATGCTCCGGCGCCATAACCATGAACGTAACGCCGAAAAGCGTATCGGGACGCGTCGTATAGATGCGAAGCTTTTCGTCAATGCCCGAAAGCGAGAAATTTACAAACGCTCCCGTCGATTTGCCTATCCAGTTTATCTGCTGCTGCTTTATGTTCGGCAGATAATCGACCTCGTCCAGACCGGAAAGCAGCCTGTCCGCATATTTTGTTATGCGAAGATACCATACGTCCTTTGATTTCTGAATGATATCGCTGTGGCAGATATCGCATTTTCCGCCCTGAGAATCCTCGTTTGAAAGCACAACCTTGCACGAAGGACAATAGTTTACAAGCGCGGTATCTCTGAAAACAAGCCCGTTTTCAAACATTTTGAGGAATATCCACTGCGTCCATTTGTAGTAGTCCTCGTCTGTCGTATCTATAACTCTGTCCCAGTCGAACGCAAAGCCCACGCGACGAAGCTGTGAGGTAAACTTGGCAATGTTCGTATCCGTTACTTTTCTCGGGTGAATTCCCGTCTTTATCGCGTAGTTTTCCGTAGGAAGTCCGAAGGCGTCAAAGCCCATCGGAAACAGGACGTTGCAGCCCTCCATTCTTCTCTTTCTCGAAATCACTTCAAGTCCGCTGTACGCCTTTATATGTCCGACGTGCATTCCCGCTCCCGAAGGATAAGGAAATTCGACAAGCCCGTAAAACTTTTTCTTTTCCGAGCCGTCAACCGCGGCAAAAGCTTTTTTTTCGTCCCATATCTTTTGCCATTTCGGTTCTATCGCTTTGAAATCGTAAATCATATCAGTCCTCCTGCCCGCCTTCGGTATTCAGCGACACCTCGCAGGCGTCGCCCCAGAGCTTTTCGAGCTTATAAAAATCTCTCTGCTCTCTGTTGAAAATATGCACCATAACGTGAACATAATCCATCGCTATCCATGTACCCGTTTCATATCCCTCGATATGAAGCGGCGAAACGCCTCTTTCGCCGAGCTTGTATTCAACCTCTCCCGAAAGGGCTTTTATCTGCGTGTTCGACGTTCCCGAGCAGATGACAAAGTAATCCGTCATTACCGTTTTGTCCGAAACGCGCAGAAGCTTTATGTCGCGTGCCTTCATAGAATCAAGCACTTCCGCTATAGCGCGCGCTATCTCCTCCGAGGAAGCGCCCGCAAGCGACGTCATTTTTTCGTTTTTGCTTTCGTCCATTTCTCTCTCCTATGATAAATAATAATTGTTTATATATGCGTGGGCTTCGTCTTCGGAATCCGTAAAGAAGCCCTTACTGTCGAAAATATCCGCCGCGATATCTCCCGAAAATACGTTGAGATACCTGTTTATGTCGGCGAGAGCGCCTTTTTTGTTTATAACGTAATAGCTCCACAGCTCCGTCTGCGGATTCATGACAGACGAGCCGGAAAGCGTCGTCACCGTGAAGTTTTCTGAGGATACCGAATACAGCTGCTTTGCAAAATACACCGCGTCCGTAAGCGAAACCGAAGAATCAACCGAGGTAAGAAGCTCGCTTGCTATCGTCGCAAGCGCGTCGGCGGTCAGATTTTCCTTTACCTGCTTCATCATTGCGCGCAGAAAATCCGCGCGGACGGAAACGCGGTCAAGATCTCCCTGCGCATAGCCGCTCCTGAAGCGGATAAGTCCCTCCGCGTTTTCTCCGTCAAGCAGCTGATAGCCTTTTTTCAGGTGTATCGAAAGTCCCTGCTCGGGATCGTCGTAGTCCATATCCTCGGGGACGTCAAACCACACTCCGCCTATCGCGTCTACTATCCTGCGGAAAGACGAGGTGCTGACAAGCACATAATAATCAAGATTTACGCAAAGGCTTGCTTCGAGTCTTGATTTGAGATCCTTCATCGCAACGTGCCTTGCCGTCGCTCCGCGCGAGCCGGACGCCGTGCTTCTGTTATATGCCGCCGCATACACGGAATTTACTCTCGTCACCGTCTGATATCCGCCGACGGTCTTGTTAACAAACGTATCGCGCGGAATCTGAACTATATTGATTTCGCCCTTTACCGTATCAAGAGAAGCCAGCATCAGCACGTCGGTATTGTTTGAAATAACGTCCGTTCCGGCTATGAGAAAGGTGTAATACCCTTTTTTGCGCGAATAAGGATCGACTGCGGTCTGCTTATCCTGCGAGGTTGTCGTGGTGTCTGTCCGTCCGTCCGTCGTGAAGTGTGGATCATCCTCAACCCCGGGCTTATACAAGGACATAAAAAGCGCCACGGTTATTATAAGCGCCGCAAGCACGCCGAGCGTCACTATCGTGACAAGCTTTCCGGAAAGACGCCGGTTTTCGTTTTTATCATCAAATTTTTTGCCGTTCAATTTTACCTGCCCCGCGGCATTCAGATCAGGCTGTTCCAGACGATTATCATCCTGTGGTCGATCATACGTCTTTTGCTTATAAGATAATCCACAGTACACGCGATAACGTCCACTACCGTTTTACTCAGAAGCCTGAAAAGCGCCGCTTTATCGTTTTTGTTTATTTTTGCACATTCGGAATATAAATATTCCCTTGTTTCCGCACAGGATTTGTATTTTCTGCGCGGCTCGATATAATCGGCAAGAAAAAGCATCTTGTCGATATTTGTCATACCCTCTCTGCCGGTGGTATGCGAGGCTATAGCATAAAACACCACGTCGTCCACCGTTTTTTCTCCGAAAAGCTCGCGCGCAAAGAACGCGCCCGTATCCTGATGGATTGTGGGCATAGGCTCTTTTTCGCTTGCGGGCGGAGTAATACCGTACTTTTTGCAAAGCTCTATCTGGGTTTTGCCGTCCATATCCTTTGTTATATCGTGAAGAAGCGCCGCCGTAAGAAGCTCTTCCCTTTCTTTTTCAGAAAGCGAAAAAATGTCGGCGAGCTTTTTACATTCGCCGTAAACGCTCAGCGTGTGCAGATATCTCTGCTCGCACTGATATTTTTTCACCTCGCTTTTCAGCATTTCAAATGTCACGTTTCTGTCCCCCATAAGATAAAAACCCTTTTCAATAATGTTTTTCTTTACAATGCCTTTATTTCAAGGCTGAGCTTTTTGTGCTTTCTCGATTCTCTGTAAAGAACTATTTTACTGCCTATAACGCATACCACCTCAGCTCCGAGCACCGCGGAAATCCGCTCCGCCGCTTCTCCGGGCGAAACGTCGCTGTTGTCAAGCGTTCTTATTTTTATAAGCTCTCTGGCTTCAAGCGCGTCATAAAGCTGTTTTATCATATTGTCGCCTATTCCGCCCTTGCCTATCTGAAAAATCGTATCCATAACCGACGCTTTTCCGCGCAGGTATGCTCTTTGTTTACTTGTAAGCATTTCTCTCTCCGTTATTATTTTATCTCCGAAAGGAATTTATCCAAAAATCCTTTCATTGCTCTCGCTCTGTGACTTACGGAATTCTTTTCTTGTTCCGTCATTTCGGCGTAGCTTTTTCCTCTTTCCGTGCAGAAGAACAGCGGATCGTACCCGAAGCCTCCGCACCCCGCGTATGAAGTAAGTATTGTCCCGGGGCATTCGCCCCTTGAAACTATCTTTCTTCCGTTCGGAAAGACGCAGCATATCACGCAGACGAATTTTGCCCCGCGCTTTTCCTCCGGCACGCCTGCCATTTCAAAAAGCAGCTTTTCGTTGTTTTTTGCATTGTCGCACGGCTCGCCCGCATATCGTGCGGAATATACTCCGGGCGCTCCGCCGAGAAAATCGACGCAAAGCCCCGAATCGTCCCCGACGCCGATATATCCGAGCGAAGCCGCCGCCCTCGCTTTTATTTCGGCGTTTTCTTCAAATGTTTTGCCGTCCTCGGCTATCTCTCCCGTAAAGCCGACGTCTTTAAGCGTCAGCACCTCGACATCACAGCCCGAAAGCATTGCCGAAAGCTCCCGTGCCTTGTGAGGATTTCCCGTTGCAAGAAGTATCTTTGCCATATCATTCACCGAAAAGCGCGCGGACAAATTCCTGCGGATCGAATTTCTGAAGGTCGTCAACCTTTTCTCCCACGCCGATGAATTTTACGGGAATTCCGAGCGTGCGTCGTATGGATATTATAATTCCGCCCTTTGCCGTGCCGTCAAGCTTTGTAAGGACAATACCCGTAAGGCGCGCGGCGTTGCCGAATTCCTGCGCCTGAATTATCGCGTTCTGACCCGTTGTCGAATCAAGCACAAGAAGCGTTTCCCTTATGCAATCGGGAAGCTCGCGGTCGATCACGCGGTTGATTTTTTCAAGCTCTGCCATAAGGTTTTTCTTGTTGTGAAGTCTGCCCGCCGTGTCGATTATCAGCGCGTCCGCCCTGCGCTTTTTCGCGGCGGCTATCGCGTCGAAAACGACAGCCGCAGGGTCCGAGCCCTCGCTCTGACGCACAACGTCGACGCCCACTCTTTCCGCCCACACGCAAAGCTGATCGGCTGCCGCCGCACGAAACGTGTCCGCCGCCGCAAGCACAACCCTTTTGCCGTCGTTTTTAAGCACGTTTGCTATCTTCGCAATGGAGGTCGTTTTTCCGACGCCGTTTACTCCGATAACAAGAATAACCGTCATTTTTCCGTCCTCAAACGGAATATCGCCTCCCTCGCCCGTCATCTCCGCAAGAAGGGATATCAGCTCCTCCTTTGCCTGCTCGGGATCGGTTATCCGCTTTTCCTTGAGCCTGTCGCGCAGACTGTCGAGAACAGCCTCCGTCGTTTCAACGCCCACGTCCGAGCTTATCAGAAGCTCTTCAAGCTCGTCGAAAAGCTCCTCGTCGATCTTCACAAAGCTGCGGAATATGTTTTCTATTCCGTCCGAAAGCGTTTTTTTCGTCTTTGCAAGACCTTGTTTCAGTTTTTCAAAAAATCCCATGTTTTTTCTCCTTAAACGGGTTTTTCCCCCGTTTTTGCTTCTATTTCGGATACGTTTATCGAAAGCACGTCGGAAATTCCCTTTTCGTGCATCGTCACGCCGTATATTCTGTCCGCCGCTTCCATTGTGCCTCTGCGGTGCGTGATAACGACAAACTGCGTTCTTTCCGAATAATTTTTAAGATAATCGGCAAGCTTGTCCACGTTTATTTCGTCAAGCGCCGCTTCGATCTCGTCAAGTATGCAGAACGGCGACGGCGTGACTTTCAGTATTGCAAAATACAGCGCTATCGCAACGAACGCCTGCTCGCCGCCCGAAAGCAGCGACATATTCTTTATGACCTTTCCGGGAGGCGCGACGTTTATTTCTATGCCGGAATTCAGAACGTCTATTTTGTCCGTCAGCTTCAGCTCCGCCGAGCCGCCGCCGAACAGCGCGCGGAACACCTGCCCGAAATTTACGTTTATCTCTTCAAACGTAGCGGAAAAGTCCTCTTTCATACGTTCTTCAAGCGAAACGACTATCGAAAGCAGCTCCTCCTTGGACTGTCTTAAATCCTTTGTCTGCGAGGAAAGCTCGTCGTAACGGGTTTTTACCTCTTTGTATTCCTCTATCGCGCCGACGTGAACGTCGCCCAGAGCCTTTATCTCGCTTTTCAGCTTTCCCTGTCTTGAAGCGGCGTCTCTGCGGTTTTTTTCTGTTATGCGCTCGCCGCAAAGCCCGCACGCCTGAGTATATGTCGTTTCGTATTCTTCCCAGAGGAAAGAAATAAGCTTGTCGCTCTTTTCGACGGCGCGCTTGTAAGCCGCCTCAGTATTTGCGTATTCGCGGAAGATAAGCTCCCTCGAATGTGTCATTTCCTTTTGCCTTGCGCGAACCTCGGTAAGCTTTCTTTCCGTTTCGAGCGATTTTGCGGAAAGCGCCGCCTTTTCGGAATTTATCCTTTCAACCTCGGCTCTGAGCGCGCCTATCTGCGATGTGATTTCCTTTGCCCTTGCCGCATTTTCGGCTATTTTTGCTTCGGCGTCGGCAGCCGATTCTTCAAGCGCCTTTATATCGCCTGCCGCCGCAATATATTTTTCGGTTGCGGCGGAAAGCGCGTTCTGCGCCATTTCCGCGCCCTTTTCCTCGCGCGCAATATCTATAAGACAATCCGAAAGCTCGGTTTTCTTTGCTTCGGCTTTCTTTTCCGCCTCGGCTTTTTCTCTGCCGATATCGCACAGACGTTTTTCGATTTCAGCCATTTCCTCCGAAAGACGTCTGCGCTTTTCGGAGCATTCGTCTGCGTTTTCTCCCTCGCGCTTTGCAAGCGACGAAAGCTCAGAAAGCTCTGAAACTATCTGCTGTCTCGCCTCTTTGAGCACATCGCGGTTCGATACGAGTATCTGCATCTGCGTTGATTCCGCGTCGCGCAGAGTTTTTATCATGGCGCTTGCGCCGAGAGCTGTTTTTTCCTGCTCCGTTACGGCTTTTATCGCCTTTTCGTTTTCTGCTATATCCTTTTCGGTTTCGGCGCTGTCCTTTTCAAGCGACGTTACCTCCGCGCCGAGCCTGTCTATCTGAGCGCGGCGTGAAAGCATCTGCGAATCCGTTGATACCGATCCGCCCGTATAGCTTCCTCCGGCGTTTATCACCTGACCGTCAAGGGTGACTACCTTGTATCTGAAGCCGAGCCTGCGCGCGATGACCGACGCACAGTCCGTATTTTTCGCAACTATTATTCTGCCTGTAAGATAATCGACAATCCCTCTGAATTTCGTATCGCACCCCACAAGCTCGGAGGCTATCGCAATGTAACCGTCAAGCCCGTCTATGCCGAGCGCTTTGCCGCCGACGGGACTGCCTTTCATTGTCGTTATCGGATAAAACGTCGCCCTCCCCGCGTTTCTGCGTTTGAGAAAAGCTATCGCGGTCTTTGCGCAATCCTCGTCGTCAACTATTATATTCTGGAGCGACTGCCCGAAGGCGACTTCAAGCGCAGCCGAATATTTTTCGTCAACCGTCACAAACTGCGAAACCGGACCGTATATCTTCGGCACGGTGCCGTTTCTGTCTGTCAGGTTGCCCGCGCGGTATTCCGTCATAAGAAAGCGCACGGCTCTCGAATAGCCTTCAAGAAGCTCTTCCATACGGAGAAGGTTTGATATCTGATGCTTTCTCTGCGATATTTCAAGGAAAAGATCGTTTTTCTGACCGGCAAGCTTTCTTGAAAGCACGATAAGCTCGTCCTTTTTTGCGGATATCTTTCCCGTTTCGGAATCCGATTCGCCGAGCTTTTTATCATAGCCCGATATCTTTTCCTTTGCACGATCTATTCTTTTGTCAAGCATGCCGATGTCCTCGTCGTGCTTTGAAAGCTCCACAGTAAGCTCCTCGCACTTTTTGAGATTTGCCTCTCTTTGCGATTCCGCAACGCTGACGGCAACCTTTGCCTCAACGTCGTCCTTTTGCGCCTGCTCGTATTTTTCCGTAAGTCCTTGCGTAAGCACAGCGCATTCGTTTATTTTATCCTCCTGCACTTTAAGCTCGGCTGCCGCCTTTTCGCGACGTCCGTCAAGCGCGGCAAGACGGACTTCGGACTGCCCGACAGCTTCAAAGCAGCGCTTTTTTTCTTCCTCTGCGGCAGAAAGCGCGGCTTTCTTTTCGGCAATTCTTGCGCGTGACGCCGTCGCCGTTTCCGAAAGGTGAGCGTTGTCGTTTTCGGCAAGCTTTATTTCGCCCTCGCCCCCGAATATTTTCTCCGTAAGAGCGGAGATATCCTCTCCCGCTCTTTCGCTTTCCGCTTTTTCGCTCTGGAGAGAGGAAAACAGCTCTTCGTCGCGTTTTTCAAGCTCCGCGAGCGTTTCGTCCGAGCGGTCAAGCGAATTTTTCGCCGCCGCAAGACTTTTTTCAAGACCGCCGCTTTCGGCTTTCGCCGTATCTATATCGAATATTGCAAGCGCAAGATCCAGCGCCTTCTTTTCGTCGCGCAGGGCAAGATATTTTTTCGCCTTTTCGGATTCCTTTTCAAGCGGACCTATTCTGCCCTCAAGCTCGCTTTCTATGTCTTCCAGACGGACAAGATTGTCAAGGGTGGCGTCAAGCTTTCTTTCCGCCTCCTGCTTCTGATAGCGATATTTCGCAATGCCCGCCGCTTCCTCGAATATGGCGCGCCTGTCCTCGCTTTTCGACGAAATTATCTCCGCTATCTTTCCCTGACCGATTATCGAATATCCGCCCTTGCCGAGACCCGTATTCATAAAAAGCTCGTGAATATCCTTAAGTCTTACTGGCTTGCGGTTTATGAAATATTCGCTTTCGCCGACTCTGTAATAGCGACGCGTTACGGTTATCTCGTCATAATCGCTCATGGAGGCGATCTTTCCGTCGTCTTCGGTGTTGTCAAACGTTACGGAAACCTCCGCATAACCCATAGGACTTCTCTTCTGCGATCCCGCAAAGATAACGTCCTCCATTTTCGAACCGCGTATATTCTTTGATGATATTTCTCCGAGAACCCAGCGCATTGCGTCGGATATATTCGATTTTCCCGAGCCGTTCGGTCCCACAACGACGGTAATTCCTCTGTCAAAACTGATTACGGTCTTATCGGGGAAGGACTTAAAGCCCTGCATTTCAAGTGTTTTAAGACGCACGCTGCTTGCTCCTTTAGTCTTTTTTTATTCTTACTTCGAATTCTGAAAGCTCTTCACACGGCGATATTTTCAGCGCCGAAAGCCCGAATTCTTCTTTTATTTTAGTTTTGTTTTCGCCCTTGTATCCTACGGCGCACGATACCCTGCGCGGATTGCAGAAAACAGTTACCTTCTCACCGGAAAGTTCTTTGCACAGCGCCGATATCTTTTTTTCAAAATAACGGCTTATGCACATTTCGCCTATTGCCTCCGAATAATCTCCGCAGGCGATTTCTTCGCCTGAAACAAGCGCCTCTCCCGACTGCAGGCCTATTCTTATAACCTTTATTCCTCTTTCGGCAAAGACTTCAAACGCCGCTTCGGTGCGGTCGATCGCTTCCTCCCTGCTCATCGGGACATATCCCCCGCAGTAAGCCATATCGGCAAGCTTTGTTCCCTTGAATACCACAGTAGGATATATTCTTGCGGCGACCGCGCCCATATCGGCAATAGCCTCCGCCGTTCTGATCTCATCCTCTTTTGTCGAGCCCGGAAGTCCTATCATCATCTGTCCCACGAATTCCATTCCGGCACCGATTATAAGCGCCGAAGCTTTTTTACAGCACTCAAAGCCGTGTCCTCTGCCCGATACTTCAAGCACTCTTTCGGAGGAGCTCTGTATTCCGAGTTCAACGCTCTTCACACCGTAGGAGCGAAGTATTCCGACTATCTCTTCATCTATACAGTCGGGGCGGGTAGATATTCTTATCGATTCCGCTCTGCCCTCGTCTATGAATTTCTTCGCTACGGAAAGCAGATATATCATATCCGCGCGGTCTATCGCCGTAAAGCTTCCGCCGAAGTACGCTATCTGCACCGTGCGCTTTGAAGTATCTATTGTGGAAAGCGCGTTTTCTATCTCGCTCTCAACCTTTGTGAAATCGGGAACGTTGTGACCCGATATCGTCCGCTGATTGCAGAAAACGCAGGCATTCGGACAGCCCATATGCGGAACGAATATCGGTATGTTTGCGTGTGTTTTCATTTCTTTTCTTCGTCGGATATCCCGAAAAGGCGGAGCGCTTCTCTTGCCGCCTGTTTTTCGGCTTCCTTTTTGCTCTTTCCCTCGCCCTTGCCGAGAATGTTGCTGTTTACCTTTACCTCGCAGAAAAACGTCTTGTCGTGGTCGGGACCTTCTTCTCCCGTGATTACATATTCAAGCTTTTCGCCGGGCGATTCCTGAATTATTTCCTGCAGAAGCGATTTCGGGTCGGAAAGGCTTTTTGTCGGCGAAAAGGCGTCTGCCGCCTTTATAACAAACGGCATTACAAAATCCTCCGCGCTCTTTTTTCCGCCGTCAAGATAAACGGCAGCCGTAAGCGCTTCAAAGGCGTCCTCAAGATTTGAGTCAAGCTCTCGCCCTCCGCAAAGCTCCTCACCGTGACCGAGATAAAGATATTCGCCCAGCGATATCTCCCTTGAGAACGACGCAAGCGACGCGCGCTCGACTATGCTTCTGCGCATACTCGAAAGCTCGCCCTCGTTGCTGTCCGGAAATCTTTTGAAAAGATATTCGCTTACGATAGCCGAAAGCACCGAGTCGCCCAGAAATTCAAGTCTTTCGTTTGATTTTTCCGTCGTTCTTGCCTCGTTCACATACGATGTATGGTTCAATGCCTCGCGCAGAAATTCTCTGTTTGCAAATCTGTGATTTATACGTTTTTCAAGCTCCGCCGTATCAATGCGCGGAGAAGTTATCTTATCCTTCATTTTTCCCTCCGACGTTCACAGCTCTGAAAAGCTCCGCCGATTTTTCTATTTCGCCTATGACGTCGGCACGGACGTAATCCGCCGCGCGCATAAGCGCATTTTTTATTGCGTTCGCCTCCGAATTTCCGTGAGCCTTTATAACAGGCTTTGCTATTCCTATAAACGGCGCGCCGCCGTATTCGGTAACGTCAAAAAATCTGTCCTCGCGACGCAGAGCAGCCATAACGTCGGCGTTTTTTCCGCCGTCGGCAGATCCGACCTCCCGTATAACGTGCTGCATAACGAACCGGCAGATTCCCTCGCTTGTTTTGAGAAGAACATTTCCTGTAAATCCGTCACAGACGGCTACGTCGCAGGCGTCAAACGGAAGCTCCTTCCCTTCGACGCTTCCCACAAAGTTCAGATTTTTGTCGTTTTCCATAAGCGCCTTTGCTTCTATCACAAGCGGAGTTCCCTTATGACCCTCGGAGCCGTTGTTGACAAGCGCCACTCTCGGATTTTCTATCCCGTAAAGCTTTCTCATATATATTGAGCCGAGATGCGCGAAATGCAGAAGATATTCCGGCGTGGCCGTGACGTTTGCGCCGCAGTCCATAAGCATTACGTTGTTGGTGTAAGGCAGCACCGTTCCGAGCGCCGCGCGTCGAAGCCCCGCAACTCTGTGAACGATAAGCGTCGCGCCGGTAAAGAGCGCGCCCGTATTTCCGCACGAAACAACGGCGTCGCCCTCGCCTGCGGCAAGCATACGGAGCGCTGCGCCCATAGAAGAATTTTTCTTCTTCTGAACGATACAAAGAGGACTGTCCTCCATTTCTATCACGCCGTCGCTGCCGATTATATCGAAGCCGTCCTCCTCCGCTTCCTCGTCCGAGAGCGCCTTGCGTATTGCTTTTTCGTTGCCGACAAGCGCTATGCGCGCGTCGAGCTCTTTTCTTGCGAGCAGTGCACCCTTTATTATATCGGCAGGCGGATTGTCGCCGCCCATAACGTCAAGGATTATCTTCATAAAATACTCCGATTTTATAGTTTTACTTATGTATTATATAACAAAATAAATTATATTGCAATATGTATTTCAAACAAAAAAGGCGACGTCTTTCGACGGTCGCCGATTTTTGGAATATTATTCTTATTTTTTGTCCTCAAAGTCCTTATAGCCGCAGGCGGCGTCGGCGCAGTAAAGTCCCTTGCCCTTCTTTTCAAAAAGCATCTTTCCGCACTTCGGACATTTTTCCGCGGTCGGAAGATCCCAGCTTGAAAAATCACATTCGGGATATTTTTCACAGCGATAGTAAAGATTTTTCTTCTTGCCGTAGGCTTTTACTATATCCGCCCCGCACTTGGGACACCTGACTCCGACAGACTCAAGAATCGCCTTTGTATATCTGCATTTCGGAAAATTCGAGCAGGCGTAGAAGCGTCCGTACGAGCTGCTGCGGATAACTATGTCGCCTCCGCACTTTTCGCATTTCATATCGGTTTTTTCGGGTTCCTCCGTCTTTTTCTCTATGACGTTGCCCTTTTTGTCTATCGCCTTTGTGTTTTTACATTCGGGATATCCCGGGCAGGCGGCAAAGGTACCGAATCTGCCGTGCTTTATCACCATTTTTCTTCCGCACTTTTCGCAGATTATGTCGGATTCCTCATCCGGAACCTTTACCTTGTTGTCCTTTATGGATTCCTGCGCCTTTTCAAGCGTTTTTGAAAAATCGCCGTAGAAATCGCCGAGAACCTCGGTCATTGTTTCTTCTCCGCGCGCGATCTTGTCAAGATCCTCCTCCACGCTCGCGGTGAATTTATAATCCACTATTTCCGGAAAATTCTTTTTCATAAGCTTGACCGTCGCCTCGCCGAGCGGCGTCGATACAAGCGCTTTCTTTTCGCGCTTTACATAGCCTCTCTGAACAATCGTGGTTATCGTCTGCGCGTAGGTGCTCGGTCTGCCTATGCCCTTTTCTTCAAGAAATTTGATAAGCGAGCCTTCCGTATAGTGTGCCGGAGGATCGGTAAAGTTCTGCTTTGAAGAAAGCTCCTCCTTTGTAAGCGCGTCGCCTGCCGGAAGCTCGGGAAGCTTTGTCTTGGGCTGAAGCTCGTCGTCCGTATCGTCGTATGCGAGCATATAGCCCCTGAAGCTTACGACATATTCGCTCGATTTGAATATATATTCTCCGCACGATATATCCGCCGAAAGCACTTCAAGCTCGGCATTTTTCATCTGACTTGCGATAAATCTGTCCCAGATGAGCTTGTAAAGCTTGTATTGATCCGAAGAAAGCGCGCTCTTTACCTTTTCCGGAGGAAGAGAAAGATCCGCCGGACGTATGGCTTCGTGAGCGTCCTGCGCCGAGGCGTTCGATTTGAAAACTCTGCGCTTTGACGGATAGCAGTCGCTTCCGTATTTGCCGATAATAAAGCTTTTCGCGGCTTCCGCCGCTTCGTCGGAAACGCGGAGAGAGTCAGTTCTCATATACGTTATAAGACCGTGCGTTCCGCCGTTTTCCGCGCCTAAATTTATACCCTCGTAAAGCTCCTGAGCCACAAGCATCGTGCGCTTGGACTGAAATCCGAGCCTTTTTGAAGCCTCCTGCTGAAGCGTTGAGGTTATGAACGGAGGATTGGGCGAGCGGTGCTTTTTCGTCACCTCGCTTGCGGAAACGGTAAATTCGCCGTTTTCGCAGGCGTCGGTCACCTTTTTCGCGTCAGCCTCGCAGGAAAGCTCGATCTTGCCGTTTTTGTCGCCGAAGAATTTTGCCGTTATTCTGGCGCGCTTCGGAGTTCTGAGCGTCGCTTCTATTGTCCAGTATTCCTTCGGAACGAAAGCCTTTATCTCCGCTTCCCTTTCAACGATTATTCTCGTCGCTACGGACTGAACTCTTCCGGCGGAAAGTCCGCTGCGGACGGTTTTCCAGAGGTAAGGACTTATCTTGTAGCCCACTATTCTGTCAAGAATTCTTCTTGCCTGCTGTGAGTTTACAAGGTTCATATCTATTGCGCGCGGATGCTCCATTCCGGCAAGCACCGTTTTCTTTGTTATATCGTTGAAGGTAACTCTGTTCGCTTCCTCGGGCTTTATGCCGAGAACCGTCGCAAGATGCCACGATATAGCTTCTCCCTCTCGGTCGGGGTCGGTTGCAAAGTACACCTTGTCGGCGTTTTTGACTTCCTTTTTGAGCTGGTTTATTATGTCCGTTTTTCCCTTTATGTTGATGTATTTTACCGCAAAGTCGTGATCGGTGTCTACGCCGAGCGTGCTTTTCGGAAGATCTCTGACATGGCCGACCGATGCCACGACCTTATATTCCTTGCCGAGATAGGAATTTATTGCGGGCGCCTTGTACGGCGACTCGATTATTACAAGATAATGCTGCATTTTTGCACGATCGCTTGAAAAAGCGAAGCTCCTTATCTGAAATCTGTTTTATTTTTGGTGACGTTTGCCATTATACACAACAAAGGACGCTGTGTCAAGTCAAAAATTTTTAACTCTTTTATAACTTCCGCCCGGAACGGCTTCTATAAGTCCGTATATTTCAAGCGTGGTGAGAAGTCCGAGCATCGCGCCCGTTTCAAGCGACATACCCGCAGCTATTGCGGCTTTGTATATTTCGTCCGTCGTCATTCTGTCGCCGATAAGCGCGAATAGCCTTCTTTCGTCCTCGGTAAGATACGAAAGATCCTCCTGCTTTGGCGCGGACTGCTTTTTTTGCTCCTGATAGGCGCGGTTTTTCGTGTATCTCGGCGGCGGCTCTATCTTTGCGTCCGTTGCCGCAACCTTTATTTTCTGCGATGTGACATATCTTCTGTCGTCTATGTTTTCGGTAAATATTCTGTGCGGATAAAGCAGCTCGTATTCCCGTAAAATATCCTTTGCGGAAAGCGCTATTTTCGCGCCGTTGCGGATAAGCTCGTTTGTGCCCTCGCTTTCCCTGTCGCCGATTTTGCCGGGAACGGCAAACACGTCGCGCCCCTGCGACTGCGCTCTGCCCGCGGTTATGAGCGCGCCGCTTCTTTTGTCGGCTTCGACAACGAGCGTAGCCTGCGAAAGTCCGGATATTATTCTGTTTCTCACGGGGAAATTCCAGCCCGACGGCTCCGTCCCGGGAGCATATTCTGTCATCACCGTGCCGTTTACTATTATCTGCTCCATAAGCTCTTTGTTCTGCGGCGGATATGCCGTTTCTATTCCGCAGCCGAGCACGGCGATGGTGTGTCCGCCGACGGAAAGCGCGCCTCTCGACGCCATCCCGTCTATGCCGAGCGCCATTCCCGAAACGACTATCGCGCCGCCTCTCGCAAGCTCCGCGCCGAACTTATACGCCGTTTTCTCACCGTATTCCGTGCAGGATCGCGTGCCGACAACGGCAACAAGAACGTTGTCGTCTATTTTCGGTATTTTGCCCTTGTAATAAAGCAGAAGCGGCTTTGCGTGAATCGAAGCCAGCCTTTTCGGATATATGTCGCTGTCCGCCGTCATTATCGAAACGTTCGTTCTTTCGCAGAAATCAAGTATGCGCTTGCAGAGATCGAGATTTTTGTCAAGCAATGCGTGCCTGAGCTCCTTCGATATCCCGCCGACCTCTTCAAGCCTTGCCTCATCCGAAGCGTATATTTCCTCCGGCGAGCCGACCTGCGCCAGAAGGTAAGTGCCGCTTTCACTTCCGGCGCCGCAGCGCAGTGAAAGCCATATCCAGTAAAGCAGTGATCTGTCCATTTTCTCCTCCGTCAAAGTCTTTTGTGTTCCCACATAAGCACGGAAGCCGCAACCGCCGCATTCAGCGATTCCGCTCCGTCCTCACGCATCGGTATTATAACGCTGCCGTCGCAGCAATCGCGCACCTCTGCCGATATTCCGTGACCTTCGTTTCCCACGACAAAGGCAAGCCTTCCGCCCTTTTCTATTTCGTCTGCGCGAACGGACGTCTTGTCGAGCATTGCGGCGTAGACCTTACAGCCGCCGGCTCTCAACGCCTTTATTTTTTCGGGCAGAAGCGCCCTTTCCGTCGGAACGCGGAAAAGCGAGCCCATCGCCGCGCGGACGGTTTTCTGCCCGAAGGCGTCGGCACAGCCGTCGCCGAGCAGCACGCTCTCCGCGCCGAAGGCGTCGGCACAGCGGATCACCGTCCCGACGTTGCCGGGATCGGCAACGCCGTCGAGTATCATAATAAGTCCCGTGCTTCTGTGCGCCGGAAGCGGCTTTTTCGCTACCGTCAGCACTCCCTGCGGAGCGTTTTCCTCCGTCAGCTTTTCATATACGGCATCCGTGACCTTATATATTTCTCCGTCAAAGGCGCAAAGCTCGGGCGCATATATGTCCATTGCTTTTTCGCTTGCGAAAACCGCAACGATATCAAGCTTTTCGCGCACAACCTCCGAAAAAAGCTTTATTCCTTCAAAGCGGAAAAGCCCATCGGCGTCGCGCTTTTTCTTTTCCGAAAGTCCGCACGCCCAAAGAATTTTCGGGTTGCTTCTGCTTTTTATCTCCGTTACAAAAGGCATATCCGTTTTACTCCCTTTAATGCACAAAAACCAAAGCGTATTTCAGCTTTGGTTTTCACGTTATTAAGATTAAAGCGCTTTTTTGGCTGTTTCAACAAGCGAAGCGAAAGCTTCCTTGTCGGAAACCGCAAGCTCTGCGAGCATTTTACGGTTTATATCAACGCCTGCGAGCTTAAGACCGTGCATAAGCTGCGAATAGTTGATTCCGTTTACCTTTGCCTGTGCGGAAATTCTTGTTATCCACAGAGAACGGAAATCTCTCTTTTTGAGTTTACGTCCCGCAAAAGCGTAGTTACCGCTCTTCATTACCTGCTCTTTGGCCATCTTGAAGTGCTTGCTCTTTGCGCCCCAGTAGCCCTTGGCGAGCTTCAGCATTTTATTTCTTCTTTTGCGCGTCATCATAGCGCCCTTTACTCTTGCCATCTTTGCTTCCTCCTATTTCGATTCGATTATTTCTGAATGAGTGTCTTTACCGTTGCCTCGAAAGAGGGGCTGAGGTAAGTGTTGCGTCTGAGCTGTCTTTTGCGCTTGGGCGTCTTGAGTCCGAGCTTGTGACGACGGTTTGAGCTGTTCATCTTTACTCTTCCGCTTTTTGTAACGGAAAATCTTTTCGCTGTCGCGCTGTGTGTTTTGATTTTAGGCATAGTGATTTTTTTCCTTTCGATATGACTTTGCGGCAAAGCCGCATTTGGTTACTTCTTTATCGGCGATATAACAAGCGAAAGCTTGCGGCCTTCAAGCACGGCTTTCTTGTCCGTGCTTCCGTATTCGGAGCACGCGGCAACGAACCTGTCCATCATTGCGGTGCCGAGCTCGGGGTGAAGAAGCTCTCTTCTTCCGTTGAATTTTACAACCGCGCGCACCTTGTTTCCTTCTTTGAGGAAGCGGAGCGCATGACCGAGCTTTGTTTCAAAGTCGTGATCGCCTATGTTGCAGGAAAGCTGAATTTCCTTTACTTCAACAACCTGCTGTTTTTTTCTTGCTTCTTTTTCGCGTTTTTCGCGCTCAAAACGGAATTTGCCGTAATCCATTATGCGACATACAGGCGGTTCCGCCTTGTCCGCTATCATAACAAGGTCGCTGCCGCTGTCATAGGCGGCTTTAAGCGCCCTGTCCGTATCGACAATACCGAGCTGTTCGCCGTTTTCGCCGATAAGACGCACCTGAGGAACTTTTATATCCTCGTTGAAAAGATAATCTTTAGTGCTGATAGTAGCACACCTCCAAAAATAAAAATTGCGGAAAGCCAAAGAGCTTCTCCGCACCGAAAAATTCCCTTACAACGTAAGGAAAAACGAATGTTATTGACCAAGGCTCGCGACGCGGCCGGGTGAAAGCGGAGAACGCTTTTCTTTGTTTTGCCAGAACAGTATATCACTTCGTCTGCGTTTTGTCAAGTATGTTTTTTCGATGTTGTCTGTTTTTTTGTCCGAAACGGCGGTCAGACGATTTTTTTCGGTTTACGGTTCTCCGCTTTCAATGCGAGAAGCCACCCCGAAAGGAGTGGCTTTTGTTATCAGAGCGCTTCGCTGCCCGTTTCCGCTTCGGGCTCGTCGTCGAAGATGTTATTGAAATCCTCCTCAGAGCCGAGGTTTTCCTCGTCTTCGTCTCCGCCGCCCGCAAAACACGAATTTTTGAAAGCGTCGGAAACCTTTTTCGCGCACTTTGAAACTCCCGCGGAAACCTTGGAAATTCCGACCGCAACGTTCTGACGTATCGTTTCGACGTCGTCTTTTGTGGGGAATCCGGCAAGGCTCAGCTTGTAATCAAAATGCTTTGCTCCGTCCTCGTCAACCGTGCTTTTCGTCCTGACATTGAGCAGAAGCGAACGGATCTCATACTCGCCCGTTTCCTCGTCTTTCTTTGCGGTATAGGGTGTAAGAAGCGCGGCTGCCGCAAGAAACGTTCCAAAACTTTTTTTCATAAAAAGTATCCTCCTTGAAATTTTATTTTATAATTTAATACCTCACAATTGAAGTTATAAATGTCATCGCCATTATCGCGTAAAGAATTATAATTCCCGCGTTTGCATACGCCGCGGTCCTTACGTTTTCCGCAGATATGTCATATCTGCAATCCGCAAGGGAAATGTTCTTTACGCCTTTTGCAAAGAACACTATGCCCGTCACCGCTGCGCCGAGCACCGCGATCGATATGATTCCGAGCAAAAGCATCGGAACGATATATTTTCCCATCTCCGAAACAAGCCTCATGGCTTCCTCGTCCGAAAGCTGTCCGCCTATCGACTCAAGCAGTGAGCCGAGACCTTCGGTATCCACCTTGCCTGCAAGATAGCCCGTAAGTATTCCGCACACGCCGTTTATTATCATATGGAAGGATATCGTATACCATACGTTTTTTGTTTTGCAATAGATATATCCGAAAACCAGTCCTATGCCGAACGCATAGAAAAACTGCGAAAAGTTTCCGTGAACAAGTCCGAACGCGAGAGCCGACGCCGCTATCGCCGTTTTTTCGCCGTACGGCTGCAGCCTGTCGATAAGCAGCTTTCTGAAAAGCAATTCTTCAAATATCGGCGCGATTATCACCATCGCTATCGTCGAAATTATCCACGAAGCGCCGTCAAGCGCGCTTTCAACCGGATTTGTTATCCGGTGTCCGACGACAAAGCCGAGAACACCCGTGACGATATTCCCTATCCAGTTTCCCACATACATTGCGGCAAACGTAATACACAGATATTTCATCCAACTGCCGCCCGTCAGCTTTGTTTTCCGTTCAGGCTGCTCCGGTTCTTCGGACGGTCGCGAAAATAGCAGCATTATCGCCGCTACCGGCACGCCGACAAAATAAAACGCAACGGAGCTCAGCACCGTGTCATACCAGTTTGCCTGTTCAAGCTCCGGAATATAATAGTGTACGGCTTGCACCGCGATAAGCGCAAAGATGTTCACGACTATCATCATAACCGCAATCGAAGAAAACAGCCATGTCATTTTGCCGTAAAGACTGCCGAAGCTCAGCGGCGGCTTTACGATTATCGGCTCGCGGCTCTGCTCCGCCGTTTCATCCGTTTCCGTAAATCTGTTGTCGTTATCCATTGAAATTCCTCCGAAGAAATCTTTACATATATATAATATCACACTCCAACGCAAAAATAAATAGATAAAATGAAATTAAATTATTAAATTTTTTTCCTACTATTGAAATGACCGCCGATATGTGATAACATAATTGACTGTAAACACGCGAAGGGAGGGCATCTCTTATGAAAATATCGGGACTTCAGAAGCTGACTCTTCTCGATTTCCCCGGGAAAACAGCCTGCACGGTTTTTCTCGGCGGATGTAATTTCCGCTGTCCGTTCTGTCACAACGCTTCGATTGTTCTCGGCACGGACGGAGGAGAGAAAATATCCGAAGAAGAATTTCTCGCGTTTCTCGAAAGCCGCGCCGGACGTCTGGACGGCGTCGCCGTAACGGGCGGAGAGCCGCTTATATCGGACGATGCCGAAGCTCTCATAAAGAAAATAAAAGCGCTCGGCTTTGCCGTAAAGCTCGATACAAACGGCGCGTTTCCGGAAAGGCTGTCGCGCCTTATGAAAAACGGTCTTGTCGATTATGTCGCCATGGATATAAAAAACAGTCCTCACAGGTATGCGGAAACCGTCGGGCTTTCGTCTGCTCCGCTCGGAAAAATACAGGAAAGCATACATCTTCTTATGCACGGAAATATCGGGTATGAATTCCGCACAACGCTTGTAAAAGGCTTTCATACGCAAGCGGATATTGAAACCATAGGCAAGTGGATAGCGGGCGCAAAAAATTGGTATCTTCAGGCGTTCAGGGATTCGGGCGAGCTTATCGGAGAAGGACTCGAAGGCTTTCAGAGAGAGGAATATCTGCGCCTTCTCGACACCGCACGACGTTTTGTGCCAAATGCACAACTTCGGGGACTGTAATCTATATATTGTTCCGATTTTTCAATAAACCGATGTAAAAACACAACATATTGTGTATTCCCCCTTGACAATGCGTTTTCAACGTGGTAAGATTATATCACTGCGATAAACCATTTACGGCTTCGCCTCCCGCAGACAGCGCCGGAGGCTTCCGTTTGTCAACAGGAGGTTTTTTTATTATGTATCAGGTCGTTAAAAGAGACGGGCAGATAGCGGATTTCGACATATCCAAAATATCTGTCGCAATAACAAAGGCTTTTGAAGCCATCGGCAAACAGTATCACCCCTCGGTGATAGATTTTCTTGCGCTCAAGGTAACCTCAAACTTCGAGCATAAGGTAAAGGACGGGCTCATCTCCGTCGAAGACATTCAGGACAGCGTTGAGTCCGTGCTTATTCAGGCGGGCTATGACGACGTTGCGAAAACGTACATTCTTTATCGTAAGCAGAGAGAAAAAATACGCAACATGAAGTCCACAATCCTTGACTACAAGGAGCTTGTGAACAGCTATGTAAAGGCGATAGACTGGCGCGTAAAGGAAAATTCCACCGTAACGTATTCCGTCGGCGGACTTATTCTTTCAAACTCCGGCGCGATCACCGCAAACTACTGGCTTTCCGAAATATATGACGAGGAGGTCGCAAACGCGCACAGAAGCGGCGATCTTCACCTGCACGATCTTTCGATGCTTACGGGCTACTGCGCCGGCTGGTCACTCAAGCAGCTTATTCAGGAGGGTCTCGGCGGCGTTGCCGGAAAAATAACGTCGTCCCCCGCAAGCCACCTCGCAACGCTCTGCAACCAGATGGTAAACTTCCTCGGCATAATGCAGAACGAATGGGCGGGCGCGCAGGCGTTCTCCTCCTTCGATACATATCTTGCGCCGTTCGTAAAGGTTGACAATCTCAGCTTTGACGCTGTCAAAAAGTGCGTAGAATCCTTCATCTACGGCGTCAACACCCCGTCAAGATGGGGCACTCAGGCTCCGTTCTCGAACATAACTCTCGACTGGACGGTTCCCGCCGATCTTGCCGAAATGAACTGTATAGTCGGCGGCAAGGAAATGCCCTTCCGCTATAAAGACTGTAAAAAAGAAATGGACATGGTAAACCGCGCCTTCATCGAAATAATGATAGAGGGCGACGCCAACGGCAGAGGCTTCCAGTATCCTATTCCCACATATTCCATCACGCGCGATTTCGACTGGTCGGAAACCGAAAACAACAAGCTTCTCTTTGAAATGACGGCAAAATACGGCACTCCGTATTTTTCAAACTACGTCAACTCCGATATGGAGCCGAGCGACGTGCGTTCGATGTGCTGCCGTCTGCGTCTTGACCTCCGCGAGCTGCGCAAAAAATCGGGCGGCTTTTTCGGAAGCGGCGAATCGACGGGCTCTATCGGCGTTGTCACCATAAATCTTCCCCGTCTTGCATATCTCGCAAAGGACAAGGAGGATTTCTACAAGCGTCTTGATCACATAATGGACGTTGCGGCACGTTCGCTCAGCGTCAAGAGAAGAGTTATAACAAAGCTTCTCGACGAAGGACTTTATCCTTATACAAAGCGTTATCTCGGAACGTTCGCAAACCACTTCTCTACGATCGGTCTTGTCGGCATGAACGAAGCCGGACTCAACGCAAAGTGGCTCAGAAAGGATATAACGCACAAGGAAACTCAGAAATTCGCAAAGGAATGCCTGAACCATATGCGCAACCGCCTTTCCGACTATCAGGAGCAGTACGGCGATCTCTACAACCTCGAAGCGACGCCCGCGGAATCCACGGCTTACCGTCTTGCAAAGCACGACAAACGCCGTTATCCCGATATCATAACCGCCGGAACGGAGGAAGCTCCGTATTATACGAACAGCTCTCATCTTCCCGTCGGCTACACGGAGGATATCTTCACCGCGCTCGACATTCAGGACGAGCTTCAGACTCTCTACACTTCGGGAACGGTGTTCCACGCCTTCCTCGGCGAAAAGCTTCCGGACTGGAAGTCGGCAGCCTCGCTTGTCCGCAAGATATCCGAAAATTACAGACTTCCCTATTATACGCTTTCACCCACATATTCCGTCTGCACGGAGCACGGCTATATCGCGGGCGAGGTATACGAATGTCCCGTATGCAAAAAGAAGACGGAGGTTTACAGCCGTATAACCGGCTACTACCGTCCCGTTCAGAACTTCAACGACGGCAAGGCTCAGGAATTTACGGAACGCAAAGAGTACGTCATAGAAAAGTCGCACCTTACGCACTCGGGCGTGCTTGAACACAAGGAAACCGGACACACCTGCGATTGTCACTCAAAGGCGGCGGCAAATCTGCTTTTCACAACAAAAACCTGCCCAAACTGCAAAATAGCAAAGGTGCTTCTTGAAAAAGCGGGCATCGCCTACGAAAACATCTACGCAAACGAAAACGAAGATATGGCTAAGGCTTACGACATCGTAACCGCGCCCACGCTCGTTGTGCCGGACGGCGATGAAGTAAAGCGTTTCAAAGGCGTATCGGAAATAAGAAAATATATAGAATCGCTTTAATATGCACGATATAATAATAATCGGCGCGGGGCCGGCGGGACTTACCGCCGCCCTGTACGCTCTGAGAGCGGGAAAAACCGTTCTCGTGCTTGAAAAATCAAGCTTCGGCGGTCAGATGACGTATTCGCCGAAAATAGAAAACTATCCCGGCTGTATGCAGCTCAGCGGAAACGAGCTTGCCGAACAGCTCATAGAGCAGGTGCTTTCTCACGGCGCGGACATCGAGCCGGAGGAGGTCACCGGCATAGAAGATCGCGGCGAAACGAAAAAAGTTATCACCACAAGCGGCAGCTTTGATTGCAGAGCCGTTATAATAGCGTCCGGCGTAAAGCACAGAATGACCGGCGCAGAGGGCGAAGAAAAATTTCTCGGCGAGGGGATATCGTTTTGCGCCGTGTGCGACGGGGATTTTTATTCCGGAAAAGAGGTTGCCGTAATAGGCGGCGGAAACAGCGCGCTTCAGGAAGCCGTGCTGCTCTCGGAAAAATGCAAAAAAGTCACGCTTGTTCAGAATCTTCCGTATTTCACGGGAGAAAAAAGACTGCTCGACGTTCTCGGAGAAAGACCGAATGTCGAATATATCACCGGCTCGACCGCAAAACGCTTCGAGGGCGACGGAAGGCTTTCCGCCGTTGTCATAGCAGACGAAAACGGAAAGGAATCGACTCTTAGCGTTGACGGAGTGTTCGTCGCTATAGGGCTTATTCCGTCAAACGACGCGTTTTCCTCCGTATGCGAGCTTGACGAGCGCGGATATATGGCGTCGGGGGAGGATTGCCTTACGAAAACTCCGGGCGTATTTGTTGCGGGCGATTGCCGCGCGAAAAAAATAAGGCAGATTACAACCGCCTGTGCCGACGGCTCGGTCGCCGCGCTCGCCGCCTGCAGCTTTATAGATTTATCCGTATAAATTCATTAAAAACTCCAAATTCTCCAAAGCAAAAGCGGCACGGAAAATTCCGTGCCGCTTTTGCTTTTTTGTCATAAAATTATTCTACGATATAATCTTTAAGTTCTTCAAAGAGCTTATCGCAATCGTCGGAATAAGCCGTAAGCGTAATGGGGCTGAGAAGGTCAAGGCTGAATATACCCATTATCGACTTTGCGTCAACAACATATCTTCCGCTTGAAAGGTCAACCTCGGAATCGTATTTACGGACTATTTCAACGAAATCTCTTACCGCTTCAATTGAAGAAAGACGGATCTTTACTGTTTTCATTTGTAATCTCCTTTCGATATCTTTTTAATCGTTTTATACTTATATAATATCAAAAAGGTCTTTACTTGTCAATATTTTAGATAATAAAATTCAATTAACCGCAAAAAGAGCAAAGGAAAAGCACAGCAGATATCCCTGCCACGCCGAAAACAGCAAAAGACACATGGACGCAAGCCTTCCCACGCGCCGCACGAGCGGATAAAGCACCGACAAAAGCACAAGGCATACGGCGCACGTCAGCGCGGAGGCAAAAAACGCCGTCGCTTTATATGTAAGCGGTATCCATATATAAGTCAGCGCATAGACGCACGCATAAAGCGTATATGCCGTCCGCATCGGCTTTCCGCACAGGCGGAGGGGCGAAAAAAACGCGACCGAAAGCGATATCGCAAGCAGGCACAGCGCCAGAGCGAAAAATATAACAAGAAAAACGGTATGCAGCGCCCACGCGGGCGTACATATCTCCTCCCAAGTCTCGCCGTCAACTCCGCCGGCGGCAAAAAGCACTCCCGCTGCGACCGAAATCGCCATAGCGATCAGCGTCGCCGTCATATTTACGCAGGCAAGCTCTTTTTTTATGTTGCGGCTTATCTCTTTTGAGGCAGTTTTCATAGCGTTCCTCCGAAAAACAATATTGAAAACAAAACACGACGGCAGATATTGGCTTTGATTTTTCTTCCACAACATTCTATTCTTTTTTCAAACAAAATATGCCTCCGCAAAAAAAGCGAAGGCATATAAGGCTCGGAAAGTTTTATCTTCTCTCCTCGCGGACGATATCCGTTTCCTCTTTCGGGCGGAAAAGAAGCGAGATGCACCATATTCCCGAAAGCGCCACGAGCGTGTAGATAACGCGCGATACGGAAGCGTCCTGACCGCCGAATATCCATGCAACTATGTCAAACCTGAAAAGACCTATGCTCCCCCAGTTGAGCGCGCCGATGATTGAGATTATAAGCGCGATTCTGTCGATTATCATAAAATATCAACTCCTTGTTTTTTATCTGACATTCCATATTCTCTCCGTTTTTCGCCGCGATTATACATTATTTTTCATTTTGTTGTTGCAATTGTCGTCGCATAAGGTTAAAATATAAAGGTAATTTTGTTTTTAAGGATTTTTTATGAGAGCAAGAAAGCTAAAGCATCGCGACGAGCGTCTGCTCGCCTGCGACAATATAATAACAGACGAATTTTCCTCCGAGCCTCCTAAGCTTATCGCGGCGGAGCTTTTTCCGGACTTTTCGCATTTCCGGCTTGAAATAGGCTGCGGAAAGGGAGGCTTTGTCCGCGGAGAAGCGAAAAATCACCCCGACACCGCGTATATCGCCGTAGAGCTGATAACCGACGTCATCGTTCAGGCGGCGGAAAGAACGCCGAAAGACGAATTCAAAAACGTCGTTTTTCTCAACACCAACGCGTCAAGACTCGATAAAATCTTCCCTGCGGGCAGCTTTGAAAGAATTCACATAAACTTCTGCGATCCATGGCCGAAAAAGCGCAACGCCAAGCGGCGCCTGACCTGCCGGACGTTTCTTTCGCTTTTCAGACCTTTGCTTTCCGATGGCGGCTGCATAGCCTTCAAGACCGACAACGCCGACCTTTTTGAATATTCCCTGCCGGAATTTGAAGCGGCGGGCTACCGCACGGAAAAGGTCACGCGCGATCTGCACGCAAGCAGGTATTACGGCTGCGATACCGAAACCGAATACGAAAAAGCCTTTTCGGAAAAAGGCACTCCGATATGCCGACTTGAAGCGTATCCGGCAAAACAAAGCGATATCCGATGAAAATTTGAGAAAACTTTTTTCAAAAAAAGAAAATTTACTATTGATTTTTCAAAAAACCCGTGATATAATAAACATCGCTGTATCTCTGTTAAACCGTAAGATGCGCTTTGCGCCTCTTACTTTACAGATATAAAAACTATAACAGGAGGTGTAAATATGGCAAAATGTGTATGTTGCGGTAAGGCGCTCGTTTTCGGAAACAACGTTTCCCACTCCAACCGCAAGACAAGCAGAACTTGGAAGCCCAATCTCAGAAAGGTAAGCGCGAATATCAACGGCACTCACAAGACAGTTACCGTTTGCTCCCGTTGCCTTCGCTCCGGCAAGGTAGAAAGAGCGTAACACCTCGGATAAAAGCTTTACAGGACCCCTTCCGCAAGGAAGGGGATTTTGCGTAAAAAGGGAGGTTTACCCATGAATTTCATATTGGTATCCTCAGCGCTTGAAAAAAGCATGGCAAGAAAGCTTGCGGATTTCGGTACGGTCGTGCCGCTTCCGCCGCTTCCGGCATTGCCTTTGCCCATCGCTTCGCACGCGGATACTCTTATCGCCTCGGTGGGCGGCGAATTCTTTGTTTACGCAAATTATCCCGAAAGCGACAGGCTTTTTGCCGCGCTCGGTCTTTCCTGCACCGTGATAAAGCAGCGCGCCGGAAACAGATATCCGCTCGACGCGGCGCTCAACTGCTTTACGGTTGCGGACAGGCTCGTCTGCCGCGAAAAAAGCGTCGCGCCCGAAATACTGGATTTTGCGAAAAAACGCGGATATAAAACTCTCGACGTAAAGCAGGGCTACGCGCACTGCTCCTGCGCCGTCACGGGCGACGGAATACTTACCTCCGACCGCGGAATTTTCCGTGCCGCAGAAAAGGAGGGCATCGACGCCGCGCTTGTTTCTTCCGTCGGGATCGCGCTTCCCGGATACAAAAACGGCTTTATCGGCGGCGCATGCGGATGTATAGGCAGAGCCGTGATATTCTTCGGAGATCTGAGGCTTTTGCCCGACGGCGAAAAAGCCGAGGATTTTATAAAAAGCAAGGGCTGCAGTCCGTATTACCTTTCCGACAGGCCTCCCGTCGATTTCGGCGGAATGGTCACGGCGGAAATATAAAGGAGATTACATATGATAATTGAAAAATTCGGTCTTTCAAAGACAAATCCGGCGGTGACGCTGACAGCGTACATCTCCGGCGAAACGGAAAACGCATCGCGTCCCGCCGTGCTTATCTGCCCCGGCGGCGGATACAGGCTATGCGCCTTTCGCGAGGGCGAGCCGTATGCGCTCGAATTCTGCGCGCGCGGATATAACTGCTTTGTGCTCGAATATTCGGTTATGGGCGCAGCGCGTTTCCCCGCTCAGCTTATCGAAGCCTCGCTTGCAATGAAATTCATACGCGACAATGCCGGAAAATACGGCACGGACAAGGACAGAGTTTTTGTCATCGGTTCGTCTGCGGGCGGTCATCTTGCCGCGATGCTCGGAACAATGTGGTATAAGGATTTTATCTGCGACGCCGTGGATATGCCCTACGGCTACAATAAGCCCACAGGTATGATTCTCTGCTATCCCGTTATCACATCGGACAGAAAATATGCCCACGAGGATTCGTTCCGCAAGCTTCTCGGAAGCGACAGGCTTTCGGATAATTCCGCAAGGAAAAGCGTTTCGATAGAGCGCAACGTGACGAAAAAAACCGTTCCGGCGTTTGTCTGGCATACGAGAACCGACAGCGGCGTAAACGTTATGAATTCCCTTTTGCTCGCCGACGCGCTCTCAAGCAAAAATATTCCCTACGAGCTTCACATCTATCCCGAAGGCGGACACGGAATGGGACTTTGTCAGAAAAATTTCGGCTCGGACAATGCGTACAATCACGATTGGATACGATGCGCCGAGCATTGGATGCGCTCGTTTGACAAATAAAATTTACATTAAAAATTTATAAAGGCAGGAAAAAAATTATGGAAACAGAAATCTTTCGTCTTTCCGAAACAAATCCAAGCGTCAGGATAACGGCTTATCTTGCGGGAACATATGACAGTATTCCGCACAACAAAAAACGTCCGGCAATACTTATTTTCCCCGGCGGCGGATATGCGTACTGCTCTCCGAGAGAAGCAGAGCCCATCGCGCACGAATTCATAGCGCACGGCTATAACGCGTTCGTTCTCGATTATTCGGTAAAGGGCGCAGCCGTATATCCCACCCAGCTTATCGAAGCCTCGCTTGCAATGAAATTTCTCCGCGATAATGCGGAAAAGCTCCGCATCGACCCCGAAAGAATATTTGTCATAGGCTTTTCGGCAGGCGGTCACCTTGCCGCAACGCTCGGAACAATGTGGCACAGGGATTTTGTCTGTAACACAATAAATATGCCCTACGGCTATAACAAGCCGACGGGAATGATTCTCTGCTATCCCGTTATCACAAGCGGAAAATACGCACACAGAGGCTCGTTTGACTCGCTTCTCGGCGACGGCAAAAACGATAAAAAGCTTCTCCGCGAGGTGTCGCTCGAATACGCCGTAACGAAAAAGACCGTTCCGACGTTTATCTGGCACACCTGCACCGATCAGGCTGTTCCCGTGATAAATTCCGTCCTCTTTGCGGAGGCTCTCTCAAAGAAAAACGTTCCCTACGAGCTTCACATTTATCCCGAAGGCCGTCACGGAATGTCGCTTTGCCGCGAATATCTCGACGCCGAAAACGAATACGCAGGCGATTGGGTCCGCTGCGCGGAGCATTGGATGAAAAACACAAAATAAAAAACAGGGCTCGCGCCCTGTTTTTTATTTGAATACCGAATGGAAATTGTTTATTATCTTTTCGTCCGTGCCGGCGGGAAGTCCCGTCATTTCGTCCATGTCAAGCATTACGAAAAGCACGACGTCGCCCTCGCTTTCGCATATCACCGTATCGGCTGAGGTACATATGTTCCATACAAGGTCGCAGTTTTCACGGAGAGTGCTTTTGAATTCTTCAACCCCGACGCTTCCGTCAAGTCTGAAAACATAAGCTATAAACGGCAGAGCGTTTATTTTCGGAGCGGCAAACGCGCCGCTTGCTATGCCGTCTATCCGGCTCGTTCTGAAGCCCGCCATATTGTTTCCGTCGGCAGAGCCGTAATAAAGGTCCATTCCCGTTGTTCCGGATACGGTCTTTTTCAGTATTCCCTTTGCGGATGTAGCTCCTCCGCACGAAACGAGAAATATGCTTGCAAAAACAAGCACTGCCGCAATGATTTTTTTCATTTTTCTTTACCTCTCTTTTTTATTTCTTTCGGCTTGAAGGTGCTGTCGCTTATGTCCTCCTTGAAGCCCTCGCCTATCGTTTCGGTCGCGTCGCCGAGAACTATAAACGCGCGCGAATCAATTGATTTAGCTATTGATTTAAGTAAAAATATTTCGTTTTTCTTTACCACGCAGAACACTATTTTTTTCTTTTCTCCGGTGTACCAGCCCTCGCCGTCTATAAGCGTGACGCCTCTGCCCGCTTTTTCGGATATGGCGGAGGCTATCTCGTCATACTTCGATGAGAATATAAACGCCATTTTGGATTTTTCAAATCCGCCTGTGACCATTTCTATCGCAAGCGACGAAACAAGCACCGAAACAAGCGAATAAAATACCGAAAGGAAATTTTTCATAACTATCGCCGCGCCGATTATGACAATTGCGTCAACTATGGCGATAAGCTTTGCCGTGGATATGTTTTTTGCTTTCAGCTTTATTAGCAGCGCAATAAAATCGGAGCCGCCTGTCGTAAAGCCCCTGTAAAGCATGATTCCTATCGCCGCGCCGAGCGTAAGTCCGCCGAATATCGCGCACAGGAAAGCGTTTTCCTTCGGCTGCGGAAAAGCCGCCGGCAAAAACTTTATAAAATCTATGGCAAGCGATGTCACCGTTATTCCTATAAAGCTTTTTATTCCCGAGCCGTAGCCGTAAAAAACACAGAAAAGCAGCGCCAGCGGAACGTTTATTGCAATTATCATAAGACCTGTCGGCAGTCCGAACAGAACGTTCAGCACTTCGGCTGCGCCTCCCGCGCCGCCCACGAATATTTCTCCCGGCAGAAAGAACATATTGTAAGCCACGGCAAAAAGAAGACCGCTTATCACAAGCGCGCCCGCGTCAAGAGCAAGCCCCTGCAGTTTTTTGCTTTTTCCGTCCATACGTTTCCTCCCGTAAGTATTTTTTCTTCTTTCACCGAATAGATTATATTGTCCGCAGATTATTATACACAATATTCGGGAGAAAAACAACACTTTATGTCCAGATTAAGCAAATTCGTAAAAAGCGCACTGCTTTTAGGCGCGGTTTCTGTATTTATGAGAACGGTAAGCGTTGTGTTCAACGCTTACGTTGCCTCACGCATAGGAGCGGACGGAATGGGACTGTTCTCGCTTATAATGAGCGTTTACGTTTTCGCCGTAACGCTTGCAGGTTCGGGAATAAATCTTGCCGTAACACGCCTTGTAACCGAATCCATTGCAAAAAACTGCGACAGCGGAATAACCGACGCGGTTAAAAAGTGCGTGCTTTATGCGCTGTGCTTCGGCGGAGGAGCGGCGATTCTTCTCTTTGCTTTTTCAAAAATGCTCGCCGGAAAAGCCGTAGGCGAGGAAAGCGTCGCCATGTGCTTTCGCGCGCTTGCGGCGGCGCTGCCGTTCATAGCCGTATCGAACGTTTTTTCGGGATATTTTTATGCCGTGAGAAGAGCGGCAAAGAGCGCCCTTTCGGGAGTTTTCGAGCAGTTTGTAAAAATAGCCGCAACGGTGCTTTTTCTGAAAAAGCTCTGCCCGCTCGGGACGGAATACGCCTGTCTTGCGCTCGTTCTCGGAACGAGCATTTCGGAGGGACTTTCGTTTACTTATCTGCTTGCTTTTTATATTGCGGACAGAAAAAAGCATCTACGCCCGTCCGCGCCCGAATGTGTTCCGCGCGACACCGCCCGAAAAATGATATCCATCGCCCTGCCGATAATGCTTTCCTCGTGTCTGCGCTCGGGACTTGTCGCCGTTGAGCATATGCTCATTCCGAGAGGGCTTGAAAGCTACGGCGCAGACAGAGCCGCCTCGCTTTCGGCATACGGAACGGTTTCCGGAATGGCGATGCCCGTCCTGCTTTTTCCGTCGGCTTTGTGCGCCGTGTTTTCCTCGCTTATAATTCCGGAGCTTTCGGAGCTTTCCGCCCGCTCGGGAAAGATAAAAAACGATACCGAGATATGCTATATGGTTCGTCGCGCGTGCGGAGCGGCGCTCATCTTCGGAATAGGCGCGGCCGGAATATTCGTCTGCTTTTCACAGCCGCTCGGTCAGCTTGTTTATAAAAGCAACGACGCCGCAAAATATATAGAACTTCTTGCTCCGCTCGTGCCGCTGATGTATTTCGATATGATCGCGGACGGTATGCTTAAAGGGCTCGGTCAGCAGCTTTACTGCATGCGCGTAAATATTCTTGACGCCGCCGTAAGCATACTTTTAATATCCGTTCTCCTGCCGAAATACGGCATAACGGGATATATCGCCTGCATTTATATAACCGAAACCATGAACGTCGCCCTTTCCGCTGGCAGACTTTTTTACATAACGGGCGCAAAGCTCCCCGTTTTCAAAAGAATATTTATGCCGATTTTCTGCATGGCGGGCGCATGCTCGGTATCGACGCTGCTTTTGCTTTCCGCAAAAGCCTCCGCAAAGACAGCCGCCTTCGGAATGATACTCTCCGTCGCGCTTTATATGTTTTTTCTGCTTGCCACGTCAACCCTTTCCGGCGAGGACGCCGCATGGATAAAAAAGCTTACCCGTATGCGATAAATTCACAAAATAATATTGATTTGCTTTTGTGTTTTGTGGTAAGATAATATTTACTACCACAGCGGAGGCATATATGAACAAAACAGATAAAATATTCGGCGTGATTTCAAAAATAATAAGCAGAACGGGAACTTATTTTATGTTTCTTTTTCTGTTCGTATCGTTTGTCGCAAAGCTGATAATTCCCGATCAGACGATATCCTACAACCTCTCGCTTTTCGCTTATGTGCTGCTTTTTTCGTTTATAATGTCGCTTACGGATTTCATTCTGTCCTTTAAGCAGCTCGGAATTTTCTTTGCGCGCGTGACCGTGCATTATGTGATTTCCCTTACGGATTTTATCGTTGTGCTTTGTCTTCTTTCAAAAATAGCCTCCGGCGGAAAGCAGGTGCTTGCGCTTTCGCTTTTCTTTACGATTGTGTACGCTGTCGTTATGACGGTTTATTGCATATGCCGTTCGGCAAGGATCAGACGCGAAAACAAAAACAAGGAATACAAAAACGAATTCACGCCCGACAATACCTGACGGTATCAAAGGACGTATTCAATCCGGCAGGGAGAAATCCTCTGTCGGATTTTTTGCTTTATATTCGCCGTTCTCGCCCTTGCAGACACAGCTTCTGTATTCCGAAAGAAATTGCGTTATCGCATACATATCTATCCATATCTGATTTACGCCGTCCTTCTGGCTCGGATCGAATATAAGCTGCATTCCGATATGCAGATGCGGAACATTTATATTGTTTACGTTCTTTTTCGTGCTGTAACCCGTCATACCGAGATAGCCTATCACCTGTCCGGCATATACGGTATCGCCCTCTTTTATGTCGCCGCAATACGGATGATCCTTGCGCAGATGAGCATAGTAATAATACCGCAGTCCGTCAAAGGAACGTATGCCTATCCGCCACCCGCCGTACATATTCCAGCCTATCGCCTCCACATAGCCGGCTTCGATTGCCGTTATCGGCGTACCGACGCTGCCGAGCATATCGTGCCCCAGATGCCTGCGTCTGTAGCCGTATGAGCGCGACGCGCCGAAATCGTCGTAATCGTCGTAATAATATCCGCCCGCAATCGGAGAAAAAGCTTTTATTCCGTATTTTTTTATAAGATTGCCGCTCCCGTCGCGGACATAATATTCGCCGAGCCACCCCGAAAGCACAGCTCCGTATGCCTGCCTGTAATAAGAATAATATTTTTCACCGTCAAAAGCGGCGGGATTTTCCGAAAGCTTTTCAAACGCTTCGCAAAGATCGCTTTTTTTATACCGTGAAAAATCGCCCCCGTATTTTGCGCCCAGATGAGCAAGAGCCTCCGTCCACCCGACGTGACCGTCCTTTCCCCAGCCGCCGATATCAAGCGCCGCCGCGTCCGAAAGCGCCTGCTCCGTCACCCTGAAATCCACCCATTTTATATAGCTTTTATTTTCTGCCCCGATATAACCCGTAAACATACAGACTGCGACGGTAAACGTCACCGCCGCCCTGAATATTTTTCTCACAATATTTTCTCCGTGCGATTTTTTATTTATTTTTCCTCTTAATCCGTCGCATATACGCGCGGCAACCGCTTTCGGAAAACATTTTCAATCAAAGTTTTTTCTCTTTGCCGACATTTTGAAAAAAATATATTGACAAATCGGCTTTTGTGTGATAATATGTTTAGGCATGAAAAAATCCGCCCCATTAGCTCAGTAGGTAGAGCACATGACTTTTAATCATGGTGTCCGGAGTTCGACTCTCCGATGGAGCACCAAAAAACCGCCTGTACGGCGGTTTTTTTCTTTTCAGTTGGCATTTTTACAGCGCAGAAAAAATCATGGTGTCCGCTTTTTGCCTATCGGATTATCGAGCGGACTGTATTCATCGAAGTTACGGAGAACATAAGCCGGAGCAAAATGCACATAATGCTCGACCATCTGCAAAGACGTATGCCCCAGAATAGTCTTCAGCGTGAGCATATCGCCGGAATTGACGAGATAGCCGGTAGCAAACGTATGCCGGAGCAAATGCGCGTGCAGACGGTCAATGCCGGTGCGCTTCTTAAGCTTGCGGAAAAGATCCTTGAGCGTATCGACGGTGACGGCAGAGCCGTCAACCTTGAGGAACACCTGCGGCAGATCTGACTGCGGTCTGATCTGCAGATAAGCCTGCAGCCGTTCGGCTGCCAGAGCGCCGATAGGAACATAGCGCTGCTTGTTACCCTTGCCGGTTACAAGCGCATAGCCTTCGGGAATATGCAGACAGCAGATCCGGAGCGTTATCACTTCTTCTCTGCGGAGTCCGCTGCCGAGCATAAGCGATAGCATAGCGGCATTGCGCTTGCCTTCGTAAGTGTCCGGAAGCGCGGCAAACAGCTTTTCAATCTCTGCCGGAGTGAGAACGTCCTTGACGGTCGCTCTCGCTTTCGGCAGTCTGAGCTGTACCGGAATACATTCCTTAACGTAGCCGTTATTATAAAGCCAATTCAGAAAGGCGCGGAGTGCGCGGACATGATCCTGCACGGTCACGCTGTTCTTGCTTTCGTCCTCAGTCAGAGCGAGGACATATTCACGGCAGAGCCGAAGCGTTATCTTCTCGCACTCTATATCGCCGACAAAAGCTATAAAGCCGTCTATCGACTGCCGGTAGTAAGTGATAGTATGCGGCGAAGATCCTCGGCACTTGTGGTCGAGGATATAATCTTCAAAAGCATTTTTTACCGTCATTTGCCTACCTCTGCAACTGCATATCGCCGGAACATAAGATCCTGCTTAAGATCAGAAACATTGCCATTGTAATCTGTCAGATCGAACACCTGCAGAGCTTCGTCGAGTGAACGATATTTCTTGACGGCGAGAAAGTCGTTTTCATAGTCCGGAAAAAATGCGTCTCTTATGCGTTCCTCGCGGATAATGAATTCTGCACGCTTCAAGCCTTTTGAGCAGTAATATAAATGCGCTCCGAGCTCTTTTATACTCTTTGCAAGATTTTTGCTTATGTATTTCATAACGTAATTTGACGCGGCTTCTTTGCTTCTTACAGGCTCGAGGATCGTATAACCGAACTTGTCCGCAAACTGTATCCAATTGAACACTTCTTGTCCCTCTCTGAGCTTATCGACTATGTACTTTGGCAATTTGTTCGGAAACTGAATTCTGAACGCTTCATATTCTCTGTCCGAAAGTCCTTTGATAAAGCCGTGCATGTGCCAGGCTCCGTCCTGATGCTGTTCCGGTACTAACATGTACTTGATCTGCAGACTGTGATTGTAATTGTAATCCTTTATGAACTTTGCGAGATCTTTTCTGAACGTATCAAGGTTGTATCTGTCGTACTTCTTCGGTGAGAGCGTGAGCGTTACGAAGAACTGCCAGTCGTTACACATTGCAAGCTCGAAGATTGTGCTTCTTGCCCTTGAAATGTTGTTTTCAAGCTTTTCGTCGTTTACGTTTTCCTCTTGTTTTTCCCTGTCTGGAAACTCAAAAACCTTGTCTGTTTTGTAGACAACGAGACGGTAATATCCGTCCGTGTATTTCTTGATTTCTGCGAAATTACTGTAAAAGTGCCGATTATCCTTGCGGTACATAGGTTTTTGCCCCCTTGAAAGTGATAAATAACGCGAAAAATGATACTAAGTCAAGTTTAATCTTTAGATATTATTAGATCTAATATCGCGTGCGCATACGCGCACACGCACGCGAGGAGCTTTTATAGCAGCTCCGTTGGCACTGCGGGGAGTGCCGGAGAGGGGGCTGCGCTCCCCCTCTCCGGACTCTCCCCGGGGGCAGGCTTGAACATGTCCCGTTCGCACGGCTTGCGGACGTCAAGAATGTACCTCGTCTTGAGCTTGTCCCACTCCCACCGCTCGGGGACTTCGTGAGTAAAGCCAAGATTATATGCTTCGCTGTAAACCTTGCTGTCGTAGCGTTTGGTATAAGGCATCCAAAAGAAGTAGGTATTGAACTCGTCCTTGCCTACGTCCTTTATGTTGACAATGTCGTTTGTTACGGAGATCTCTCGCCATTTCACTTTACCAAAGGGGAAGAACAGGCAACGATGTAAACCGCGAAGCTCTATCAGGGCGTTGAAGCGGCCTCTGATAGGCTTTGCTATGAAGTCCGAAGCCTGTTCGGTGAAATAGCAGTGTCCGGGGATCTCCGTGTCCATCCACTGCCTATCAAAGCGTATACCGACCTGCACGTTGTTTTTTACGGCAGGGATATCGAACTTATACTGATCGCAGATCTGGCCGACCTCGTCGATAAAGGTAATCGAATTTCTGTCTTTCAGCTTTTCGGCAAAAAGATGTTCCGTTGTCAGCACGTCTGACATTCTTTTGTTTATGCGGTTGCCGAGCCGGATCGCAATATTGCTGTAAACGTGCGGCTTGCTCTTTCGTTTGTCTTTTCGGAAAGGATGAAAGAAGCAGCTTCGGCGGTACACCGCGTAAGCTTTTTTGTACCATTTCACGACATGCAAAACTGCCATGTAGGTCTTGCCGGATCCCAAGCCGCCGATAAAGCAGGTGAGATATTCCTGCGGTATCGGCTTGCTGAGGATGATCGAAACGACAAGCCAGACTATGAACACGCCGACAACTATAATCAATGCGGCTTTCATCAGTAGGTGTACACCTCGCCTTCATAAATATGGCGGATCTTCAGACGCCCGAAATAGTCGTGCAGAAATGCTTTGTCTTCGTCCGATATACCGTAAGCCTCGGCAGTGTCCTCAAGGTCATACATGAGGAAGGACAGGTGCTGATAGCTCCATGCGGAGTTAGGATCGTCCAAAAACTTTTTGAAGCTTTTAAGGTTGAATTTTGTCCATGTCTTTTTAACAAAAGTATAATTTTCGTTAATATACGCAAGCGAGCTGTCGTAAATCGCTTGGATCTTCGTCAGATCGTCTGCTGTCTGCTGATCGGTTGCAAATGGTGAAAACAAATTGTAAACGCTTTCGACTGCTTTATTGAGAACGTTGGTGAGATTGCCGCCGAACTTTATCACACGAGAAAAGCTCATGCTGAGAAGTCCGGCATTTATATCTCTGCACTCAGTAAGATCAAGCTGCGGCGACGTGGTATCGAACGTGTAATCGTAGGAAGCGGAAAAGCCGAATATCACGGCAAGAGCTATACAGCCTATGAGGAGAAAACAAACGGCTTTATTCATAAAGATCAACCGCCTTTCAGAACTTTAAGTACAATAATCACCGCGCCGCCAATGGCGATAATACCGACAATCGTAAGCAAGGTAATGCCGCCAATGGATATGTTGGATCCGACATAAAGTGCAGAGCCGGTGAACGCGCCGAGGATCTTTGTGACAAAGTCGGAAACACCGGAATCCGTGGTTACGTTCTTCTGATAGGTTATGCCGGCTTGCTTGCCGGCTGTAAAGCTTGTGTCGTCGTATGTATCGTTGTCATTATCCACGACGTGGATCAGGCTGCAAGCTCCGCCGCCTGCGTTATAGCCTGCCGTATAACTGCTATCGTCGTAGCCGTCGCTGTTTGTGTCCACGACGTGAGAGGTCAGGCAGACATCTATTTGTATAATGTTGCTGTAAACGTCTTCATTACCAATGCTTTCTACAAGGCGGAACTGTACCCACTTGTTATTGTGGGTTTTTTCATAATGCCAATCGTATTCGTCTGTTTCCCAATAGTCATAGCTGTAATCCATACCGACTACAAGCGGCGTCCAAGTTGCATAATCATCACCGGCTCCATAATCCGTATACGTCATATATTCCAAGTAAACGGGATTGCTCGCATTTGTTCTCGTCCACAAAAGCTTGCCGTCACGGTAAGACAGTGACGGAGTTTTCGGAGAATTAGACAGTCCGCTGTTATATCCTGCCGTGTAGCTTGCGTCGTCGTAGCCGTCGCTGTTTGTGTCGGTAACGTGTGTTTTGTCACAAGTGCCGGCAGCAAGCGCAGCCTGATATTCAGCTTCGGTGTAATAACGAGTTACAGCAAAAGGAGTGTATTTATATATTGAAGAAGTACCACCAATCGCCAAAAAATATTTGGCTCTGTAAACAGTGCCAATATTGCTATCAAGCACTTTTGTGATTTTATTATCAGACAAGGTATAAAAAAGTGTTCCGGAACCTACATCACTTGTAGTAGTGCCGTTGTGACTAGAATTATATCTATAAGGAGCAGAAACAACAGAATAACCACAAAGATATTTACCGTCGCCAATACGAACGAAAGAAGATAAAGTAACATGGGCAGCAGGGACAGAAGCGCCGTAAGCATCGGTTACAGAAGAAGTAGCAAGAGAAGAAGCAATATGATTAAAATAGCCAGCAGGAATTGTAGCCAAAACAGTATATTCCCGAGTAGCAAAATTGAAAGAACACAACTGCTTGATAGTTTTGTTTGTAGTAGTATCGGTATAAGCGCTGCAGAAATAAGCGTAGCCGTTTTCGTATTGAAAATCGTCAATAGATGTAATGGGGGTACTGTACGTTTCATAAGAACCAGCAGAAATATTGTACCGATAATAAATAACAGGAGACGAAGTAGCATCATTAACAAGGATATGAAAATATGTACCGTCAGAACGAATATACGTCCGCCTTGCATTAGATTTTAAATATGAGCTCGGAAGTCCAGAACCATAAGAATAATTATAAATGTTTATAGAACCACCGTCCGAAGCATCAGCTATGGTATACATAGGCACACGATACAAAAGAGAATAAGAATAGTTGGTATAAGTACTGTTCGAACCATAACATACGCCATAAACATATAAACAACCGTCATAATAAAAAATATCAGCAAAAGAAGCATAACTATAAGAAGGTTTTGACCAATAAAGATTAACAGTTTTAGTTATCTGATAAGTAGAAGTATCAAGTGTATATAATTGAATAGGAGACGTCGAATTACCAGAGTTTTTATGACTACAAAAATAATATTGGTTGTCGTACTCAAAATCAAAACAAATACTGCCGGACGTCGGAACATAAGTTACGGAGGTAGTTTGTTTTGTAATAGAAGCAAGCTCGGTAGGAACAGTAGTACCAAGAGTGCTTGTACTGCCCAAAATATATCCGGACGAAGTATGCGTAAAATAAAAATAAGTTGAAGAAGAAGAATATTTAACCGCGCCTTCGGAATTAGTTTGGCAAACGCCTATCTTGTGATAACCGGATGTAAGCGCGTCACAATCCGCAAGCGTACCGACGTGCTTTGATACAGGACCAACGATACTAACCATAAAATTAGAACCTACTTTTACACCATCAACAGTAAAAAAAAGACCTGTGCAATTGCTATCCCAGGAATAGACCTCTGCCGTTAATTGTGTGCCGGATGGCACTAAGGAAAACTCTACATCATTTGAAAGCGTAACCGTTTCTGTGCTGTCCTCTGCCGAAACCGTCAGGCTTCCGAAGACAGTCAGGCTGAGGACAAGCACGGCGGTGAGGAAAGCCGCAATTCTTTTATTTTTCTTTAACATGCAAAACACCTCCAAGCATTGAAATAAGAAGCAGGATTATCGCAAGCGATATTCCGTAGGTGAGCAGCTGCACCACGTCTATACGCGCCATCACCTTTACAGCGGACTTTGCAATGTGAAGCGGAAGATCCGCAAACAAAATTTTAAGTACGTTCATCATCGTCTTTTTGTCACCACCCACGCCACAAGGAATATAGGCAGGAACACCACAAGCGATGTTGTTGCCATTGTAAACAGCACAATAAGACTTGAATTGTCCCGAATGACGTCTGCCGGGAAGATATACGCCCAGCAGTCATAAATGATGTTATATATGTTGCTCGTCAGATCTGTTTCCGTCTCCGTCGTTTCGGCGACTGTTTCTATAGGATCCGAAACAGTCGTATCAACGTCCGCGGCATACGCCGGAACACACATCAGAGCGAGGATCAGCACTGCGACAAGCACAGTTTTTATTTTCATAATTACCTCCTGTTAGAGCAAAAGCCCCGTTTCCGGGGCTTTATTTGTTTTGATTTTTATCAGCCTACTCTTGCACGTGACTTGATCCACTTCCAGATGCCGAAGCCGACACCGAGTATGATCGCGCATATGATGAGTACGCCAAGTATTGAAAGCTCACCGGTATCCTTGTTTATAAAGATAACGTCGAATGTGCTTACTGCTGCGCCTGCAATTGCAGGAACAAAGCTGCCAACGCCGTCGCCGACTTCGGTCAGGATCTGCTTGATAAAGCCGTCACCGGCTACCTGAAGCGAGATTGTTGACGAAGGTGCGCTCTTTGTATACGACGTTGCCGTGCTTGCCGGCTTTGCAACTACTGTTACAAAGTATGTGCCGGATTTTACAAGGTATCCGGAAAGGTCGATTGACGTGCCGGTTACCGTTGCTATAAGCGTATCGCCGGAGTAAACATCATATGCCGCCGCATTTTCAACGGTCGTCCATGACAATGTTTTATCCGTAAGCGTTACGGTGGGTGCGGTAAGCGCCGAAGCTGCGCTTATGCCGAGTACGGCAAAGCTGCAGATAACGAACGCGCAAAGGATAATTGCGAAAATCTTTTTCATTGAATTAGCCTCCTTTCCTCGTTTTTTATATCAATTTCACGTGAAAACATATTATGCCTTCTCCTTTCCCGGAAGAAGTCTTATTGCCGTTAGCTTCGGCTCTCTTACTCCGAATACCTGATATACAAGCTCGATCTCCTGATTGAGAAGATCCGTAAAATTGTGCGTGCCGATCAGCGACTCCTCTTTGAACGGTACCTTGACCGTGTCACAGAAATATCCGTTTACCTCCGGCACTTCGTTCGTGAAGATGTACAGCTCGGCATTGTCGTATGACACCTTGCGACCGTCCTCCGATACAAAATCGCCTTTCTTTCTTCTCCATCCCATTACTTTTACCATTGCTTTTTCCTTTCTACCCGGGCGTTATGCTTCCGGGATTTGTGTGTTATAATTTTAGAACTTTTATGTTCTATTTGAGAAAATTATAGAACACTTTTATTCTATTGTCAATAGAACATTTTAATTCTATGATAGAATGAAAGTAATTTTGTCATAACAAACAAAAAAAGAAGGGGCAAATTGTGAAAAGTTTCCAAAGAATAAGAGTTCTTCGAGAAGATCGCGAACTCAATCAAGAAGAAGTTGCAAATATATTAAACATTAAACAAACTCAATACTCGCGCTATGAACTTGGTAAAAACAAGATGGACATTGAACGATATATCATGTTGGCAGAGTTCTACAACGTATCGCTTGACTACCTTGCCGGACTTATAGACGAGCCGCGCAAGCTGCATGATGAGAAATAAAAAAAGCGGAACGGAGGTTCCGTTCCGTTGGCCCGTGACCGGCTCTCTCCGGCGCACGCTCTGCGGAGCTTAGCTTGTCGATTCACTACCGGTAACGCCCCAAGTCCGACCACGCTTTCTGCGGAAAGCTATCAAGCCGATAAAATCGCTGCGGCGATTGTATCGCCAAAGGAGCAGTCAGCTCCTCTGGACTCCTATAAATCAACAGCAAAATTCAAATGATATACAGCTAATCATTAAGTCAAAAACCGCTGCGGCGGGGTTCTGAACGATCTGCGGATCGGGATAGTTCAAAGCAAAGCAAATTTACTCTGTTAAACAGGTCTTTTTTCTTCTTGGGCGGGCGAACCTTATCGGCGGTTCTCCCTTGCCGTCCCTCTCCCTCCGAGAACGCGATAACATTTGTGCTGATTTGGAGCGAATACGCGCGTTCTGAGCGCATTTCAAGACATAGCCAAGGTGATTTCTTGTCCAATTAAGAAAAGAGGTCTTTGGGCGGCTCTAAATTCGCTACGCTGACGGGATAAATTCAGCTTTTAATCATGGTGTCCGGAGTTCGACTCTCCGATGGAGCACCAAAAAACCTCGTCCCGTCGGGCGAGGTTTTTTATTTTCCCTTACGAATAAAGCTCCGGACGGGGATTTTTTGTTTAATTACAGCCGCTGTCGGATAAAATCAAAGAAGCGCTTTCAGCTCGTTTATTGCCGCGCGCTGAATATCGCTCTGACGACCGAGCTCAAAAACACGCATTTTCAGATCCTGTAAAAATTCCTTGGGAAGCTGTGCTTTTACAGGGTCTTCTGTTTTTTCGGAATTATCGCCAGAAGCTTTTGCCGCGTCAAATTCAAGAACCATAAGATCGACGTTGAGAGCGATATAAAGTCCCATCAAAGCCCTGTCGGCTTCGTCGATTCTTGCAAAAAGCTCTTTGATTTTTTCCTTGTTATCCATATGAGAAAATCTCCTTTACATACATGTATGTTTATCATAACACACATAAATGTGTAAATCAAGTACATACGAACGTATGACTGATATAATTTTTCAAAACTCACTGAATTTATGCGGGAAGTTCTGAAAAGGAGAGGCGTTATGCACTTTTATCAAAGGTTGCACGACCTAAGAGAAGATAAAGATTTGAGTCAGGGAAACATTTCGCAGCTTTTGAAAATATCTCAACAGCACTATTCAATGTATGAAACGGGCAAGCGAGAGCTTCCCATGCATCATTTCATTACTCTTGCAAAATTCTACAACGTATCGCTTGATTATCTTGCCGGACTTACAAACGAGCCGCGCGAGCTTTATAAGGACAAATAAAACCGCGGCGCAACGGCACTGCGGTTTTTTTATTTTATTTTGTCACAAGCGAAAGCAGATCGTCAAGCGACGCCGTGGCAAGACACTCCACCGTGTCCGACGCGCCGTAATATATTTTCACCTCGCCGTCGTCTTCAAGTATCATTCCGCCGGGGAAAACAACGTTTGTGCGACAGCCCTCATCCGTTTCCCAATAGGTTTCGGGCGCGATAAGCGGAACGTCCGACATTCCGATTATTTTTGACGGATCACAAAGGTCAAGCAGCATTATTCCGGCATGATAGCATTTTGTCCATTGCGCTTCCCAGCCGTTTTTACCGCGCGATGAATCCCTGTGCACGGCATGGAAGGTGGCAAGCCAGCCCTTTCCGGTTTTTATCGGGGGCGCGCCGGGACCTATCTTGTCATTTGCGAACGGAACGTTTTCAACACCCATAACAAGCCGCGATTTTCCCCAGAAACGCATATCGGGCGATTCGGAAAGCCATATATCGAAGCGATCCTTTCCGCCGCGCGAATAAACGGGCATCGGTCTTTCGAGGCGGACATAATTTCCGCCTATTTTTTCGGGGAAAAGCACCATATTTCTGTTGTCCGGCACGGAAAGCGAAAGAATTTCCACATGCTCAAGATCGTCCGTAACGGCAACTCCGCCGCGCACTCCGTGCTTTGTATCAACGGCAAAACAGATACAAAGTCTGCCGTCGATAACCGTAAGCCGCGGGTCGTAAACCATTGTCACGTCGGGATCGTTCATCATTTCGCAAGTCATAAACGGAGTGGGATGCACATCCCACTTTTTGCCGTCGCCGCTTTCGGCAATGCCGATAACGGTATATTTTGTTCCGCCCCACGAGGTGCGCTCATATCCGTCGCGGAAAACCATTACATATTTCCCGTTGAATTTTGCAACTCCGGCATTGAAAACAAGATCTGCCGGATACGGTATGTTTTCTTTGGAAAGCACGGGCTTTCCGTCGTTGTATCTGTGAATTACGGAGCTTGAAAAAATCTCCGGCTGCATTTTGGGCATAATAATCTCTCCCCCGATTTTTTGTTACAGCTCGATTGTATCATGCGCAAAATCAAAAGTCAACATAAATTCGGGCGGTAAAAATCAAGCCGGATATGAAAAAATCCGCAAGGAAAATCAAATAAATTCGTTTTTTTCGGAAAAACTCTTTACAAGTCATTCCCTTTATGATATAATCTCACTTGCGAAAATTCGGCAGCGCAGCCTGCGGATATAAGGTTTTTATAAAAACACTTCACCCGCCGCCCGCTTCGATGCCCGATAAGCAAAAATATTTTTTTGAGGTGAAAAACAATGCTTAAGGAACAAAAACAACAGATTATCACGGAAAATGCCATGCACGAAGGCGACACAGGCTCGCCCGAGGTGCAGATCGCCATTCTCACGGCGAGAATCAACCATCTTAACGAGCATCTCAAGCTCAACAACAATGACCATCACAGCCGCAGAGGTCTTCTTAAAATGGTAGGTCAGAGAAGAAGCCTTCTCGGTTACCTTCAGAAGAAGGACATCAACCGCTACCGTGCGATCATTGAAAAGCTCGGCATAAGAAAATAAGCCATTCTCCGAAAGGGGCGGAAATATCCGCCCCTTTCGCAAATTCCGGACGTCTTTTATGCGGCGGAAGCGGATTTTGTATAGCAGTTAATCAAGTCCCCGAAAAAACGTCGGAGATTTCGTTAAATGCTAAACAAAACCCCCGCCGCTTGAAGAATAAATAAATAATTCAGGAGGCAAAAAAATGTTTGAAAACTACAAGGTATTCAATTACGAATACGCAGGCAGACCTCTTAAGGTAGAGGTCGGCAAGGTTGCGGGTCTTGCGAACGGCTCGTGTATGATAAGCTACGGCGAAACCGTAATACTCGCGTGTGCGACGGCATCTCCAAAGCCCCGCGACGGTATCGATTTTCTTCCCCTTTCCGTCGATTACGACGAAAAGCTCTATTCGGTGGGCAGAATTCCCGGAAGCTTTACAAGACGCGAAGGCAGACCCGGCGAAAAGGCTATCCTTACAAGCCGCGTCATCGACCGTCCCATCCGTCCCCTTTTCCCCAAAGATCTGCGCAACGACGTCGCTCTTACTCTCACGGTAATGAGCGTTGACCCCGATTGCTCGCCCGAAATAACGGCTATGATCGGCGCGTCCATCGCCCTTTCCATTTCCGATATTCCGTGGAACGGACCTATCGGCGGCGCGTTTGTCGGCATGATCGGCGACAAGTTCATCATCAACCCCACGGCAGAAGAAAGAAAAGAAAGCGTGCTTGAGCTTACCGTTGCGGCTTCCGAAAAGAAAGTCGTTATGATAGAAGCCGGCGCAAAGGAAGTATCCGACGAGGATATGTACAATGCCATTATGTACGCTCACGAAGAGATAAAGAAGCTTCTCGTATTTATTAACGAGATAATAGCAGCTGTCGGCAAGCCGAAGTTCGATTATCCTTCCTGCGAGCTTGATCACGATATGTTCGATAAGCTTTTCGACTATTGCGAAAAAGCCGTTATGGAGGCTCTCGATACCGACGACAAGAACGTCCGTGACGCGAAAATGCAGCCCATTCAGGACGACATCCTTGAAAAGTTCTCCGAAGAATACCCGGATCTTCCCGTCGTTCTTCCCGAGCTTATCTATAAAATTCAGAAGAAGATCGTCCGCCGCTGGCTTCTCGTTGACAAAAAACGTGTTGACGGCAGAAGAATGGATCAGATTCGTCCTCTCGCAAGCGAGGTCGGCGTTCTTCCCAGAACGCACGGCTCGGGGCTCTTTACAAGAGGTCAGACTCAGGTCCTTTCCGTTGTAACTCTCGGACCGATGAGCGACGCTCAGCAGCTTGACGGTCTTGACGACGAAAAAGAAAAACGCTATATGCACCATTACAATATGCCCGGATATTCCACGGGCGAAGCAAAATCGCTCCGCACTCCCGGACGCAGAGAAATCGGTCACGGCGCGCTCGCCGAAAGATCGCTTATCCCCGTGCTTCCCTCAAAGGAAGAGTTCCCCTACGCAATCCGCGTCGTAAGCGAGGTTGTTTCTTCAAACGGTTCGACATCGCAGGGCTCGGTATGCGGCTCGACTCTTGCGCTTATGGACGCAGGCGTTCCGATAAAAGCTCCCGTTGCGGGCATCTCCTGCGGACTTATCACAGCCGAGGACGGCTCGTGGGACACAATGATAGACATTCAGGGACTTGAAGATTTCTACGGCGATATGGACTTCAAGGTTGCAGGCACTCACAAGGGCATCACCTCCATTCAGATGGACCTTAAAATCGACGGTCTTACTCCCGAAATAATCAAAAACGCGCTTGAAACAACCCACAAGGGCAGAGATTATATCATAGACGAAGTAATTCTCAAGGCAATTCCCGAACCCAGAGCAGACGTAGGCAAGTACGCTCCGAAGATGATCACAATGAAGATCAATCCCGACAAGATAAGAGAGGTTATCGGAAAGGGCGGCGAAGTAATTCAGAAGATCACAGCCGAAACAAACACAAAGATAGACATCGAAGAGGACGGTTCAATCTTCATTCTCGCCGTAAACAAAGAGGACGCTTACGTTGCCAAAGGCATTATTGACGCCATCGTATTCGAGCCTGTTGAAGGCTGCTGCTATACAGGCACGGTAACAAGAATAATTCCTATCGGCGCGTTTGTCGAAATCGCCCCCGGAAAGGAAGGACTCGTTCACATTTCAAAGCTCGATACAAAGAGAGTTGAAAACGTTGAGGACGTTGTTTCCGTAGGCGACAAGATAACCGTCAAATTCCTCGGTACAGACGAAAAGGGCAGAATAAATCTTTCGAGAAAAGACGCACTTAAAGCCGAATAAACGTGACAAAAGCCACCCTGCGAGGGTGGCTTTTATTTTTTCGGCGGGTATGGTTTTCTTTCGTCGGTAAGAGTAAGTATATAATCCGTTGATGTTTCAAAAAGCTTTGCAAGCTCTATGAGCACCGCAACAGGAAGTCCCCGCTGACCGTTTTCATATTGTGAATAAGTATTTTGCCTTATATGAAGACGCGCGGCAACCTCCGCCTGCGTCATATCAAAATCTTCTCTTAAATCCTTCAGCCTCATTTTGCCTCCGAAACTGTATATGTATATCACAGGACTGTATATAAACATTACAATTTATCTCGCGACGAGATATTGACTTTTATCTCATATTGTGATATAATTTTATCAACATCAACACAACGGAGGAAATTTTCAATGGATATGGGAACCAAAGAAGCCGCAGAAAAATGGAACGTTTCTCAACAAACCGTGCAAAAATGGTGCAGAGAGAAAAAGATTCCCGGCGTAACACAGGACAAACCCGGAAGCCCTTGGCATATTCCTAAGGATGCACAAAAACCACAAACGAAAAAAGGATAGATAGGAGGCTTTCATTATGTCAACAGAGATTATAATATTTATCGTATGCCTAGCAATAGTCGTCTCATTTGTAGTCTGGTTAGTTCTCAATAAAGATGAAAAGTGGGACCCTGATATGGTGGCAGAATATCACACTTGGCTGTATAAAGGTCAACGTTGTAAAGTTGGGGTTTTGGAAATCATAGATGATTCCAAAACCAACGAGCTTATTTTTCGTATTTGCGCCGGTCATCACATAGATACAAAATATATTCCTGAAGAATATCACTACGGTTCTGTTACCGTTGGCGGAGTTACAACCGGCGGAGTGTATAAAACAGGAGGAAAAACCATATATTATGACAGGGGGAAGAATGGTAAATATAGCCTCGAGTATTATTACCTTAATAAGATAAGCGGAGTTCCGACCTTGTCTACGAGGGAGGTCAGCTATATTAAGCTTACGCCCGAAATGCTTATTAGTGCAAAAAAATCGGAAATAGCAAAATATCTCGATGATGAATATATAGATGCATTTAATAGAAGCAAAGAAAATTTAGAACTAATTGTAAAGTGGTTGCGCAACTACAAAAAAACACCAAGCTGAGCTTACTTATCATACTTTAATTTTAATTCAAAGCACCCTCACAAAGGGTGC
>CAVKJG010000003.1:0-67641 GCA_963656825.1 Sphaerochaetaceae bacterium
CGGCGAAGCCTGCTCGCCTTACTACGCAAGCCAAGCAAATCTCCCAAAGGGCGAGGCTTTGCGGTGGTGCGCTTGCTTTCAGGCTCGCCCTCAGGGAGAGCTCCCGACGCAGTCGGGTGAGAGGGATTTGCAAGTGGTGCGAAGCACCCTTGCAGGCTTCGCCGAGAGGGGTGTGGGATTTGCAAATGCGAAGCGTTTGCAGGCGTCGCCGAGACGGGAGGGCAAAAGAAACTTTACAAAGCCTTTATAACGCAAAAGCAGGAGCAACCGGCTCCTGCTTTTTGTATTTACTTTATTCGGAATTTATTTAATCTGAAGATATCAGCTTACCGTCTGCATCGTAGTATAACTCACTTGTTCTGTTCCCGTTTTCATCGTATTGGCGGACAATATAGAATTCAAGCTTATCTGCGGCGTTATATTTTGAATACTTTGTAATTTTCCCGTCTTTATCATATTCGTCAACTTCACGCTCGCCATCGGCTCTATAGCTTGACCGTTTTATCACGTTCCCCTTTTCATCGTATTCGTAAACATAGGTGAGCTTGCCTTCCGGATTATAGTATGACTCCTTAATCTTATTGCCGCTTTCATCATTTTCGTAAACAATGTAGCCGGTAAATTTGCCTTCCGGATTATAGTAGAATTCCTTTATCAAGTTTCCTCTGGCATCATAATCATATGACATTTTCACGTTTCCGTTTTCATAATATTCGTAAACGGTTTTAGGCTCGCCCTTAACTTCTGTGTCTGTCTTTCCGCACGATACCGCGACAAGCAATATTGCGGCAGCAATACAGAGTGACAAAACGATTGATAATGCCTTTTTCATTGTATATCCCCTTTTCTGAATTTATATTTCTTATCGCAGAAGCGGCAGCAGACCTCGATCTCGTCCGTGTCGGCAAAAAGCTCATCTATATCCTTTTCGGAAAAGCCGCGCAGCGCGGATAAAATTCTGTTTCTGTCGCAATCGCAGCGATAAACGGCGGGAATTTCATCAAAAACATCATATTCTATGCCTGCAAAGGCGCGGTCAAGAAGCTGCTCCTTTGTCGCGCCGTCGGCAATAAGCGAAGAAACATTTGTTATCAGCGGCAGATTTTTTTCTATCTTATCAACCGTTTCCTCCGAAGCATAAGGCAGAAGCTGAATAAGCACTCCGCCAGCCGCCTTGCAGGAAAGGTCGGTATCGACAAGCACTCCGAGCGAGCAGACAGTAGGAATCTGTTCGCTTTTTGCAAAATATGTGCAGATATCGTCGCCTATTTCGCCCGTTGTTATTTCAACGGAGCCTGTCTGCATTTCGCCCGAGCCGAGATCGCGCACAACGGACAAAAGTCCCGCTCCGACAGCGCCTCCGACGTCAAGCTTTCCGTTTGATTTAAGCGGCAGATCGACGTCGGGATTCTGGATATATCCCTTGACATTGCCTTCGTAATCCGAAACGGCAATTATCTTTCCGGCAGGACCGTCGCCCGAAAACGTAAGCGTGAGCCTGTCGTTTTTTTCTTTGAGCATTGTTCCCATAAGCGATGCCGCCGTCATCGTTCTGCCGAGCGCCGCCGTCGCCGTGGGAGAGGTGTGCTTCATTTTCACGGCTTCGTTTACCATATCGGTGGAAATCATCGCAACGGCTCTTGCCGAACCGTCGCTTGTCATCGCGCGGATAATATTATATTCCATAAAATTCACTTCTTTCTGCAAACGTAAAAAATTCTTTCGCTTTCGTCTGTCACGGGCGCGCCCGAAATATCGGAAAATCTTTCGCAGATTTCAAAGCCCGCTTTTTCAAGCGCGTTTTTAAGCGTTCTGCCTGTGTACATTCTTTGCCTTTGATATTCGTCGGTTCTGCGCCATTTTTCGCCGTGCCTTTCAAAAAACGTAAGATAAAAATCGCAGATTCCCTTTTCTTTCATATAATAATTCTGCCACGAAAGGAAAAGGTCTTCCGTTTCGTAAATAAAGGTGTTGTCGGCTATGACGTTTTCATATTTGTATCTGCTGTTTGCGTCAAAAACGAAAATTCCGCCCTCGCAAAGACTGTTCGCCGTTCTTTCAAAGCATTGCGAAAGCTCCTCTCTTTTTGTGAGATAATTTATACCGTCAAAGCTGCATATCGCCGCTCCGTAATTTTCACCGCAGTCAAGCTTTGCCATATCCTGCTCAACCAAAAGCATTTTTATATGCTTGTCCGATGCTTTTTTCAGTGCTGCCGAAAGCATTTCGCAGCTGAGATCGACTCCCGTGACTTCAAACCCCTTTTCGGCAAGAAGCACCGAAACGCTTCCCGTGCCGCAGCCGAGATCGATAAGTCTCTTGGGCTGAGACGGTGCATATTTTTCAATTATTTTTTCATAAAAGTCCGCATATCCGGCATAATCGGTATCAGCCATAAGGCTGTCATAATGCCGCGCAAGAACGGAATAGCTGTCCTCCATTTTATCTCCTTTTATCTGAAAAGTGTTTTTCCGTCGTCAAAATATACCGCCTTGCGGCAGATAAAAACTTCGCTTTCGGCAAGAGCGGGAATTTTATCGGCAATGTATTTTACCGGAAGATTGGGTCCGACAAAGGTAAGCTCCTTGCACGAAAGCATTACCCGAAGCGTCAGCATACCGCCATCTGCCGTGCAGGAGACAAGACGCATATCCGGCGCTATATCGACTGTGCGCGTTCCCGCCTTGCCCGTTTTTTCCACGTTTATTTCGCCCGAAAAAAGAGCGGCTACGTCGTTTTTTATCGCCTCCGCATGCGGAGTTTCAAATGCTATTTCGTAATCCGCCCAGCCGATATCGGAAAACTTCGTTTCCGGCTCGTATGCCGAAAGAATTCTTATTCCGTCGGGGAAAGACTCATTGAGCCTTCTGCATATTTCGTCATACGGAACGTCCTGCGTCATTTTGAAATCCATAAATTCGCATTCGCTTGAAACGCCGACTGAAAGCGGCGGAGAAAACACGGCTTTCGGATGAGGATTAAAGCCCTGAGTATACCATATCGGCAGCTTTGAACGCAAAAACGATGTCTGCACCGTGCGGTTCAGATCCAGGTGCGATATATATTTAAGCGCACCTGTTTTTGAAAATTCAACTCTTATTTTTTTAAGTTCGGGCACCATGATCTCTCACCTCCAAGTTTATTCGCTCCGCATCCTGAACAGCTCTGTTTGCAGTTGGGCGTTGTTTTTCCTTCAAACGCTTTGTGTCTTTCGCGCAGGAAGAATTCCTTTGTCATTCCTATGTCTATAACATCCCACGGAAGAATTTCGTCTTCTCCGCGCTCTCTGTTCGCATAAAAATCGGGATCTATGCCCGTATCCGCAAAGACGGAAAGCCATTTTTCATAGCTGAAATATTCTTCCCAGCTGTCAAAGCTCATGCCGCGTCTGTGCGCCTCCATAATCGCCTTCCCAAGCCGCCTGTCGCCCCGTGCGAAAACGGCTTCTATGCGGCTGACGGCGGCGTCGTGATAGTTGTATTTTATTTTTCTGTCGGTTATCTGCTCTTTGAGATACTGCTGCCTGCGCAAAAGCTCCTCATACGCGCACTGCGGCTCCCACTGGAACGCCGTAAAGGGCTTCGGAATAAAGCACGCCGCCGATATCGTCACCTGCGGAGCCTTGCGCGGTCTTGACGGCGTTGAATAATATTCTTCTATAACGTCTCTTGCAAGCTTTGCTATGCCGCAAAGATCCTCGTCCGTTTCGGTGGGAAGTCCCTGCATAAAATAAAGCTTTACCTGCGATTTTCCGCCCTCAAACGCCACCCTGCACGCGCGGAAAAGGTCTGATTCCACCACGTTTTTGTTTATAACGTCGCGCAGGCGCTGTGTTCCCGCCTCGGGCGCAAAGGTAAGCGTTCCCGTGCGGACGGTCGATATTTTATCCATAAGCTCCTTTGTGAAGCTGTCCACGCGGAGCGACGGAAGCGAAAGCGAAATTTTTCTGTCATTTGTCCATTCAAGAAGCATATCCGTAAGCTGAGAAATACACGAATAGTCGCTTATCGAAAGCGAGGACAGGGTCATTTCGCTGTAGCCGGTACTGTCGGCAAGCTTTTTTGCCTGCTCGCAGAGCACCTCGGGCGATTTTTCCCTTACAGGACGGAACACCGCTCCCGCCTGACAGAAGCGACAGCCTCTTATACAGCCCCTGTAAACCTCAAGGGTTATTCTGTCCTGAACGGTCTGAATAAACGGCACTATGAATTTTTCGGGGTACGGAGCCTTGTCCATATCTTCAACAATTCGTTTCTGCACCTTTTCCGGCACGTCCGGATATTTCGGCGCGAAAAGCTTTATCGTGCCGTCGTCGTTATATTCGACGTCATAAAGCGACGGAACGTAAATTCCCTTTATGTGCGAGGCTTCTCTCAGAAACTTCTCCTTTGAATAGCCTGCTTTTTTATGTTCTATATAAAGCTCGGTAAGCTCGATATTTACTTCTTCTCCCTCGCCGATGATAAAAAGATCGACAAAGTCGGCAAGCGGCTCGCCGTTGTACGCGCACGGTCCTCCGCATATCACAAGCGGATCGCCGTCTCCTCTTTCGCTTGCAAGAAGCTTCACCTTGCCGAGCTCAAGCATATTCACAAGCGTCGTATAGCAAAGCTCGTACTGAATGGAGAACGCAACCATATCGAATTCATAAAGCGGATCTGACGATTCAAGCGAGCAGAGCGGAATATCGTGCTCGCGCAGCTGCTGCTCCATATCCGTCCACGGAGCAAAGCATCTTTCGCAGGCGATATTTTCGTGCCTGTTGTAAATATCGTAAAGTATTCTCATTCCCAGATTGGACATTCCTATTTCGTATATATCCGGAAAGCAGAAAACTATCCTTGCGTCAAGTCCTTCCTTGTTCTTTACTATCTGTCCCCATTCGCCGCCCGTGTATCTGGCAGGCTTTTGCACCTTTTTAAGTATACTCTCGGGAATTTTCATCTTCTTCACTGCCTTTCTTGTTTGTTATTCTGCAGATCGCCTTCATCCGGCAATATTTGCAGGGATCCGTTCCGTCCGCGTCCGTCGGGACGGCATACGCAAGCCCTTCCTTAAGCTCCGCCGCACAGCAGAGCACAGTATCGACAATGCTTTGCCTGAGCCTGAAAAGCTCGTCAAGCGCAATAGTGTTTTTCGTCTTTCCGTCGGACGACACCTTTACCGGCGAATAAACTCCTTTAAGCTCCGGCTCCATCGCGCGCGCAAGATCGAGTCCGTCCTCGCCGGCTTCGGTAACAACGCCCGACACGGCGAATTTGTCGTCGCCCTCGCCGCCGGAGGAAACCGTCTCCGCCTTCGGATTTGTTTCAACGTAAATAACTCCTGCCGGAACTATTTCTTTTCCGAAATATTTTTCTCCACTTTCCCAGAGCGAAAACAGATACAAAAGCATCTGCATATCAAGTCCTGCCGATATCTTTTCAAGGTCGAATTTCTTTGCGTTCTTTTTGTAATCCACAACGCGCAGGTACAGCTTTCCGTCGCCGCAGTCGTATGCGTCAACGCGGTCTATCCTGCCGAAAAGCTTTACGGTGCTTTGCCCGTTTTCTATCTTTATCGCTTCAACGCCGTCCGCACTTCCCACAGGAAGCTCAAAGCTGACGGGGCGGAATTTGCTTACGGAAAATTCGTCTCTTATTCTTTTTGCAAACACCATCGCCCTGTCGCAAAGATAATCTGTCATATGGCAAAGCCTTCCCGAAAGCTCCGCCATTGCTCTGCCCGTTATTTTGCGTATATATTTTTCAGCCGCACGGCGTATTGCGCGCTTTGTTTCTTCTTCGGAAAAATCGTCCTTTGTCGCAAGCTTTGCCGCGGCTTCGAGCGTCGCGTGCAGAAAGCTACCCGTGTTCATATCGGAAAAGCCTGCCGTTCCGTCGTCGGAAAGGTCAAGCTCATAGCGACAGAAATACTGAAATCTGCACTTTATGTAATTTTCAAGGCGCGAATAGCTTGTGTTTATGTTTCCCGAAAAAAGCTCGTTTGCGTTTTCGCGGTCAAGTCTGCATTTTTCCGCCGACATAGGCTCTTTTGCGCAGGAAAGCCTTTCGGCGTAATCGGGCTTTGTCGAAAGATAATCGCGCAGAGCCTGTGAAAGCTCGCCTTTTTCCGAAAGCGCGTATTCGAGCGCCGCCTCGCAGCAGTATATCCTGTCCTTTTCGGGAATATCGTCAAATCTTGTTTCTTTGAGCAGCGGAAACAGCTTTTCGATTCTGCCGAGCGCAGAGCAGCGTCCCGCGCTGCCGTCGGAGGTATACGTTATGAAAAGCTCCTCTTTGGGCGCGCACACGGAGCTGTAAAAGTAATAGTATTCGTCCGAAACGCTTTTTTCAAGCCTTGACGAAAAATCAACGCCCTTTTCGCGCAAAAGATTTTTTTCGTATTCGGAAAAAATTCCGTCGTCGGTAATCCTTTTGGGAAAAACTCCGTCCGTCGCGCCGACGACGTAAACCGTTTTCGCTTCGGGGTGAGTCATTGCCGCGCCGCCTATAAGCACCTCATCGACGGAGGTCGGGATCGAGCCTATGTCCGTTTCCGAAAAAGCAAGCTTAAGAAGCTGTAAAAAGCCGTCGGCGTCGGTTTCTTCGTCGCCTGCGCTGAGCGCCGTCTGATCGAGCGCGTCACAAAGCACCTGCCACAGCTGAGAAAACTCCTCCGCCCCCGAAGCGTCGCCCGATTTCAGCGAAAGCTCCGCGTCCTCGCCGAGCTTTTCGGGAATTTTCATCATTACGAGAAAATCGTAAAGCAGTGCAGCATGATCGCGCACGGTTCTGCAATCCTTAAGCGCTCCGGCAAACCGCATAAGCGGAGCTTTTACCCTTTCGCGAAGAACGCCGAGCCTTTCCAGAATTTCTTCGTCGCCCTCGCGCGCTCTGTCGTCATAGCCGCGAAAGGGAAATATCCACGCCTCGTCCGACGAAAACCTTTTGCCCTGTATTTTCCACTTTATGATATAGTTTTCGAGCAGATCGCAGTCGTCGCCCGAAATACCGCTGTAATCGGTTTTTATGTACTCTATTATGTCGCGGCGCAGAAAGCCTCTTCTTACGCACGCATAAGCCGAATAAATGAACTTTACTATTCCGCGTTCGTCTATATCCGCGCGGCGCGAAACATAGTAAGGAATTCCGGCTTTTTCAAGCGCCGCATCGAGAATTCCGTCATAGTCCGCCGTGTCGCGCACGATAACAGCCATATCGCGATAGCGGACTCCCGCTCTCACGCGCTTCGATATGTCGATTGCGACGGCTTCGGCTTCCTCGTACTTGTTTTTGCACTCGGTAACCGAAATATGCCCGGGAGCTTCCCTGTATTCCGCGTCCGGATTTTTTATCGAAAACAGATTTTCCGCAAGAAATGCAAGCTCGCCGTTTTTATATCCGGCGCTGTATCTGAATATAACGGGCTCGGCAATATCGACTCCTGCCTTTTCAGCCGTGCGGTGAAGCCTTTCGTCCGTTTCCGAAAGCGAAACGAAAGCCGCTCCGTCGCCGTCCTCGTCAGGAACATAGGAAAGCGAAACATACGTTTCGCTCGCTCCCGAAAAAACAGCCGAAAGCATTTTGTACTGCTCCTTTGTAAAGCTGAGAAAAGAGTCTATATAAACGTCGGTATCGTCAAAAAAGTCGCCGCAGACCTCGCACGCCCTTGCAAGCGAACCGTCCGGCTCGCTCCATTTTTGGGCTACCTCGCTGTCAAAAGCGGAAAATATCGTCGCAAGATCGGAAAGCTTTCCCGCAACTCTCGGATTTTCGGAAAGCTTCTCCGCCGCAGACAAAAGCTCCTGCGGCGCTATAAGATTTTTGAAAAGCTCCGTGCGCTCGGAGGTCAGCTTTTCAACCGTCGAAAGATCCAACGCGGATATCCTGCCGTAGCAGGAAAGCGAGGGCGCTGCCCGCCGCAGAACATTATACATAATTATTTTCTTTGCGCCCGCGCCTATATAGCTTTCGCATATTCCGCCGCGACGACGGAATATATAGTTTGTAAGTCTGGAAAAGGTCAGAACGTCAATACCTGCCGCACCTTCGAGAGAAGCGCATCTCCGCTCGGCAGAAACGGCTTCCCTGTCGGGAACTATTATAAGCACGCGTCTTTTGCGTGCCGATTCGCTCGCCTTGGCATAAAGCCACGCGCTCTTGCCCGAAGCCGCTCTTCCGTAAACGAAATGAAGCACCCTTCTCCTCTCCTCTCAGAAAATTTCAATAATTCTTACGTTTTTATTGTTTTTAAGCGATTTCACAAGCGAAAACGCAAAGCTTATGTGCAGATAGCATTTGCCTTCCTTCGGCTTTGAAGCGCTGAGAAATCCGCACTTGAATATCGAGCCGGTAACGCACATAAGCGTTCCGTTTTGTTTGAGCTCCTCGGCATATCCGCCCTTTACGTCGTCAAAAACTATATACACCGTTCCGGTAAGCGATTCAAACCTTTTCCGGCAGTGCCTGCGCGAAAAGCTTGCGATGATCGCTCCCAGAAGCGAAAGCACGAACGCCGTGGGAAGAATAAGCAGCGCCGCTATCACGGCTACAGCTACCGTCGCGCCGCCCTGAATGAGCAGAATAACAAGGTACGCTATCCTTACCACAGAGGAAGCGAGAAGAAAACGCTTCAGCGCAAAGAATATCTTTGAGCATATGTCCGCCGCAGCCGACATATTTATCGCGCTTTTGAGATATCCCGCATAGCCGGAATTTCTCTCTGCATTTGTCCGCTTCAGAAATTCTTTTCCCGGCTCGCTTTTTCCGCCCGTAAAGCTTGCCAGCCGCCGCTTGTAGTATGCGTTCTCCATTTTCAGAATACTGTTTTCGAGTTTCAGTTTTTCAATACTCATATAAAATCCCCTCGGAAATATTTTTACCGCTGCCGCGCTTTTTTATTTCTGCGCGTCGCCCTCGCCGCAAAGAAGCTCCAGATTTCTTTTTATCGTAGCCTTGCCCCGCCACGAAAAAGCTCTTTTTCCGAATTCCTCGTCGCTCATCGCGCAAAGCCCGTCCGCCGTCAGATTTTTTATTCTGTTCTCTCTGAAAAAGCTTATGGGTGTCCTCGCGCCGTTTTTTATCGCCTTCTGCACCAATGGGCAGACAAGCTGACAGATATCGCACCCCCATGCGCTTTTGTATTTTATTATATATTCTTTTTCTTTTTCCGAAAGCTCTCCCTTTTTCTGAGTCACGGCGGAAAGACAATCCGTTCCCTCCGATATCATCGGGCAGGCTCTTTTGCATGCTCCGCAATGAACGCAATATGAAAGCGGATATTCGCCGTTTTTATCACAGCCGAAGACTTCGGGTTCAATATCAGTAAATACTTCGGCAAGAAAAACGAACGAACCGTATTTTTCGTTTATGATAACGTAGCTGTCGCCCATCACGCCGAGTCCGGCGCGGCAGGCGGCGTCAGCCTCCTCTATCGGAGACTTGTCCGCAAAGCCGACAAATTTCCCGCTGAATTTTTCGGAAAGCCTTCCGCAAAGGCGCGGAAAAAGCGCTTCGCAGTAAAGATGATAATCCCTCGGGCGCGCATAAAGCGATATGTTTCCCTCGCCGTCATCGTCGTAATACGGAATAAGAAACATTATAACCGTTTTTGCCTCCTCCGCAGGAAGTCCCGCCCGAACGAGCAGATCGGGACGTCTTACATTGCATTTTTCAATCGGAACGGGAGCAAAGCATTCTATATTTTCCGCGGAAAATATCCCGTAAAGCGCTGAATTCATAAACGTTTATCCTCATAATTGTGTTTTTGCAAATTTTTCTTGATTAAAACCTCAACATATGGTATAATATATTGAATTAAAATAACCGTGTACATTACACCTATGATAAATATTATAACAAATTTTCGGAATAAATCAACACAAAATAAAGCAAAACATTGAGCGGAGTGAAAAAAATGACGAACCGTATCCACAATTATGACGACAACAGTATAACGATGCTGAAAGGAGCGGAGCGCGTAAGAGCGCGTCCTGCCGTTATTTTCGGCTCGGACAGCATCGAAGGCTGCGAGCATTCCGTTTTTGAAATACTTTCAAACTCCGTGGACGAGGCAAGAGAAGGCTACGGAAACAGAATAAACATAACCGTTTACAACGACCGCACCATCTGCATCGAGGATTTCGGGCGCGGCGTTCCGCTCGACTACAACGAAAAGGAGCAAGCCTACAACTGGGAGCTTGTCTACTGCGAGCTTTATGCCGGCGGCAAATACAACAACAACGCAAGCGGCGCAAACTACAAATATTCGCTCGGACTCAACGGTCTCGGCGCGGCGGCGACGCAATGCTCGTCGGAATTTATGAAGGTTCAGTCGTATCACACGACCGAAATGCTTGAAATGAATTTCAAAAAAGGCGAGCCCGACGGCGAGCTTATCCGCCGTCCGCTTTCAAAAAAGGAACAGCGCACGGGCACCGTTGTGACGTGGCGTCCCGACCTTGAAGTGTTCACGGACACAAATATCCCGAAAATTTATTTTGAAACCATGCTCGAACGTCAGGCTGTCGTAAACGCGGGACTGCGATTTGTTTTCCGCTGGCAGACAATGGAGGGCGATTTTGAAGAGAAGGAATATTACTACGAATCCGGCATAAAGGATTATATCGCAAGAATGGCGGGAGCGGAGGCTATAACTCCTCCGCAGTATTTTCAGATGGAAACAAAGGGTCGCGACCGCGCCGATAAGGACGATTACAGCCTGAAAGCCGAATTTGCGTTCTGCTTTTCGAATTCGTTTCAGCTTATTGAGTATTATCACAACTCAAGCTTTCTCGAACACGGCGGCTCGCCCGACAAGGCGGCAAGAGCGGCGTTCGTGTACGCTATCGACAAATATATAAAGCAGACGGGAAAATACAACAAGACCGATTCGAAGATAACCTTTGCCGATATCGAAGACTGTCTTGTTCTCGTGATAAACAGCTTTTCGACCGAAACCTCGTATGCAAACCAGACAAAAAAGGCTATAACAAACGAATTCATAGCCGAAGCCATGACCGATTATCTCAAGCGCACGCTTGAAGTTTATTTTGCGGAAAATCCGCTCGACGCCGACAAGATAGCATCGCAGGTGCTTGTAAACAAGCGCAGTCGTGAAACGGCGGAAAGCACCCGTCTTAATCTGAAAAAGAAGCTCAGCACGTCAAACGACATAACCTCAAGAGTGGAAAAATTCGTTTCGTGCCGTTCCAAAGATCCCGAAAGGCGCGAGCTTTATATAGTGGAGGGCGACTCGGCTCTCACCTCCTGCAAGCTCGGCAGGGACGCCGAATTTCAGGCGATAATTCCCGTGCGCGGAAAAACGCTCAACTGCCTTAAAGCCGGCTACGACAGAATTTTCAAAAGCGAAATCATAACCGATCTTCTCAAGGTCATCGGCTGCGGAGTCGAAGTAAAGCAAAAGGGCGAGGCGACCTTTGACCTCGATTCGCTGAAATGGAGCAAGATCATAATCTGCACCGATGCCGACGAGGACGGCTTCCAGATAAGAACGCTTATACTTACAATGTTTTACCGTCTTCTGCCCACGCTCATAAAGGAAGGAAAAGTCTACATTGCGGAATCGCCGCTTTTTGAGATAGCGTCGAAGGACAAAATATATTTTGCCTACAACGAAAAGGAAAAGCTTGACATATTGAAGCAGATAGGCAATGCAAAATATACGCTTCAGCGCTCGAAGGGTCTCGGCGAAAACGAGCCGGAAATGATGTGGCAGACAACAATGAATCCCGCCTCGCGCCGTCTGATAAAAATATGCGAAGCCGACAGAGCGCAGACGGAATATATTTTTGAAACGCTGCTCGGCGACGACATAACCGAAAGAAAAGATTTTATAGCGCACAACGGCAGGCTTTATCTTGCCGATGCGGATATCTGAGTTAAGGGAGGATACGAAAAATGGCAAGAAAAAAGAAAAGCGACCAGATAACCTTTGACGACCTCCCCGCCGCGCTCCCGACGGATCAGCCCATAACCGAAACCATAGAAAAAAACTATATGCCGTACGTTATGTCGGTGATAGTTTCGCGCGCGATACCCGAAATCGACGGGTTCAAGCCGTCGCACAGAAAGCTGCTTTATACAATGTATAAAATGGGACTTCTGACCGGCGGCAGAACGAAGAGCGCAAACATCGTAGGTCAGACGATGAGGCTCAACCCTCACGGCGACGCCGCAATTTACGAAACAATGGTAAGACTGACGCGCGGAAACGAGGCGCTGCTTCATCCGTTTGTCGATTCAAAGGGAAGCTTCGGAAAGCAGTACAGCCGCGATATGGCGTATGCCGCATCGCGCTATACCGAGGCAAAGCTCGATCCCATCTGCACCGAAATATTCGGCGGAATAGACCGCGACGCCGTCGATCTCGTTCCGAACTACGACAACACGACAACCGAGCCTTCCCTGCTCCCGACGTCGTTTCCGAACATTCTCGTTTCGGCGAACATGGGCATTGCCGTCGGACTTCAGAGCCAGATATGTTCTTTCAACTTGGGCGAGGTGTGCGACGGAACAATAGCCGTCCTGCGAAATCCAGCGCTTTCGACGGACGAGCTTATGGATATAATCAAAGCGCCCGATTTTCCCGGCGGCGCCGGACTTATCTATAATCGCGAGCAGATGAAAAGCCTTTTTGAAACGGGACGCGGAAAGGTCACTCTGCGTTCGCGCTACGTTTACGATAAAAACGCCGGCTGTATAGAAATAGTCGAAATTCCGTATTCAACATCGATCGAGCTTATATTCAAAAAGCTCACCGATATGATAAAAGAAGGTCAGCTCAAAGAAGTCACGGACGTGCGCGACGAAATAGACCTTCACGGCTTCAAGCTGACGCTCGATATCCGTCGCGGAACGGATCCCGATATGCTTATGGCAAAGCTGTTCAGAAAAACTCCCCTGCAGGACGATTTTTCCTGCAACTTCAATGTGCTTATCGACGGCGAGCCGCGCCTTCTCGGCGTAAGGGCGATAATCGACGAATGGATAAAATTCAGAATGAAGTGCGTAAGCCGCACTCTGAATTTCGACCTCGGCAAAAAATGCGAAAAGCTTCATCTGCTGCTCGGTCTCGGAGAAATACTCCTTGACATAGATAAAGCAATAAAAATCGTCCGCGAAACCGAAAAGGATGCGGACGTCGTTCCCAATCTTATGGCGGGCTTCGGAATAGATCGGGTTCAGGCGGAATACATTGCGGAGATAAAGCTCCGTCATCTCAACCGCGAATACATTATCGAGCGCATAAAGGAAATAGAGGACTTAAAGCGCGAGATAGAGGATCTGCGCGAAACGCTCGGCTCGGAAAAGAAGCTGAAAAAGCTCATTGCCGCTCAGCTTGAAGAAGTGAAGAAAAAGTATGCCGTGCCGAGAAAAACACGTCTGATAGTTGAAGACACCGTAACCGAATACAAGGAAGAGGACTTTGTTGACAACTACAACGTCAAATTCTATTTCACGCGCGGCGGATATTTCAAGAAAATAACGCTCACCTCGCTTCGCGGCGCGGACGAGCAGAAGCTCAAGGACGGCGACGAGATCGCGCAGGTGACGGACGGCGAAAATATATCCGAGCTTTTGTTTGTTTCGGACAGACAGCGCATTTATCGCGCAAAGGCGTCGGATTTCGATGCCTGCAAGGCTTCCGCCCTCGGCGATTACATTCCGGCAAAGCTCGGCTTTGAAAAGGACGAAAGAGTCATCGCCATGGATTCGGATACAAAATTCGATTCAAAGCATTTTGTCGTTTATATTTTTGAAAACGGCAAGGGCGTAAAAATTCCGCTCTCTCTGTATGAAACGAAAACCCCGCGCAAAAAGCTTGTCGCGGCATATTCCGCGGCATCGCCGATAGTCGCCGCGTTCTTTATATCCGAAAACGAGGATATTATTCTTGTAAATTCGCAAAACAAAGCCGTTGTGATTAACACAAAGCTTATTCCCGAAAAAGCGACAAGAACCGCGGGCGGCGTAACGCTGTTTACGCTTAAGGGCGATCAGAGGATAACCGTCGCAAGCCGCGATATCGAAAGCTTTTCCGGAAGCGCACGTTGCAGAAAAATAAAGATTCCGGCAAGCGGAACATCGCTTGACTGATCCGACGGAGGAGCTATGACCGACGTATATATAATCTGCTCCGACGGGGTATTCCGTCGGATGCTGGAGCTTGAGCTTACGGAATACGGCGCAAACGTAATGCCGGAGGGCAGCGCCGTGACGGCGCCGTGCGCCGCCGTGATTTCAGCTCCGGATATTGACAGGGCTATCCTGCCGCAAAACGAATGTCTTACCGTGATATTCGGATATCCCGAAGAGCTTTCGGGCGTTTCGGCGGCAAGTCCTTCGGCGGTGCTTGTCCGCCCGTTCGATACGGGCGAGCTTATGCGCGTGCTTTTCGGAGAAAGCAAAGCGCAGTCCGCGCCGACGATAAGAAAAATCACCGCCTCCGGCAGACTTACGGCAGACGCCGAAAAACGCACGGTAAGCTATCTCGGAGCGACCTCCCGCCTGACAAAGCGCGAATTTGCCCTGTTTGAATATCTTTACGGACGAAAAGGCAGCGAGGTTTCCAGAAGCGAGCTTTACGACAACATATGGGGCGGCGGCGACGGAGAAAACGTCGTTGACGTTTACATCTGCTATCTGCGCGAAAAGCTTGAAAACAAATTCGGGGTAAAGCTTATCCGCACGGTCAGGGGCAAGGGCTATATGTTTGAAGAATAAAGAGGCGCAGATATGAAAATAATTTCACGCGACGAATATTTTATGGGCATTGCGCTGAAGGAAGCCGATAAGGCGGCCGCTCTCGGAGAGGTTCCGGTGGGAGCGGTCGTCGTATGGGGAAACAGAATAATTTCGCGTGCGTTCAACACGCGCGAAACGGACAAAAACGCTCTTTGCCACGCCGAAATAAAAGCGATAGACAAGGCGTGCCGGAGACTCGGCGGCTGGCGACTTTTTATGTGCGAACTTTTTGTCACGCTCGAGCCGTGCCCGATGTGCGCCGGCGCAATAATAAATTCAAGAATAAAGCGTGTCGTTTTCGGCGCGCGCGATGAAAAGGCGGGAGCAGTGGTGTCACGCGAGGAGACGTTTTCGCTCGGCTTCAACCACACGCCCGAGGTGACCGAGGGCGTTCTTTCGGAGGAATGTGCAAAAAAGCTGTCCGACTTTTTTGCAGATCTCCGCGAAAAACGGAGAAAATATAAAAAATGACGGAGTTTTGAGCGGAATTTTGTAATTATTTCCGTACAAAATATATTTGACTTTTTTCCGTATATGTGGTAACATATAAATTACACAAGCGGCACATACAAGAACAGGAGCGGGAAACCCTGCCCGAAGGAAAAGAAAGGAAGTCCGTTCGATGAAGAAAGAACTCAAACAAATATTACTTATGATTTTGACAATAGCCATTGTCGCGTCGTTCTGCGCGACGGCTATAAGCTGCGGAAACAGCGAAAGCAAGCAGACCTCCGAGGAAGGCGGTCTTACGCTGAAGCCGAGCACCACGGAAACGACCTCAACGGCAGCAACGACAGCTCCCGTATCCACAACAACGGAAAATTCCGATACATCGACGGATACAGCCGTTGAAACGACAAAGCCGATAACTCCGGTCGAAACCGGTACATACACAAATCCTCTTACGGGACTTAAAACAAGCGTAACCGACCCTTCAAACAAACGTCCCGTCGCAATAGTTGTTGACAACATTTCAAACGCCTACAAGAATCAGAAGGGTCTTTATCAGGCAGATATACTTTACGAAGCGCTCGTCGCTCCGGGCATCACGCGTTATCTTGCCGTAATCGAAGATTATGAATCCGTAAAGGATATCTGCAACGTCCGTTCGGGCAGAGATTATCACATAGATATCGCACAGGGACACAACGCCATACTCGTCTGCCACGGCGGTTCGATAACGGACAATTATGACTTCTATCAGCTCGTTGTGAAAAGACTCGGCAGCCGTTATTCGTTTGTCGATACAAAGGACGAATACGTTACGGGCACAGAAGAAGGCGGAAAGAAATACGGCACGGTACAGAATTACAAGTCCCGTTCGGATATTCTTTATGATACGGTCGTAAACGGCTCGGCTCTCAAAATAATGGTGACGGGCAAATCGTCCAAGTTTGCAAACAGCGGCGCAGGCTACACCGGCGCTCCGAACGGTTTCAGCTTCGGAACAAGCTCCGCTTCATCCTCGTCAATCTCTGCAAAGACGGTAACGGTACAGTTCACAATGGATAACAGCTCCAGCACAAAGGACGTTACCTTTACATACGATTCCGCATCGGACAAATACATCCGTTCACAGATCGCGGTAAACGGTCTGAGCGGCGAGGAGCTTTCCTTTACGAACGTTATCTTCCTCGGCGTTAAGGTAACTCAGGGCAAAGGCACGGAAGAAGATCCCAGAATGGCTCTTATCGACGTAACGGGCTCGGGCAAGGGCTATTACTGCTACGGCGGCAAGATGGTTGCCATCAAGTGGACAAAGACAAAAGACGGCGCGCTCAGGCTTATGACCGAGAGCGGCGCAGAGCTTACCCTTTCCGCAGGAAACACCTATATCGGCTATCTTGAAAAAGGCTATGTAGACGAGTTTCCTTCAAAAGGCTATCACGCAAACTGAATAAAATAAAAAAAATCCCCGCGCGAGCGGGGATTTTTTTCATCCTATATATACCGTAAGATTCATCCTTTCGCCGACAGGCGCGATAGTGTTTTTCTCCGGCTTTATTTCTTTTCCGTCAAGCTCTATTCTGCTTACCTTGTCGCTCTCTCCCGAGCAAACAAATCTGATATTGTACTCACAGCCTCTGAAAAGCTTCTTTATCGAACATTCTTTCCACGAAAGCGGCAGACACGGCTCGATTCTCAGTCCCTCAAGCTCGGGATGCAAGCCGAAAATATATTCAACCGTACTCTTGAGCAGCCATGAGCTTGCCGCCGTTCTCCAGCTTTGTCCGGGAGTAGCGTAGCGGTAGCCTGTCTCGGGCGCAAAATACGAATTATACATTGCATAAGGCTCGCCGCATTTTGTTTCGTATTCGGTGTTTGTCACAAGCATTTTCTTGAGTCCCTCCTCGACCTTGTCGGGGCGATGAAGCATACTGTCAGCCGCAAGCTTCCATGCGGAAGGATGCAGATAGATTCCGCCGTTATCCTGAACGCCGGGCGCCTTTTCAGCCATAGAGCCTATATAAGAATACTGATGCGAATATGCGGGATATGCAAGTCTTGTGCCGAGCTTTGTTTCAAGAATTCTGTCCGCGCTTTCCATGGCGATTCTCTCCTTGCCGTCCTTTGCCGCGCCCGAAAGCACAGCCCACAGCTGAGATATAAGGAATATCTTTCCCTCCTCGCAATCCTTTGAACCCATAATTATATCGTCGTCCGTGCGGGCATATATATAATATTCGCCGTCCCAGCCGTACTTGTCAATGCGCTCGCGCATGATGTCGCCGCGCTCGGCTGAGGTTTTTGCGTCGTCCGTTTTTCCCATAGCGGCGGCAAGTCTGCCGAAGGCGGCATTGGCTCTGTACCATGCGAGCGTCAGCCATACGGAAACGCCTTTGCCTTCAAGTCCGGCAAAATTCACGCAGTCGTTCCAATCTCCGCCCCATATGCGAACAAGTCCGTAAAGTCCTGTGAAATTCCACAAAAAATCTACCGAACGGCGAAGATGCTCATATACGCTCGCCTTTGTACCGTTGTTGAATTCAACCTCTTCATTCAGAAGATTTATATCGCCAAGCTCTTTTACTATCGTGTCTGCGGCAAACGTCATCCATACGGTGTTGTCGGCAAATCTTCTGTCGCGGATCGCACCGTCGATTATCGTTCTCGGGGCATAGCCGTTGTCATACTGATATGTAAGAATTCTCTTTAATCTTTCCCACGCAAGACGCGGATTTACGCAGGCAAGACATTCCGTATCGCTTGTAAGATCGCGATATCCATTATGGCGGACTCTTGCCCATCTGCTGCCCATATCGGCGGCGTATTTCATCCAGCCGTTTATAAGCTTGTCGAAGTCTCCCCACGGAGTGCTTATCTCAACGCCGCAAAGTCTTTCCTTATATTTGTTTTCCATAGCGGAAAATTCTTTTTCGACCTCGTCCGGAGAAAGCGCGGCTATGCCGTCTTTATCATAGGCAAGACCGAGCGTGAAATGAACCGTCTTTTTCTCACCGGGGAGAAGCGTCATATCGTTTTGCAAAACAAGACAAAGCTTTTCGGAGTTGCAGTCCGTGTTCTGACATTTAAGTCCTTTTTCAAGCGCCGAAGGATGCTGTTCATCGCCGTAAGGTCCGATAAAAGCGTTTCTTCTTGAATCAAAGCCGCTTATTTTATCGCTTGAAGCCATATATGCGTACATCGGACGGCATCTTCCGGGCAATGCGGGATCGGGATAAAACTCAGTATAGAAATGTCCCCATACTGCATTTTTATCTTCAAAAGCGCCGCCCGTAGCAAGATTATAGCCCTGCGGACGGTATGTTCCGTCAACTTCGGTTTTTGCATACGAAACAAGCGAAAGCGTTCTTTCCTTATCGGAAGTATTTTCAAGCGTTACGCTCCATATTTCGCGCATACCGTCGCACGGCACGAATATACGCAACGTGCTTTTTATGCCGTTTTTCTTTTGGCTTATTTCGGTCGAACCGTTTTTGTGAGTACAAAGATAATCGGTATATCCCGAATTCATCGGCAAACCGCATATGCTGAAATATTTTCCGTCCTCCGAGACGAAAAGATTGCGGTTTGAAACAAGCATGGCTCTTCTGCCCATGTCGTCCTGTGCAAAGCCTTCTCCGTAGCCCACCTGAGATGTAAAGGTTATGTATTCGTCGTTGTACATATAATTGTACCAATGACGCGGAGTTTCCGGCTCTGTTATATAATATGCGTCCCCTTTTTCGGAAAAATGACCGTACTGCTTTGTTCTGTCCATAAAAGCGGTTCCTTTCAAAAATGTTTATATATCTTTTAATACAGATATCAGTTCAATTGCGGCAAATACTTTTTAGGATCAACTTTTACATATGAGCCTTGCGAATACTTTCTTATCTCAAAGTGAAGATGAGTGCCTGCATAGGGATTCGATGCGGTAGGCGCCGGAGAGACTCTTCCGGTGTTTCCGCTGTAACCTATAACCTGCCCCTGAACTACTTTATCTCCCACAGAGACCGTCCTTGACTTTAAGTGAGCGTAATATGTGCGATAGCCGTTTCCGTGATCTATCACAACGTACGTTCCATATGTCCAGCGCAGATCTGAAGAGGAAAAATAGCCGTCGTTGTAGGCATAAACGACCGTCCCGCTCATTGAAGCCGTTATCGGTGCTCCGTAATAAACGCCGAAATCTATCCCTCCGTGAGAGTTTGAGCCGCCGTAATACTGCGTTACACGGTAATCCGCTCCGCCCTGAGCCGCCGTCCTGAACGGAAGAGCAAAAGTCTCCTCTTTTTTCTTTGTGCCTATGACAATCACTTCATCGACAGGCGCAACCGTTTCGGATGAGATGACTTCGCGCTTTATCTCTTTTCCCCGCTCATATGTTATTTTATATGTATTTACCGTATATCCGTCGGCGCCGTAGGTTTTTGTCCTTCGTTCGCCTTCGTAAATATTTCCGTCATAAACGTACTTTACGGAATATTTCACCGTGTTTTCGTTTTTCTTTATCGTTTCGTATGTAAACACGGGCTTTGTGCCTATGAGAATTTTTTCGTTTTCCGGCTCGCTCAAAATTGTTTCTTCGCTGTCCTCAAAGGCAAGTCTGCCGTCAGAATAGTAGCCCGTTTTTGTTATCTGTAAAAGCCCGTCCCTGCCGTATTTCAGAACGTAGCTTACGTCTTCATATTCGTCGTCCGAATAAACGTATTCCGTTTCGCACGGAATTTTTTCTATCGTCGCGGATATTTTCGTTTCAAGCAGCGGCTCGAACGCGCTTTCGGGCAAATCCGAGGTTGCCTCTGTCAGAGAGGCTTTGCTCTGCGTTTCGTAAAAAGAAGTTCCGACAGCCGACGTTTGCGTTACCGATGCTGTCTGCGCCGACAAAACGGTTGTGTATTTACCGCCCGTTTCGGCGATCGGCGTCTGCTTTCCGCAGGAAACAAAAACCGCAGCGACGGCAAAAACCGCCGTCAAAATCAGAATCGCGCAAAAGCGCCCGTGATATGATCGTGCCATAAAAATACCGCTTTCTTTCCGTACAAAAAGCGATTTGTCGCTCTCTGCCGAAATTACCTTGCTTTGACAAAATTATATAATACGGCACGCGATATTTCAATGAATAAATAAAGGCTGCAAAAGAATAATCTTCCTGAAAACGCCGGATAAAATTCAAAAGCGTTTATCCCTCCGGTTACGGCTCATATTATACCACAAAACCCGTAAAAAATCAAGACTTGTAATTTGTCTTTCAGCGATTTATAATTAAAAATGCAATAATATGATAAGAAAACACAAAAGGATGTGATGCAAATGAACCGACCGCCCAAAGATCCCGAACTTATGAAGCACCCGATGGACAAAATGCGCGAGCCGAAGCCGAAAAGCATAAAAGAAGTCCCGGGATATCTTAAAAGGGTAATATCAAAATTCTTTTACAGACTTTTCTATATCTTCACTCTCGTCTGGGAAGCGAAGCCGAGCGTTCTGTTTCTGATTTCGTTTTTCTCGGTAATACTCGGCGTTCTGCCGGCAATCTCCGCGTCGATAGCAAAGGATATCTTAAACCGCCTTGCAGTCGATTATGCTCTGGTAAAGGCAGGCGAAGGCGATCCTTCCGCCATGCTGGACGAAATATTTATGCTGCTTGTGTGGCAGTTTGCGATAATCTTTGCAACCTCCGTCGTTTCAAGCCTGAAAACATACACTACGAGAATCGCAAGCGAGCTTGTCGCGTACAGGACAAACGTAAAGATAATAGAAAAAGCGAAAACGGTCGACGTCGCAAGCTTTGACCGTCCCGATTTCTATGAAAAGCTGGAAAACGCCTCGCGCGAGGCAGGCAACAGACCGATGCAGGTGCTTTCAGCCGCGTGTTCCTCAATCTCCGCCGTGATAAGCATGATTTCGTTTATCGTCATTCTTGCCGGAATTCCGGGCGAGGTACATATCGCAAGCCTGAGCGTAAAAACAGCCGGCTTTGCGCCCGTGGCGGTTGCGCTCGTTGCTATTCCTTCGGCTGTCGTTTCCTTTGTTTACAGGCGCAAGGTATTTGATTATTCCCGCCGCCGCTCCAAAGACAGACGTCAGTTCAACTATTACAAAGGTCTTATGACAAACAAGGATATGGTCAAAGAGATCCGCCTTTTCGGACTTTCGGACACCTTTATAGAAAGATATAAAAGCATTTTCAGCCATTATTTCGGCGGTGTGCGCCGCATATATTTTTCGGAGGGCGCATGGAACCTTGTGATGTCGGTGCTCTCGTCCGGCGTCAACTGTGTGTTGTTTTTACTGATAGCAAAGGGCGTAATCGCAGGCGATTTTGAGGTCGGTAACTATTCGCTTTATACGGGCGCACTGCATTCGATAGCGAGCGGAATTTCAACGCTGATAAATACCACCGCATCCATTTACGAAGGCACGCTTTTTATCGACAATCTTATAACTTTTATAAATGAAAAAACCGAGATAGTGCCTTCGCTTCCCGAGCCTCGTCATCCGCAGCGTCATATCGCTCACAAAATAGAGCTGAAAAACGTTTCGTTCCGCTATCCCGGCACAACAAGAGACGTTATAAAAAATATGTCCGTAACCTTTGAGCCCGGCGAAACAGTCGTTCTTGTAGGACTCAACGGCGCGGGAAAGACTACGCTTATAAAGCTGATAACAAGACTGTACGATCCGACCGAAGGAGTCATTTTTCTTGACGGCCACGACATAAGGGAATACGATATAAGCGAGCTTTATTCGATATACGGAATAATCTTTCAGGATTTCGGCAGATATGCCGTATCCGTCCGTGAAAACGTCTCGTTTTCCGATATAAACAGCCCGATAGACGACGAAAGAGTCTCAAAGGCGGCAAAGGAAAGCGGCGCGGAGGATTTTATAAAAAATCTTCCCGGCGGCTACGATACCGCGCTTATGCGATATTTTGAAGAGGACGGCATAGAGCTTTCAACAGGTCAGTGGCAGAAGCTTTCCGTTGCGCGCGCGTTCTATTCCGATTCCGATATTCTCATTCTTGACGAGCCGACAGCCGCGCTTGACGCGATCGCCGAGCAGGAGATTTACTCTCAGTTCGACAATCTCCGCAAGGATAAAACCACCGTTTTTGTTTCGCACAGACTTTCAAGCGCAACGACGGCTGACAGAATTCTCGTTCTCGAAAACGGACAGATAATAGAAAGCGGAACGCATCGCGAGCTTATGCGGAAGGGCGGCAGATACTGCGAGCTTTTCTCAACTCAGGCGCAGAGATATATCGCCTCCGAGCGCGAGATGAAAAAATAAATAATGCACGGTCGGAACAAATCACCGTTCCGACCGTTATTTTCTTTGAAAAATGCACAAATAAAAACGCGAAATATCGTCGGTTACAGGGCATTTTTCAGATTACGCCCTCTGCATATCGATATATGCATAACCGATATGAAAAATCAGCAATTGCATAATCGCAAAGCTTATGATAGAATATGTAAAACAATTATTTTAGGAAGGTGTTTTTATGAACAAGATATCCATCATCGGAACCGGAAGCGTAGGTTCCACCATCGCATATTCCCTTGCAATTCTCGGAATGGCGTCAGAGATCGTAATGATCGACATCAACAGCGAAAAGGCTCTCGGAGAGGCGCTCGATATCAGACAGGGTACTCCCTTCTGCAGCCCCTGCTCGATTTACGCCGGCAGCTATCCCGACGCCGCAGGCTCGAACATCGTTATTCTTACATCCGGAATAGCAAGAAAGCCCGGTCAGTCGCGTCTTGAGCTCGCTCAGACAAACGTAAACATAACAAAGAGCATCATTCCCGAGATAACAAAGCACGCTCCGGACGCAACGTACATAATCGTAAGCAATCCGGTAGATATCCTTACTTATACGTTCCATAAGTTTTCCGATCTTCCCGAAAACCGCATAATCGGTTCGGGAACGATTCTCGATACGGCTCGTCTCCGCGCAAGACTTTCCGAATACTACAACATCAGCCAGAGCAACGTTCACGCTTACGTTTTCGGCGAGCACGGCGATTCTTCCTTTATTCCGTGGTCGGTTGCAAACATTTCGAACGTACCGATTTCAAAGTGCAACGAGCTTATATCGCTTCCCGGAATGGAAAGCCCCTCTCTCAATTTTGACGAAATAGAGCAGTACGTAAGAAAATCCGGCGGCAGAGTTATCGCGCGCAAGGGCGCAACCTTCTATGCGGTTTCGATTTCCGTATGCCACATCTGCAAGTGCCTGCTCGCAGGTATAGACACAACGATGACCGTTTCCACAATGATGCACGGCGAATACGGTATAGACGACGTGTGCCTGAGCACGCTCAATCTTGTCGGTCACGACGGAATACGCGGCAAGGTAAATATGCCTCTCACAGACGAGGAAACCGCAAAGCTCCGTTTCAGCGCGGACACGCTCAAAGACGTTATCAAAAATCTCAGCATCTGAGAAAAGGACGGTAAACAAAGATGGAATATCGCATAGAACACGACTCCATGGGCGAGGTAAAGGTTCCCGCGGATCGCCTGTGGGCGGCGCAGACCGAAAGAAGCCATGAAAATTTCAGAATAGGCGTCGGTATAGAAACAATGCCGAGAGAAATAACCCATGCGTTCGGAATTCTCAAAAAGGCTGCCGCTATGGCAAACGCCGAGCTTAAACCCGAAAAAATGACGCAGGAAAAGCTCGCCGCAATATCGCAGGCGTGCGACGAGGTTATCTCCGGAAGCTTGAACGATCACTTCCCGCTCGTCGTATGGCAGACAGGCTCCGGCACGCAGTCGAACATGAACGCAAACGAGGTCATCGCGAACAGAGCAAATCAGATAGCGGGCTCAAAGCTCTGCCACCCCAACGACGATATAAATATGAGTCAGTCCTCAAACGACACCTTCCCCACGGCAATGCACATCTCCGCCGTAACGGCAATAGAGGATAAGCTCCTCCCCGCGATAGAAACGCTTACAGCCACATTCAGACGTCTTGAAGAAGAAAACGAGGGCATAGTAAAATCCGGAAGAACGCATCTTCAGGACGCAACGCCGATTAAATTCAGTCAGGAGATTTCCGGCTGGAGATCGAGCCTTGAAAAAGACGCCGAGCTTCTCCGCATTGCGGTAAAGCCGCTTTACGAGCTTGCTCTCGGCGGAACGGCTGTCGGCACGGGACTCAACGCCCCCAAAGGCTTTGCCGAGCTTGTCGCCGCAAAGGTGGCGCTGCTCACAGGAAAGCCCTTTGTGACAGCCGAAAACAAATTCCACGCTCTCACCTCAAAGGACGAGCTTGTATTTGCTCACGGCGCGATAAAGGCAACCGCCTGCGATATGATGAAAATCGCAAACGACGTCCGCTGGCTCGCTTCGGGTCCGCGCGACGGTCTTGGCGAAATACACATTCCCGAAAACGAGCCCGGCTCATCCATAATGCCGGGAAAGGTAAATCCCACGCAGTGCGAAGCTGTCACGATGGTCGCCGTTCAGGTTATGGGCAACGATGTAGCCGTAGGAATGGCTGCGTCGCAGGGAAACTTCGAGCTCAACGTTTTCATGCCCGTTGCGGCATACAACTTCCTGCAATCAGCGCGTCTGCTTGCCGAAGCGATAATTTCCTTCAACGTAAACTGCGCCGTCGGCATTACGGCAAACAAAGAAAAAATGTATCACAATCTGCACAATTCGCTCATGCTCGTTACGGCGCTCAATCCCTACATAGGTTATGAAAACGCCGCAAAAACCGCAAAGAAAGCCTTCAAGGACAATATCTCCTTAAAGCAGGCATGCGTCGAGCTCGGATTTCTTACCGCGGAAAAATTCGACGAGGTATTCCATCCCGAACAGATGGTCTGATATCGAACGGAGGTAAATATGAAGGTAAGTTATTTTCCCGGCTGCACCCTCAAAACCAAAGCGAAGGACCTTGATCTTTACGCACGCAAAAGCGCCGAAAAGCTCGGCGTTGAGCTGTGCGAAACAGAGAATTGGCAATGCTGCGGAGGCGTTTTCGTCAGCGCAAAGGACGAAATAGCCACAAAGCTGTCAAGCGTGCGTGCGCTTGCTTCCGCGCGCGACGCGGAAATGCCGCTTGTAACGGTGTGTTCAGCCTGTCATAACGTAATAAAACAAACAAATGCCGCCATGCGAACGGATAAGGATTTTGCCGACAAGGTAAATCTTTATATGTCGCAGGACAAAAACCCTGCCGCCGCTTATCACGGCGAGACGGCTGTCTATCATTATCTTGAGCTTCTTCGCGACACGGTCGGCTTCGACAAAATAAAGGAAGCCGTGACGCGTCCGCTCACAGGCAAGAAAATCGCCGCATATTACGGCTGTATGCTTCTCCGCCCGAGCAAGGTGATGCGCTTCGACGATCCCGAAAATCCGAGCATTATGGAGGATTTTATAAGAGCGCTCGGCGCAGAGCCGGTTATTTATCCGCACAGAAATGAATGCTGCGGCGGATATGTGGCGCTTGAAGACGCAGACTCCGCAAGAAAAAAGAGTCTTTCCGTAAGCAATGACGCCGCAGATCACGGAGCGGAGCTTATAGTTACGGCTTGTCCGCTGTGCAAGTACAATCTTGTCAAAAACGAAAGCCGGATTCCCGTTGTATACTTTACCGAACTGCTCGCGGAAGCGCTCGGCATAAAGGAGGATAAAAATGCAGAATAAAACAGAGCTTTTGCGCGAACAGGTTCTCCGCATAAGCGGCGTAAACCCCAGAAAGTGCATGCGCTGCGGAAAGTGCTCGGCAACCTGCCCGTCCTATGACGAAATGGAATATCATCCTCATCAGTTCGTTTATATGGCCGAAAACGGCGATATCGAAACCCTGATGAAATCGCCGTCCGTTTATAAATGTCTTTCATGCTTTGCCTGCGTTGACCGTTGCCCGAGAGGCGTGGAGCCGGCAAAGCTTATAGAAGCCGTCCGTCTTTGCGTCATACGCGAAAAGGGCGGCGACAGAATGACGGCAGACGATATTCCCTCCCGCATAGACGAGGACACGCCTCAGCAGGCGATCGTAAGCGCAATGAGAAAATATTCAAAATAAAGAAAGGAGAAAACATCAAATGCAGAGAATCGGAGTTTTTGTCTGCCATTGCGGCACCAACATTGCCGGCACGGTAGACGTAAAAGCCGTGGCAGAAGCGCTGAAAAACGAACAGGGCGTTGTTTTCTCCACGGATTATCAGTATATGTGTTCCCAATCGGGACAAAACATAATAAAGGAAGCAATCGCAGAGCATCACCTGACAGGTATCGTCGTTTGCTCCTGCTCGCCGCGTATGCACGAAGCAACCTTCCGCAAAACGGCAGCTTCCGCAGGACTCAATCCCTATATGGTTGAGATAGCGAATATCCGCGAGCAATGCTCGTGGGTGCATAAGGACATGCCTATAGGCACGGAAAAAGCAATAATTCTTGCAAAGGCAGCCGTGGCAAAGGTAAATCTCAACGCTCCGCTCACCCCCGGAGAAAGCCCCGTGACAAAGCGCGCGCTCGTTATCGGCGGCGGTATCGCCGGCATACAGACGGCGCTTGACATTGCCGACGCAGGCTTCCCCGTCGATATAGTCGAAACAAAGCCGACAATCGGCGGAAAAATGGCTCAGCTCGACAAAACCTTCCCCACTCTCGACTGCGCGGCATGTATTCTCACACCGAAAATGGTTGACGTGGCTCAAAACGAAAAAATACGCGTTTTCTCGTATTCCGAGGTGACCGACGTAAAGGGCTTTGTAGGCAATTTTGATGTAACGATAAAACGCAAGGCTCGCTACGTAAAGGAGGATATCTGCACCGGCTGCGGACTCTGCACGGAAAAATGTCCGCAGAAAAAAGTCCCGAACGAATTCAATCTCGGAATGGACAACCGTCACGCAATATATATTCCCTTTGCGCAGGCTGTGCCGAAGGTCGCAACAATCGACCCGAATTACTGCACAATGCTGAAAACAGGCAAATGCGGCGTATGCTCAAAGGTCTGTTCCGCAGGCGCTATCGATTACACCGCAAAGGACGAATTCATCGAAGAAAAATACGGCGCTATCGTCGTTGCGACGGGCTTCAATCCCATTTCAATGGAGAAATTCGACGAATTCGCATATTCGCAGTCAAAGGACGTCATCACCTCGCTTGAGCTTGAACGTCTTATGAACGCCGCAGGTCCTACGGGCGGCACGCTTCTCCGTCCGTCCGACGGCAAGCATCCGCACACGATAGTTTTTGTTCAGTGTGTAGGCTCGCGCTGTGCGGCTTGCGCCGAAAAGGGCAAGGAATATTGCTCAAAAATATGCTGTATGTACACGGCAAAGCACGCCATGCTCATACGCGACAAATATCCCGACACGGATGTATATGTTTTCTATATAGACGTCCGCACGCCCGGAAAGAACTTCGACGAATTCTATCGCCGCGCGGTTGAGGAATACGGAGTTCACTACATAAAGGGTATGGTCGGAAAGGTATGCCCCGACGGCGACAAGCTTAAAGTTCAGGGCTCGGATCTCATCTACGGAAAACAGATCCATATCGACGCCGACCTCGTCGTTCTTGCGGCGGCTATCGAGCCGGATAAATCCGCAAGACACCTTGCGACGCTTCTTACGGCAAGCATGGACACAAACGACTTCTTCACGGAGGCGCATCCCAAGCTCCGTCCCGTTGAAAGTCCGACGGCTGGCGTGTTCCTTTCGGGAACATGTCAGGGACCGAAGGATATTCCCGAAACGGTCGCTCAGGCAGGAGCCGCGGCTTCAAAGGTTATCGGACTTCTCTGCAAGGACAAGCTGACGGGTAACCCCTGCGTCGCTCACTCGGACGAGATGATGTGCAACGGCTGTTCGACCTGCGAAAAGGTCTGCCCGTACGGTGCGATTTCGTATATCGACAAGGAATTCCGTATGCCCGACAGAACGACAAAGCTTCGCCGCGTGGCAGTCGTAAACGAGGCTGTATGTCAGGGCTGCGGCGCATGTACGGTCGCCTGTATGTCCGGCGCAATGGATCTGAAAGGATTTTCAAGCAAACAAATTATGGCGGAGGTTGACGCAATATGCAAGTAAATGAATATAAGCCCCTTATCGTAGCGTTTTGCTGTAACTGGTGTTCATATGCCGGCGCAGACCTTGCGGGAAACAACCGATTGAGCTATCCCGCCGACGTAAAGATAATTCGCGTTCCCTGCTCATGCAGAGTAAACCCGATGTTCATTCTCCGCGCTTTTCAGAGAGGCGCGGACGGAGTTATAATCTGCGGCTGCCATCCCGGCGATTGCCATTACACCTCCGGAAACTACTATACGCGCAGACGTATGGCTCTGCTTTTCTCGATGCTCGACTATCTCGGCATTGAAAGAGAAAGAACCCGCGTCGAATGGGTATCTGCGGCGGAGGGCGCAAAATTCGCCGCAACAATGAACGATTTTGCAACAAAAGTCGCCGCGCTCGGCGAAAACAAGAGATTGGAGGACTTAAGATGCAAGAAATAAATCGTGCGGCTTTGATAAAAAGAGCGTCCGAGCTGCTTTCGGACGGCACTGCTGACAGAGTTCTCGGCTGGAAGGCAGGCGAATTCGACTATGATGTCACTCCTGCGGTTTTCAACAGCTCCGAGGAGCTTGAAAAAGATTTTGTATGGGGCGATTTCTGCGGCGCAAACTTTTCAAAATATCTCATAAAAGAAACACAGAAGGGCGATGGAAAGGTGCTTGTTTTTCTCAAGCCCTGCGACACATACAGCTTCAATCAGCTTCTTACCGAGCATCGCTTCGACCGTGAAAAGGTCTATGTCGTGGGTATTCCTTGCGACGGCATGCTCGACGTTACAAAGATAAAATCGCTTGCCGACGGTATTTCGTCGGTTAAAAGCGAGGGCGACACCGTAAAGATAGAAACCCTTTACGACGGTACGATCTCCGGAAAAAGAGCAGAGCTTCTTTCCGACAGATGCGTTCACTGCAAGTCCAAAAAGCACGTTTCCTACGACGAGCTTCTCGGCGATGACGGAGACGTTCTCGACAGCGGACGCTTCGACGAGGTTGAAAAAATAGAAAAAATGACACCGGACGAGCGCTTTGCGTTCTGGCAGGGAGAGCTTTCCCGCTGTATACGCTGCAACGCCTGCCGCGACGTCTGCCCTGCCTGCACCTGCGAAAAGTGCGTTTTCGACAATCCCGATTCGGGCGTTGAAAACAAGGCTGCGGCAAACTCCTTTGAGGACAGTATGTTCCACATCATCCGCGCGTTCCACGTTGTCGGAAGATGCACGGACTGCGGCGAATGCTCAAGAGTATGTCCTCAGCACATACCGCTTCATCTTCTCAACCGCAAGTTCATAAAGGATATAGATAATTTTTACGGCGAATATCAGGCAGGAGAAACGGTAGGAAGCCGCGCTCCGATAGTGAACTATTCACAGGATGATATAGAGCCGGCAAAAGCTGTGGAAAGAGGTGGCGACAATGCGTAAAATATCGCTTGACAAGCTGAATTCGCTTTTCTCCGCCATAGCGGAAAATGAAACGCTTTATCTGCCCGTCGATACAAAAGCGGGCGCAAGCTATGAAAAATGGCACGACGGCGCAGTCCTTTCGGACGCGCTCAACACCGTAAGAAGCGCAAAGGATTTCTTCTTTCCGCAGACGGAAAATCTTATGGATTTCAAGGTTGAAGGAAAGAATATTGAAATTATCGATACAAGAGAGGAATGCGAGGATTTCGTTATTTTCGGAGTGCGCGCATGCGACGTCAAGAGCTTTGAGGTTCTCGACAGAGTTTTCCTTTCCGAGCCTGTTGACAGCTACTACAAAAACCGTCGCGAGCACGGCGTTATAATGTCGCTCGCCTGCACAAAACCGCACGAAACGTGCTTCTGCGGCACTTTCGGCATAGACGCTTCGTCGCCTGAAGGCGATATCGTCTGCCACAAGACAGATGACGCCCTCTATATGGACGCAAAGACCGAAAAGGGCGAAGCTCTTCTTTCAAGGCTTTCTGCCGTTACGGAAGAAACCGACGATAAAGCCGTTGAAGAACAGAAGAAAGTCACAAAGGAGAGACTTGCAAGGCTCCCGCTCGCAAGCCTTTCGGCGGACAGCTTCGGCGCCGGCAAAACAGAAGAGTTCTTCGGCGCTCCCGAATGGAAGGAGCTTTCTCAGTCATGTCTCGGATGCGGAACATGCACGTTCGTATGCCCCACTTGTCAGTGCTACGATATAAAGGATTTCAACACAGGTCACGGAGTAAAGCGTTTCCGCTGCTGGGACTCGTGCATGTATTCGGACTTTACAAAAATGTCCGCAGGTCAGCCGAGACTTACTCAGCTTGAACGCTTCCGTCAGAGATTTATGCATAAACTTGTGTATTATCCCACAAACAACGACGGACTTTTCTCGTGCGTCGGCTGCGGCAGATGTATTTCAAAATGTCCCATTCAGATGAATATTGTAAAGGTAATGAAAAAGCTGGGAGGAAACAAAAATGATTGATGTAAAAGAACCTCTTATCCCCAAAATAGGCGTCGTTACCGATATACGCATAGACACTCCCGACGTAAAGACATTCAGAGTTGTGACACCCGACGGCAAAAAAGCCTTTGAGCATAAGCCCGGTCAGTGCGCGATGCTTTCGATTCCCGGCGTGGGAGAAGCGATGTTTTCAATAACCTCCTCGCCGACAAACGAAGAATTTATGGAATTTTCCATTAAAAAATGCGGCTGCGTCACAAAGTGGCTTCACTCAATGGAGGTAGGTCAGCAGATAACGATAAGAGGACCCTACGGAAGACCCTTCCCCGTGGATACGGAATTTGTCGGTCACGATATGCTCTTTATCGCGGGCGGTATCGGACTTGCTCCGCTCCGCTCGGTAATAAACTACTGCCGTCACTACCGCGACCGCTACGGAAAGATAGACATAGTCTACGGATCACGTAGCATGCAGGACCTTGTCGATTACAAAGAAATAATCGACGAATGGGCAAATGACGCCGGCGTGACCGTTCATCTGACGATCGACCGCGAACAGCCCGAATGGTCGGGACACGTCGGATTTGTGCCGAACTATGTAAAAGAACTCGGATTTTCTCCGGACAAAATTGCTATTCTCTGCGGTCCTCCGATAATGATCAAGTTCACCCTTGCGGGACTTACAGAGCTCGGCTTTGAAAAAACCCAGGTCTACACAACGCTTGAGCTTCGTATGAAATGCGGAATAGGCAAGTGCGGAAGATGCAACGTCGGAGCAAAATATGTCTGCAAGGACGGACCTGTATTCCGTCTTGACGAGCTTGACGAGCTTCCGAATGAATATTGATAAAAAGGAGATATACAGCATGGAAAATATGGTTGATATATATTTGTTCGGCAAGAAATATTCCGTTCCGGACGATCTGACTATAATGCGCGCAATGGAATATGCGGGATATCAGCTTGTGCGCGGCTGCGGATGCCGTAACGGCTTCTGCGGAGCGTGCGCGACTATTTACCGCATAAAAGGCGACAGAACTCTTCGCACCTGTCTTGCCTGTCAGACGAAGGTTGAAAACAATATGTATATTGCGACTCTTCCCTTCTTCCCGCTCATAAAGCAGGTTTACGACATTGAAAAAATAAAGCCCACAGAGCAGATAATGATGCAGCTTTATCCCGAAATATACGCCTGCGTAGGCTGTAACGCCTGCACAAAGGCTTGTCCGCAGGGATTAAACGTTATGCAGTACATCGCATACGCTCAGCGCGGCGAATATGAAAAATGCGCCGAAGAATCGTTTGACTGCGTTATGTGCGGAATATGCTCGTCGCGTTGTCCTGCCGGAATATCTCATCCGCAGGTGGCAATGCTCGCGCGCCGACTGAACGGCAAATATCTCGCGCCGAAGTCCGAGCATCTTGAAAATCGCGTAAAAGAGATAAAGGACGGCACATTTACGGAGCTTATAGAAGCGCTTATGGGCAAGCCCGTGGAGGAGCTCAAAGAGCTTTACAACAACAGAGATATTGAAAAATAAGGAGGGCGGAAAGAATGTATTCGGAAAAATTTCAGAAATCGCTTGCTGCCGTAGAAGAGGCAAGAGAAGCAAACATAGCGTATGAACCCGCCCGTATGACCGCAAAGGAAAAGGATGAGCTGCTTGCGGCATATCATCCCGACTATAAAAAAAGCGAGTTTGCAACGCTTAAAATCGGAGCAAACAAGGGCGAGGATGTTCCCCACGAGCTTTGCGAAATGCTTCAGGCTCACAGCCGCATTTCAGCCTCCGACGTTGACCTTTCGGACGTAACGTATGACGTTGACGTTCTTATAATCGGCGGCGGCGGCGCAGGCGCTTCTGCGGCTATCGAAGCCGATAATGTCGGCGCAAAGACAATGATAGTTACAAAGCTCCGCATAGGCGACGCAAACACAATGATGGCTGAGGGCGGAATTCAGGCGGCTGACAAGCCCGGAGATTCTCCTGCCATACATTTTCTTGACGCTTTCGGCGGCGGTCACTTTGCCGCAAAAAGAGAGCTTCTCGAAAAGCTCGTCTGCGACGCTCCCGAGGCTATTCAGTGGCTCAACAACCTCGGCGTTGAGTTCGACAAGGCTCCCGACGGCACAATGATAACGACTCACGGCGGCGGTACGTCGCGCAAGCGTATGCACGCCGCAAAGGACTATTCCGGCGCGGAAATAATGAGAACGCTTCGTGACGAGGTTCTCAATCGCGGAATACCCGTTGTCGATTTTACCTCGGCAATTGAGCTTATTCTCGACGAAAACGGCAAGGCTGCCGGTGCGGTTCTTATGAATATGGAAACAAAAGAGCTTATGGTCGCAAGAGCAAAAACAGTTATCATTGCGACAGGCGGCGCAGGACGTATGCACTATCAGGGCTTCCCCACGTCAAACCATTACGGCGCGACGGCGGACGGCCTTGTTCTCGGCTACAGAGTCGGCGCAAAGCTGCTCTATGCCGATACGCTTCAGTATCACCCGACGGGCGCGGCGTTTCCTCAGCAGATATTCGGCGCGCTTGTAACGGAAAAGGTTCGTTCGCTCGGCGCAAAGCTCGTAAACCGCGACGGTAAAGTATTTATGCATCCGCTTGAAACGCGCGACGTTGCGGCGGCGTCGATAATAAGAGAATGCTCCGACCGCGACGAAGGCATTGATACCGGCAACGGCAAAGCCGTATGGCTCGATACGCCGATGATTGAAAAAATCGGCGGAAAGGGCACAATCGAACGCAGAATCCCCGCGATGATGCGTATGTTCGGTAGCTACGGCATCGACATAAGAAAAGAGCCTATCCTCGTTTATCCGACGCTCCATTATCAGAACGGCGGACTTGACATTGACGCAAGCGGTATGACGACAAACGTTGAAAACCTCTTCGTCGCAGGCGAGGCTGTCGGCGGAATTCACGGCAGAAATCGTCTGATGGGCAATTCTCTGCTCGATATAATCGTTTTCGGAAGAAGCGCCGGAAGAAACGCCGCCGAAAAGTCAAAGGACGTAAAGGTCGGCACGCTCACGCTTGACCATATCGCAAAATTCGACGCGGAGCGCGAGGCGGCAGGTATCGTTACGGACGCCGTTTCACCCAAGCTCCTGCCCGATTACAGAAGAAAATAATTTACAAAAAAGGCGGTTAACTCAAAATGAATATTACTGATCTGCTCGAAGCTTTAACTATATTCTGCTTTGGTCTTTCATGGCCGATATCAATAAGAAAATCGTGGACATCACGCACGGCGAAAGGCAAAAGTCTTTTCTTTGAGATATTCCTTCTCATAGGCTATGCCTGCGGTATTGCAAGAAAGATAATACAGACAGTCGACGGAAGCTCCGGTTTCCTTTTCTGGCTCAGCTTTTTCTTCTATGTGCTCAACTTCATTGAAATTTCAATCGACGTTGCGCTCTATTTCAGAAACAAAAAGCTCGACGAAGAAGCCGATCTTCTTGCGGCAGAAAACAAGAAAGCATAAGACAAAAAAACTCCGACAGTGTAAACGCTGTCGGAGTTTTTGTTTTACTTATGAAAATCGTCTTTTATGCCGTCTTTTTCTTTTTGAAAACACCCTTGTAAATTATCGCCCACCAGATGAACCCGAGAGGAATCGCTACGAAAATATCAAGTATGGAATGCTGCTTTACAAACACCGTTGACATACATATAAGCACACCCAATATTATCGAAAGCGCGACAAGCCACTTGCGGTTTTTAAGCGATTTGCAGTCAAGCACGGCAAAATCTATCGCCATCGCACCGAAAACGTGCGCGCTCGGCAAGACGTTTGTATATGTATCGGCGGTGTAAATACGCTTCATCGCAAAACAGAAAATGTTTTCTTCACCCGTTATATCGGGGCGCATATCCTGATAATTGGGAAACACCGCGCAGATTATTATCATCGTAAAGAATGTAGCGCCGATGTATATCATATATTTTTTGAAGCCCTCGGCGTCGCGGAACATAAGATATATGCCTATTGCGGCAAGCGCGGGATACCAAAGATAATAAGCTATCGCAAAATATTCGCAAAAAGGTATCATATCGTCAAGCGGTATATGCGAAAGGAACATTTTGTCTGCGGGAAAATCGTTTGAGATTATTTTTTCAAGAATAAAAAAGGCTATGAGATAAGCCGGAAAAATGAGCGTATACCAAAGGTGCTTATAATATTTGTTTTTTATGGGGTGGGAATTTATTTCATCTGTCATAATCTGCCTCCTTGATTTGCCACGCTATAAGAATATCATATTTCGGGGCATGATGTCAATAGACGATTTTTTTATTTTGTATTGTAAAACTGCACAATTTATGATATTATAATCTTTGAAAGGAAGGTGAAAACCGTTGAAAATCACATTTATAGGTGCGGCGCACGAAGTAACAGGCTCCTGCACGCTTGTCGAAGCTGCGGGAAAAAAGTTCCTTGTAGACTGCGGCATGGAGCAGGGTCCCGATATATATGAAAATCGCGAGCTTACCGTTTCGCCCGCCGATATCGACTTTGTGTTTCTCACTCACGCTCATATAGACCATTCGGGTAAGCTTCCGCTTCTTGTAAAGAACGGCTTTCACGGAAAAATATATTCGACCGACGCAACGCGCAGACTTTGCTCTGTAATGCTTGCGGATTCGGCGCACATTCAGACGTCGGATGCCGAATGGAAAAACCGTCGTGCGTCGCGCTCGGGCGGTGCGGAATACGAACCGCTATATACGCAAAAGGACGTAGATTCCACAATGGCTCTGTTTGAGTCGTTCGGATACGGAATGGAGTTCTTCATCGCCGACGGAATAGTGGCAAGCTTTTTCGATTCGGGTCACCTTCTCGGCTCGGCGTCGATAAAATTTCGTCTTACGGAAGGCAAGCGCGAATGCACCGTCATCTTCTCCGGAGATATCGGAAACTCGGAAAGACCGCTTCTCCGCGATCCGCAGATGCCGGACGAAGCCGACGTCGTTATAATAGAATCCACCTACGGCGACAGAACTCATGACCAAAAACGTCCCGACTACGAACAAAAGCTTATTCAGCTGATAACCGAAACCTTCGATAAGGGCGGAAACCTTGTTATTCCGTCGTTTGCGGTAGGCAGAACGCAGGAGCTTTTATATATGCTCCGTAATATAAAAGAGCGCAAAGCCGTAAATTACGATTTCCCCGTGTATCTCGACAGCCCGCTTGCGATCGAAGCGACAAAAATATACGCTTCGCCCGATATGCAGGAATATTACGACGACGAAACTCTCGCCCTTCTCGCCAAGGATATAAACCCCATAACCTTTGAAGGTCTTCACCTGAGCGTGACGACGGAGGATTCAAAAGCCATAAATTCCGACCCCGCTCCGAAGGTCATAATCGCCTCGTCCGGAATGTGCGAAGCCGGCAGAATACGTCATCATCTGAAGCATAATCTGTGGCGTCCCGAATGTACCGTGCTTTTCATAGGCTATCAGGTAGAAGGCACGCTCGGACGCAGGCTTCTTAACGGAGAAAAATTCGTAAATCTTTTCGGCGAGGATGTAAAGGTTGCGGCAAAGATCGACAGGCTTGACGGTATCTCCGCCCACGCCGACAAGGACGGACTTCTTGCGTGGCTCGGCGCAATGGAAAAACGTCCGCGCCGCGTTTATGTAAATCACGGCGATGACACAGCCTGCGAGGTGCTTTCCAAAGCAATAAACGCAAAGCTGCTTATTAAAGCGCTTGCGCCCTTCAGCGGCGGCACATACGACCTTGTAACCGACATATGCTCTGATCCCGGGAATATCCGCGCGCGCGCAAAGCGTCAGTCGCCGAAAGGCAAGAGCAATGCCTCGGTAGCATGGACAAAGCTTTTCGCCGCCGGAGTAAGACTCTCCTCGATAATTGAAAAAATGCGCGGCAAAAACAGCAAGGATATAGCAAAGCTTACAAGTCAGATAAACTCTCTGTGCGGAAAATGGGAAAAAACCGTGAAAACCCGCAAAAATAAATGAAAGCATAAGAAAATCCCGCAAAAATGCGGGATTTTCGGCTTATTTGCAATCACATTCCTATTGACAGCGTATATATATATATGGTATAATACATTTAATTACAGTAGTTGAAAGGATTTTTCAAGTGGAAAGCAGTACGGGCGACAGTCCTTACCGAAGTACATATTCGGAATACAGATAATATCGGCATAACCCGCTTATTTTTGAGGCTGACGGGCTATGCTTTTTTGCGTTTTACTTGAAATTCATATAATAATTTTATTTTTTCCGGAGGAAAACATTTCTTATGGCAGACCCTTATCCCTTATCTGAGTTGATAACACCTATGGCTATCGACGCTTCCGCCGCCGCAACGGACGGAAGCACAAACACACTTATTTTACAGATACTTTTTCAGGTACTTCTGATATTCCTGAACGCCGTATTTGCCTGCGCCGAGATCGCCGTGATTTCAATGAACGGCACAAAGCTCGATCAGCTTGTGGCAAAGGGCAATAAAAGAGCAAAAAAGCTTGCAAAGCTCACAGATCAACCCGCAAAGTTTCTTTCCACCATTCAGGTTGCAATAACTCTTGCCGGATTTCTCGGAAGCGCTTTTGCGGCAGACAACTTTGCGCATTATATAGTAAAATGGCTCTATAAGCCGGACGGTTATTTTTCGGAAAGCTTTATAAATTCCGTATCGGTCATAGTAGTAACGCTTATACTTTCATACTTCACGCTGATTTTCGGCGAGCTTGTTCCGAAAAGAGTGGCAATGAAAAAAACAGAACAGCTTGCGCTCGGTATGGCGGGAATGCTGCGTTTCGTTTCGATAATATTCGCGCCGATAGTATGGCTGCTTACCGTTTCGACAAACGGCGTGCTCAGACTTCTCGGCATTGATCCCAATGCAAAGGACGACGAAGTGACCGAAGAAGAAATTCGTATGATGGTTGACGCCGGAAGCGAAAAGGGCGCGATAGACGTCGAGGAAAAAGAGCTTATTCAGAACGTTTTTGAGTTTGACGATCTTACCGCAGACGAAATAGCGACTCACCGCACGGAGATTTCGCTTCTCTGGATGGATGAAACGCCTGAGGAATGGGAGGAAACCATTCACGAAAGCCGTCACACAAATTTTCCGATATGCGAAGAAAGCGTGGACAACGTGATAGGCGTTCTCAACGCAAAGGATTATTTCCGTCTTACCGATAAAAGCCGTGAAAACGTGCTGAAAGAAGCCGTAAAGCCCGCATATCTCGTTCCCGAAGCCGTAAAAGCCGATGTCCTTTTCAAGAATATGAAAAAGACGCACAACTATTTTGCCGTTGTTCTTGATGAATACGGCGGCATGAGCGGCATCGTAACAATGACAGACCTTATAGAATGTATCGTCGGCGATCTTGAAGAAAACAATGAAATAAACAAAGAGCCGGAAAAAGAGATCGAGCCTATCGACTCAAAAACGTGGAAAATCAGCGGAAGTGCGCCGATAGACGACGTTATAGAAGCGCTCGGCATAACGCTTGAAGAAGAAAGCGATTGCGATACCTTCGGCGGTTATGTAATGGGCATAATCGGAACGATACCCGAGGACGGCACGACATTGACAGCCGAAACCGAGCATCTTTCAATAAAGGTTACCGAAATAAAAGAGCACAGAATAGAAAAAACCGTGGTTTGCCTGCTCGATCCCCCCACGGACGAAAACGGCAGCGACAAGGATAAAGAATAAATAAAAAAATTCCTGCCGGAATGGGCAGGAATTTTTTATGTCCTGACCTGATGAATAAGTTTGCAATTACAAAAAACCCCGCTGACAGCGGGGTTTTTGTACCAAGAGAAAACGGCCGGAACAATGTTCCGACCGTCTCTCTAAGTGTGGTATAGGAGTTAATTTTAACGCTGTTGTTGCGTTTAATGATCAATCAAGATCAGCTTTTCTTTTTTTAGAAATAACAACTGCAACTACCACGGCTGCACCGATTACAACTACTACACCAACCGTTATATAAATCCAAAGTGCAGATTTCTTAGCTATTGCCTGCTGAGCGATTATTACTTCGCCGCAAACAGAGCAGTGACTGCCTTCTGTCTTGCCTTCCTTTGAAAGTGTAGGCTCAACCTTTTCATCAACAACGGGAGTGTGTCCCTTAGCGGGAGTAATCACTGTGCCGCAAACCGTACATTTCTGAGCTTCTGTACATGTTGCAGCCGCGCCGGGTGTATGCTTTCCTGTAGCGGGAGCTATTTCAGCACCGCATACAGTACATTTCTGAGCTTTCACGCATGTAGCAGCTGCGCCGGGAGTGTGTCCCTTGGCGGGAGCAATCACTGTGTCGCAAACCGTACATTTCTGAGCTTCTGTGCAGGTTGCAGCCGCGCCGGGAGTGTGGCTTGCTTTCGGAGCCAATTCAGCACCGCAAACCGCACACGTCTGAGCTTCTGTGCAACTTGCACCGGGACCATATGTATGACCCTTTGCAGGAGCTATTTCAACACCACAGACAGTACATTTCTGTCCTTCTGTGCATGTGGCAGCCGCACCGGGAGTGTGGCCCTTTGCCTGACCGAGATTCTTTCCGCATACCTTGCATCTCTGAGGTTCTGTGCAGGTTGCTTCCGGACCCGGAGTATGACCTGTTGCCGGAATTCTCTTTTGAGCAACAAGTACTTTTTTACAAACCGAGCAATGACTGCCTGCAGTCTTGCCATCGGTTATACAGCTTTCCTCGATTGCAGCATCCTTAACTACTGTATGTCCTGTTGCAGGAACCACTTCCTGAGCAACAAGAACTTTGTTACATACCGAGCAATGCTTGCCTTCGGTTTTGCCTGCTGTTTCACAGGTAGCCGCCACTGCAGCATCTACCACTTCGGTATGACCTTTTTTAGCTATTACAAGTGCTGCTTCTGTTGTTTCTACTTTCTTCTCATCGAAGAATTTACCGCATACAGAGCATTTGTAATATGCTGCCTTACCGTCGGCTTCACAGGTTGCAGCTACTTCTGCTACAAGTGTGCCGTAGGTATGACCTTTTTTAGCTATTACAAGTGCTGCTTCTGTTGTTTCTACTTTCTTCTCATCGAAGAATTTACCGCATACAGAGCATTTGTAATATGCTGCCTTACCGTCGGCTTCACAGGTTGCAGCTACTTCTGCTACAAGTGTGCCGTAGGTATGAACATGTCCGGTTGAAACGGACTTAATTGTGGTTGAACCACATGTTATAGTGAAATTGCCGGATGTAGCTTTTCCGGCTGCATCTTTTATAGAAAGATATCCGTCCTTTGAATATGACGTAATAGTTGTTTCGCCATCAAAGCCTTCGTTAACCTTGAAATTCAAAACAACAAGTTCGCCAGTAAGATTTACTGTATTGTATTTTTTGTCGTTTACGTTAACTGCGATAAGGTCGCCGGTGTCAAATGCAGAAACTGCTACATTGCTGTCCGAGGCAAATGCCTTGCCAACCGTGTAGTTAACATATGTAAGAGCTTTGTTATCATATATAACATCGGCACCCGCCACCATAAAGCCTGTCGACTCGGAAATCGAAAGGGTTACAGAAACGGTATCGCCGGGTTTTACCGTCGAGGCAGAAGCCTCGACGGTAAAACTTATTTTGTTTGTGCTTGCCGCAAATGTTGTAAGCGATGTCACCATCACAAGAAGCATTGCCACAAGCGCTATTATTGTGCGCTTAGTTTTCATTCAGCACCTCCCGATTACTCGGCGGCTTTAAGTGTGACTACTATTTCGTCCCAGGTTACTTCACCGGACAGGTAGTTGTAGAGAAGATCGAAGTCTCTCTGGTCTACTGAACCATCCTTGTTGAGGTCGGCTGCTGCGTCATATTTTCTGTAGTTCTTAAGTCCAAGCAGCTTGGAAAGGTCGTTGATGTCAACATAACCTGTACCGTCAATATCAGCTATCGGTTTAACTGTTACGTTGCCTTCTTTTTCTGCATCAGCTACGGCAACAGTTACAGACTCAGCGTCAACGGTGCTGCCGTGTGCTTCGCTTATTGTAATGGTTGTTGTCTTGTTCTCTTTCTTTTCCCCATCGTTTTCGTCCGTTGTATTCGTGTCACCCACTACGTTGAAGTAGAGATCAATGAGTTTTACTTCGCCGGAGATGTTAACGTTTTCAGATTTGTTTGTTTCTTTGTTGTCTTCAGCGTAAGCAACAACCTTCACTTCGCCGGTTTCTCTTTTAACAGTAACTTTTTTCTCATCGACTTCTTTTTCTTCCGTCCTTGTTACAGCGTTAGCCTGCATTGTGAACAAGCCTTCGGATGCGTTCTCGAATCCTACGAAGCTGAGCATTCCTGCAGCGTACTTAACCGAGAAGTTTGTTCCCCAGATTGCAGAGTCACGAGAGCTGATGCTTACGGTAACCTTAACCTTACCGGATTCAACGATTTCTGCGCCGGCAACAACTGCGTTGTCAACGGAGATGTTGAGCTTAAGATCGGAAAGCTTGGGTGTTTCAACTGTTTCTGTTACATCACAGCCTGCACGAGCGCATGCCCAAAGTTCCTTGCCGCCGCTTACTTCTGTTGCCGCAACAAGAGTCTTGCTGAGCTGCATATCGTGGCCAAGAGCAGCTGTGGGATTTTCAACCTTATATACGGTATTGCACCAATCGCATGTGTAAACAGTGCCGCCTGCCGTTGTGCAAGTTTCAGTGATTATTTCTATGTTTGAACCTGTTGCTTTATGATCTTCATTTTTTGTAAATGCTATCCGATTAGCTACTGTTTTATTCTTATCAGTTGTTCCGGCTTTGTACAGCGATGTTTTGCAGGTTGCATTCTGGCAGATTCTGCCCTTCTGGTTGCAAGGATAGAATACGCCCTCCGCGTCCTCATGACCTGTTGCGGGGATTACTTCGCCGCCAACCTGGTTCTTGCCACACACGCTGCACTTTGTTCCGGCTGTGTTTCCAGACGTTGTGCATGTAGCTGCTACTGCTTTTATTGTCGTCTTCGAATCGTGAGCCGTTGCAGCAACATATCCGTCAATCCATGATGTTTTGCAAGCGCTGCAGTAATTGTACACATACTTTTCAGCTGCGCAATCTTTTCCTGCTGTAGCTTCACTGTAATCGCCAAGAACTGTTATTGTTGAAACGCCTTTTGAATCGTGATGATTTGTTGTCGAGACAACCGATTTGCCACTTTCCAAGCCGCAGACCGTGCAGTACTTATATTTTGTATAACCTTCTGTTGTGCAAGTTGCTGCTTTAGCGGCGACATCTTTCCAGCTATGTGCTGCCGTTATAACTGCGGAAGTACCGTTTTCAAGGATACACGCATTGCATACAGAGCACTGATACCAGCCTTCTTTAAGACCGTCTTCCAGTTTTTCGGCTGTATGAACAGCAGCTTTTGCTGCGCCGCCATTTCCATCTGTTGTGATTGTATGACCGCCGTTTTTCGTTTCGCTTGCTATGAATTCGTCACATACTGCGCAGAAGTAAGCCGCTGTCTTTGCACCAACCCACTTCTTTGTTATTTTTAAAGTTGTCAGTTCTGCGGCTGTTTTGCTTGCCAAACCTGCAGCCGAAACATCGCCATCGCCAATTTTTGCACCCTTAGCATAGCTTTGTGAGTTTACCGTAATAGCTTCGTTTGCATAGTACTCATAATGCTCTTCAACTGCGTAAGCCTCAACCTTTTTGCCGTCGCTGCTCTTTTTAAGGACGTATCCTCCCCCAGTAAAGCCGTCGGGCATTTTGTGGCCATCTGCAGCACCCGATACATAGCTCCATGTCTTCTTGCAGCTTGTACATGTAGCTGTTGTTATTTCGTCTGTTGTGCAGGTTTTTTGTGTCGTGACTTTTGTCGACACATTATGGCCTTCTGCTTTTACCTTAGCATCATGTTCTGTTTTTGTAAGAACGCCGGTTACCGGTGTAAATGCAAGCTTGGGTATTTCTACTGTAGCTGTGCAACCCTCAGTTGTACATGTGTATTTGCCTGTCTTGGAGCAGGTGGGTTCGTTTTCTTTTTTCAGTTCATAAACGTGTGCAATTTTATCAAGCACTACGCTTACGGACGTTCCGCAGGAGCACTTTCCGGTAATAACACCGGCTTTTATACATGTTGCAGCTGTTTTTGCACTTTCAGTGTATACTGCATGAACATCTTTTGCTGTAGCTTCTTCCTGCTTCGTGACGTCTTTTCCGTCAACCTTTACTGTCTCTGTTTTGCCTGCTGTGTTTACATAATTACGCGTTGCAACGCTCCACTCTGTTCCCTTCGCGTTGGGAATTACTTTTAATGCATTGTAGTCAGCGTCTGTTGTTCTGTATGTTTTTTTCACGGTCTCGCCGTTCAGTTTCCATTCGTAGTCTTCTACATATGACTTTGCTTCAAGCGAGCAGTTGTCGTTTGTGCAGTACCAGAATGTGAATGCACCGTGCTGGCAGTCTGCGGGGGTTGTGTAAGCAACAGCTTTATGACCCTCAGCTTCAACTGTTGTTTTTACTTCGCCGGCTTTAACCGCGTCGGCAAGATTAACGGTAATTGATACACCGTTTTCATCTATAACGCTTATAGAGTGTGTTGACGACAAAACGTCTGTTTCATATGTTCTATAATCTTTATAATCGTCGTTTGTGTCTTTTTCAACGTGAACGCAGTATCTTGTTTCTACCTTTGCCTCTGTGTCTTTATAGCTTGATTTGTCATAGCTTACTATAACGTCGCCTTTTTTGTGGATAACGTTTCCGTCTGAATCTGTCACGTCAGCAGGGTATGTAAGATATTCATGACCCGTGGGGGCGATAACTTCAACTTCGCCTACCTGCGCGCCACACTTTGTGCATACATCACCTATCATTCCGTATGTGGTGCATGTAGCGGGGGTAACTGCTGTCTTTAATGTCTTGGAATGCTTTGCGGTTATGTTTTTCGCAACGGCTTCCTCGCTCATAAGTGTTGTAGCCGCTTTGTCCGAATATGCCTTGCCGCATTTGCAGACATAGTACGTTTCCGTAACGCCTTCTGACGTGCAGGTTGCGTCAACTTTCTTTATTTCTGTAACATAGTCTTTGCATGCGTGAACAGGATATACGTTAACCTCGGTCTCTTTGCCGCATTCGCATACAGCTTTAGCTTTGCCGGGGTTATCCATTGTTGCGTCAGGGGCAACTTCCATGGAAGATATTTCGAACTTATGTGTATGAGTTTCGACCCCTGTGCAGCCTTCAACCGTGCATTTACGGGTTTTGCCCGTAGCTGTTTCTGTCCAAGCGCCCCATACGTGATCGCTTGTCTTAGCGATTTTCAGAGCCTCTTTAACGGCCACTCCATTGATCTGTCCGTCTTTATTCTCTACAGTTCCGTTGAGTCTGACTTTCTTGCATACAACACATTTTTCGTGTGCAAGAACGCCGTCTTCTCCGCATGTAGCGGGAACTTCTGCGACAAACTCGAATTCCTTGCAGTCGCCAAGCTGTTCTTTTATTTCGTCAATGAAATGCGCGCCGCAAATATCGCACGCATAAAGTGTGTAGCCGTTTTTGCCGCAGAGGGGCTCAGCGAACTCTTCCGGCGTGTACTTGCAGTTATCTTTTGTATGTACCGCGCCTGTGCCCGGGCATGTAACTTCAGCGTCCGCTGCGAAAAGCGTTACCGCTGAGCCGAAGCACATGGTAAATGCAAGAAGCAATACAAGTACTCTTCTTAATTGTTTTTTCATGAAAAATTTCCTCCTAATTTTCAAGGCGTTTACGCATTTGTATCGGGCGGATAATTTTCCTTATTTACTACAAAAAAGTAGACATTTTTTTAACGAAAGGTATTGACAAGAATGGCTATGTATGATATTCTTGAATGGAACAATGGCGGTCAATCACGCATTGAAGGTCGGTATTTTCAGCGCTATAAAAAAGTCTACTTTTTTATAGGCTTTTTTATTTTCCGCGGAATTTACGGAGCTTATTGTAGAAAGTCGATATGCTCATATGGCATTTATCGGCAGCTTCAAAGGAGCTTACCTCGCCTTTCTGCCAGCTTTCAACTATCTCTCCGAAGTTGTCGGGGACGGGGATTTCGGGTCTTCCGAAGCGCACTCCGTTCATTTTTGCGGCGGCTATTCCCTGCGCCTGACGCTTTTTTATATTTTCGCGCTCGTTCTGCGCAACAAACGACAAAACCTGAAGAACTATATCGGAAAGAAACGTTCCCATAAGGTTTTTTCCGTTGCGCGTGTCGAGCAGCGGCATATCTATTATTGAAATGTCTATCTTTTTTTCTTTGGTCAGAAATCTCCACTGTTCAAGTATTTCGTCATAATTGCGTCCGAGCCGGTCGATACTCAGCACAAACAATACGTCCCCGCTCCGCATTGCGCGCACCATTTTTTTGTATCCCGGGCGATCAAAGCTTTTTCCGGATTGCTTGTCTATGTAAATTCTGCTCTCCGGCACGTCAAGCTTTCTCATTTCAACAAGCTGACGGCTTTCATTCTGATCATAGGACGACACCCTGACATACCCGTATGATTTCATCTTGCCATTTCCTTTCCTTTGCTATCTGTAAACGTACCTCCTTGGTGTGAATTATACACACAACCTGTAAATTATTCAGCACCAAAAGATAAAAAGTCACAAACAAATTACGAAAAATACAAAATTATCTTCGCAAAATTCCACGAAAACAAAAACGTCCGTAACCACAAAAACCCCGCCGTCAGCGGGGTTTTTGTTATGTTTCAATCAAGCTCTTTCTTCCGTATGTCCGAAAGCTTCTCTATTGTTCCGTCCGGACGTTTTATAACCGTATTTTCCAGCTGTCCGGCAAAGCTCGCGCGGAAACGTCTGCGGAATTCGTCGCGCAGCTTTATCTGCTCCGCTTTTTCCTCCTCGGTAAGTCCTTCCGATTTTTCCTTATGGGCAAGATCGTTTATTCTTCTTGTGAGTTCGTCTTTCATTTCGGTACTTCCTTTCCGATTTATTTTATATAACATTGTGTATTATATCACATATTGTTGTGACAATCAATCACTTTATCTGCCGTTTCAATTATTTTTTTGCAAAAGATATCCTGCGAAAAGATACGAACAGAATATCAGCAGCGCGGCGTTTTCCGCCGTGTAAAAAAATATATAAACGGCAAGCATCCAAAGGAAAAACAGGCTTACCGCGGTTGTGAATTCAACAATTTTTTCTCCCACGCCTTCGCCGAGCAGAAACGATGCCGCCGAAGAAATTATTCTTCCGCCGTCAAGGGTCGCCATCGGAAGCATATTCACGGCAAGAGTTATCTCGGAAAACAGCCTTATGCTTTCCGCGCACGGAAAATATCGCGCGCAGATGATTATAAATATATTTTCAAGCGGTCCGGCAAAGGCAACAAGCACTTCCTCCGCATAAGATGACGGCTTCGATATTTTCATGCTTATTCCCACGGGCATAAGCGTGATTTTTTCTATTCTTTTCCCGAGCAGAAGCGCCGCCGCTGCGTGTCCGATTTCGTGAAGCGCGGTCACGACTATAACCGAAAAGCTCTGCTGCTTCGGCATGGCAAAAAGAAGCAGAAAAATTCCCGCCGTGGCAAACGGGTGAACCGAAAAACGAGGCAGCTTCATAACGGCTTCCTTTCCTTTTTATTCTTTATAACGGCTGCGGTAAGCGAAACGGCAAGCGGAGAAAGCACTGCGCCCGCTCCGCCGAAAAGCTTTATTCCGGCATATATCGCAAAAAGAGAAAGCACCGGCGGAACTCCCGCGCCCTCGCCGATCAGCTTCGGCTCAAGCACCTGTCTTGCAAGCACGGTAATTCCCCACAATACCATAAGGAAAAGCGACGTCCTTTTTTCGCCGGAAAGAAACGATACGGCGGCATACGGCACAAGTATTATACCCGTTCCCACCGCAGGAAGCGCGTCAAGGATCGCTACTGTGACCGCCAGCGCAAGTGAATATCTTACGCCCATAACCGAAAGCCCGAGATAAAGCAGAGAAAACATAAAAAACGCTATAAGCGTCTCAGCGCAAAAGGCTTTCCATACGGCTTTCGTCGCGCCGGTTTTTATTTTTCCCGTCGGAAAATACTTTTTTGCAAGCGCTGAAATTTCGTCAAATCCAAAGCAAAGCATTATTCCGGAAGAAATCGCAACAAACGAAAAAAGCAGAATCGCAGGCACTCCCGCCGCAATTTTCCCGAGCAATGACGACGCCGCCGAAAACATCGAATCGGTAAGTTTTTTCACAAGCGCCGCAATTATTTCTCCGGTTTCATCGTCATTGCCGCCGAATATTTTTTCGGAAATAAAATCGGGCAAAAGCTTCAGCTTTCCGAGCAAAGCGCTTATTTTTCCTTCGTCGCGCCGCCACGCAAGGTACATTTCGCCCAGCTGCCCGTATATCATTCTGCCGGCAAGAGCGATAATTCCTATCAGCATTGCGTAGATAAGCACAGAGATAAATGCCGCCATCCGTTTTTTAGCGGTGCTTTTATGAAATCCGAGCTTTTCGGCGCTTTTTACGGAAAAAAACGCCACGGCAAAACCGACGGCGAAGGGCGCGAGCGGCTCCAAAAAAATTTTCATTCCGAAAGTCACGGCGCAAGCCGTCAAAACTGCCGTCACCGCTGACTTTTTCTCCTTCGGCATAATTCTTCACCTCTCTCGTTATATTTTAACATTCGGTTAATTTTATTGACAAAACGCCCCGATTGTGATATCATTGATGTGTATACAGGCTTACAGCTGAATATTTTTAATGAGGATAGATAAATATATGAAAAAATTTGCTGCTTTATTTCTTGTTCTTACGTTTATAGTTGCCTGCGCGGCAGCCTGCAAAAAGAATCCCGCCAACCCCGATGTGACCGTCGGAACAACTACAACGGAATCCGCCGCGACAACCGGCACCAAGGGCACGGAGACCACCGAAACGACTCCCGCTGAAACGACAACGACCTCCGCCGCAAGATTTACGGAAGTAAAGGACGGCGATTTCTCTTACAGAATACTCAAGGATGACGACGGCAAATATTACGCCGTGGCAGTTATCAACTGGTCGGGAAGCGACGAAGCGCTCGTTGTCCCCTCCACATACACATACAAGGGTACAACCTATGATATAACGACAATAGGCGTTCTCGGTAATATCGGCGGCAGTAACGGACTTATGTCGGTAAAGGAGCTTACCATTCCGTCAACGGTCAAAACAATAAATTCCGTTGCCTTTTTCAGTGCGCTCAAGCTTGAAAAAATCAACTTCTCCGAAGGTCTTGAATCCATCGGCGAAATGGCTTTCTGGCTTTGCGGAAGCCTTAAAGAACTTACTCTTCCCTCAACGCTTAAAGAGATCGGTCAGAATGCTTTTCAGGGTTGCGAATCGATAGAATCCATAACGGTTCCCTCCTCCGTAACGACGATAGGCGCGGGCGCGTTCTCCGGCTGCTCGTCGCTCAAAACGATAACTCTTCCCGAAGCGTTCCGCGCTCAGGAAGCCGAGCTTTTCAACGGCTCTCCAAACGTCCAGATAACCTACGTCGGCTGATTGACAAAAAATATCACCCCTTCATAACATGGAAAGACGACCATGTTGTAAAGGGGTGTTTTTTTGTCTTTATATACAGTAAAATCGGGCGATTCTCTGTACTCGATAGCAAAAGCCTACGGCTCGTCGCCTGCGCTGATAGCCGAATGGAACGGACTTTCCGCTCCCTATCCGCTTGCGGTCGGACAGTCGCTTCTGATTCTTTCTCCCGTCCGGACGCACACCGTCGCGCGCGGAGATACCGTGTTTTCCGTATGCTCGCGCTACGGAATAACGCAAAACGAGCTTTTCCGCAAAAATCCTTCTCTGTGCGGCGGATATGTTCCGCTTTCTGTGGGGCAGACGCTCGTCACGGAATTTGCAGAAAAACCGGACGATAAAATGTTTTCCTACGCATACGCCTATACTTTTATAGAGGAGCGTATTCTGCGGCAGACGCTTCCGTATCTGTCCGCGCTTGCGCCGTTTACCTACGGCTTTACACCGGACGGCACTCTGCTTTCTCTGTCCGATTCAAAGCTGCTTTCGGCTTGCCGCGACTACGGCACAACGCCGCTTATGCATCTTTCGACGCTCACCGAAAGCGGCGGATTTTCAAACGAGCTTGCAAGCGGACTTTTCTCTTCCGAACAGGCGCAGGAAAATCTTATAGGCGAAATCATAACCGAAATGACGGAAAAGGGCTACGGCGGACTTGATATCGATTTTGAATTTGTCTTTGCCTATGACGCCGAAGCGTATGCGGATTTCATCGCAAAGGCAAGGGCTGCGCTTGCGCCCTACGGCTATACCGTTTATGCGGCGCTCGCGCCGAAAACCTCCGCCTCGCAGTCCGGACTTTTGTACGAGGGACATCTTTACGATAAAATAGGCGCAGCGGCGGACAGGGTTTTTCTTATGACCTACGAATGGGGGTACACCTACGGTCCGCCGATGGCGGTAGCGCCGATAAACGCCGTGCGTCGCGTGCTTGATTATGCCGTAACGGAGATTCCTCCAGAAAAAATCATTATGGGAATTCCGAATTACGCATACGACTGGACGCTTCCCTACAAATCGGGAGAAACGCGCGCAAGGCTGATATCAAACGAGGAAGCCGTGAGAACAGCAATCCAAAACAACGCCGAAATAAAATTTGACGAAACGGCTCGGTCGCCTTATTTCAATTATTATTCGGACGGCAGACAGCACGAGGTATGGTTTGAAGATCCGCGCTCGATAGAAGCGAAGCTTTCGCTTCCGAAGGAATACGGATTTTTCGGCGTGGGCTATTGGAACGCAATGCGTCCGTTCAATTCAAACTGGCTGATTCTTTCTCAGATATACGGAGTAAACCCACTGTAAAAAATATGCGGAAAGCAGACAGCTTTCCGCATATTTTATTTTGCTTTAAGCCTGCTTATGCCCTTTCGGAGCATATCCAGCAGCGTATACATTGTAATAAGTCCGAGCGCGATAGCCCCTGCAACCATCAGCGTGGAATTAAGCGCCGAGCTTGCGAGCGGATCGCCGCTTATAAGATAATAAACGGCGCGATAAATTCCCGCTCCGGGCACAAGAGGAATTATTCCGCAGATAAGAAATATCGTTTCGGGAGCCTTGAGAAGTCTTGCGAAAATATAAGCGAAAAGCTCTGCAAGCAGTGCGCCGAGAAACGCTCCCCATACGTCGCCAAGCCCGTTATAAAAGCCGAAAAGATTGGCTGTCCAGCCCATCGCCGCCGTAAAAGCGGAGGCAACTATAAACTTTTTCGGCACATCGAGCAGAAAGGAAAAGCCGACAATAGAGAAAGCCGCCGCCGCAAAGCCAACCGCGTATCCGACAAAGCCCTCTCTTGTTATGCTTGTTATAAAGCCAATCGTTTCGGGAGCAACTCCGACCTTACGGCAGAAGAATATTCCGGCGCCGACGCCCACGGCGACAGCCGCGGCTATCATAAACGCTTCAACCATTCTCGCGCAGGCGGAGATAAAGTCGCCCTGAAGCACGTCGCGCACGGCGTTCGTTATGGCAACCCCGGGGACAAGCGGCATTATTCCGCCGACGATTATATACTGCGGATGAAGCTCCGTTCCCGTTTTCATCGCACCGTACACGCACAGAAGCGAAACCACGGTTATCGTCGCCGCGCAAAGCACGTCGCACAGAAAATCCATACCTATGAATTTTCTCAGGTAATAATTTTCAAACGACATTACAAGCCCCGCAAGAAGCGCAACCGCGGCGTCCGCAAGCGAGCCTCCGTAAAGCAGGGAAAACATACTCGTAGCGAGCATAACGCCTATCAGCTTCATTGCGATACCGTAGATATGCTCGTTTTTAATTTTTTCAAGGCGGGATTTTGCCTCGTCAAGAGTTATTTTCCCTCCGCAGAAATCACGTGAAACATTGTTTACAAGATATATTTTGGAAAGGTTGTTCGATCCCGGCGCGATTCTGCGCGTTACCGAAAGCGTTTCCTTTTTGTCGTCGGAAAGCGTAACGGTTATTCCCGTCGGCAGAACAAATGCGTCCGCCTGAGAAAAGCCCGTCGTCTGAAGTATTCTCGATATGGTGTCCTCAACGCGATGAGTTTCCGCGCCCGCGCTCATCATTATCTGTCCCGCGAGTATAGCCATATCGACAAGCTCGCGGTAATAAAACGAATCTTCCATTGTCCCTCCGAATTTATTTTGCATTTTTTCTTTCTTCGATTATCCGCGCGACAAAGCCCTCGCGCACTCCGGCTCCGCTTATTACAAGCTTTTCCGTGCCGCAGTATTTTATTATCTCACAGAGAGCGACCGTACCCGGAGCGACCGTCGCCACCCTGTCCGGAGCGTATCGTTTTATCGCCGCGCCGCCGTCGGAGCACACCGTGTCGCAAACGGAAAGCATATCCTTCGCCGTCATTTCAAAGCCGTCAAGCGAGGAGGTGTTCAGCCTTGCGCCCATAAAAATTCTGGCTGCGGCTCTCGCCGTTCCGCCGATAAGATAAGCCGTTCCGCCCACTCCCGAAAATTCGGGGTGAGCCGACAGCAGTCCGTTTACATAATCCTTTATGTTCTCCGCTTCCTCTCCGGTCACGGAAAGAGGCGCTTTCACATATTTTTTTGAAAGCGCAAGACAGCCTATCGGAAAGCTGTGGGCATTCTGCTTTTTGCCGTCCGCAAAGCTTACCGTTTCCGTGCTTCCGCCGCCCATATCGACCGTCACTCCCCTTGCGGCAAGCGAGCCTTCGAAACGCTTTTGCGTTGCGTAAAAATCAAGCTCCGCCTCTTCATCTCCCGATATGACGGTGATCTGTGTTCCGAGCCGTCTTTTTATCGAAGCCAGCACCTTATCGGTATTTGAAAGTCCGCGCAGACTTGCCGTCGCAAACGCAAAGAAATCGTCTGCCGGCAGAGAATTTGCCCTTGCAAGATATTCGCGCAGAACGGCAAAAAGTCTTCCCTCTCCGTCCGGAGAAAGCCTTCCGCCCGAGGTATACGCCGCAAGCCCGAGCATACTCCGCGCGGAATCGCATACGGAAAATTCTCCCGTTTCGGTGTTTACATCATATATATTCATTCTGACGCTGTTCGCGCCTATATCCACCACCGCAATTTTTTCGGTGGGATCAAAAAACGTGTCTTTCATATAACAAAAGAAATGAACTCCGCGCCGCGAACCGTTATCGTTCCCTCATCGCCTTCGGCAAAATACAGATACGCGTCGGACGATACACGATACTCTGCTCTGTCGCCGGTCTTGTATTCAAACGTTATGAAATACGTCTTTGCCTTTTCCGACACGGCGCAGCTCCTTTTGGAAACCACCCTTGCCGGCGCCGATATTCTCGGCAGCGAAAAGCTCTTTTTCGAGCCGCCGACAGCACGCGCTACGGTTATCGTCATTATAACGATCGCCGCGGCAAAGCAGACAAACACAAATATCCCGCCGATGCTGGAAGCGTAGTTCATTTCTCAACCTCCGGAAAATGATTGCCCTATGATTATACACCATAAAAACAAAAATCGCAATAGAAATACGAAAAAGTACTTGCTCTGCGGAATATAATTTTATAAACGCTGAAAACGGAGGCTTTTTACACAAAATGATGGGCATTTTTTCGGCACTTATGTCGAATTTTCTTTACCTGTTTCTGAAAATCTCATATTCTCAAAGCTTTCCTCCGCCGCTTTCGCCGAAGGAGGAGGAAGAATGTTTTGAAAAAATGCGCCGCGGCGATTCCGCCGCGCGCGGAAAGCTTATAGAGCATAATCTGCGGCTTGTGGCGCATATAGTCAAAAAATACTATTCGATGTCCAAAAATCAGGACGATCTTATCTCCATCGGCACGATAGGACTTATAAAAGCCATAGACACCTTTGACAGCCGCAACGGAACACGCTTTGCAACATACGCAAGCAAATGTCTGCAAAATGAAATCCTTATGCATTTCCGTTCTCAGAAAAAGACCGCGTGCGAGGTCAGCATAAGCGAGCCGATAGACATTGACAAGGACGGGAATCCGCTTACATATATCGATGTTATCAGCACGGAGGACACGATCGCCGACGATATCGACAGCAAAATAAAAACCGTAAAAGCCAAAAAGGCGATCCTTACAGTGCTCGACGAAAGAGAAAGAGAAATCATCATCCTGCGGTACGGACTCGGCGGAGCGCGCGCCATAACTCAGCGCGAGGTCGCCGAGAAGCTCGGAATTTCCCGTTCATATGTTTCGAGAATAGAAAAATCGGCGCTGAAAAAGATGAGCGGATATCTTTCCTCCGGAATATTCTGATATACGGCGGCATATATCTTATACCGGATAAATAAAACTTTGACCGTCGACGGCGGCGAAGAGGAAAAAACATCTTGAAAAAATCCGTCGGGAAAGAGGTTATATATTTATGTTCAGTTACACAGACGACGGCGCAAAGAACTGCGTCGTGATAAAAACCTTTGAGGATACTGTAATAAAAGAGGTAAATGCGGATTGCACACTTCCCGATTATCTTCCGGACGTAAGCAGAATACTCCGCGCCGATGCAAGAGTATGCCGTGCGGGAAAATACATAAACGGAAGCTCTCTCGAATATGACGGCACGGTAAACTTTTCAATTATCTATTCAACAGCCGACGGAATAGTAAAAAATGCGGAATTCTCCTCCGATTACGGCGGCAGTATGCCGCTCGGTGATTTTTCCGGCGACTGCTCGGTCGACGCGGACACAGAGCTTGATTCCGTAACAGTGCGTCTTCAAAATCCGCGCAGGCTCAGTGCAAAGGCGCGCGTTTCCGTATCGGCGCAGATAAACTGCCTTGACTGCGCCACTCCCGCCGTGACGGGAAAATGCGGCGATGACGATATAAGATGCAAAACGGAAAATATAGACTGCTGCTTCGGCATCGAAGCCTCGGACACCGATGTTGCCGTAAGCGAGGACATTGCCATAGCTTCTCCGCTTCCGGCGATCGACGAGATAGTCAGCGTATTTCTCGATCCTTATCTTTATGAAATAAAAGCCGGCGACGGCGTGATAAGCTATAAGGGCAATGCCGTTGCAAACATTCTTTACAGCGCCGCAGAAGAAGATCCCCCCGCGCCGAAAACATACGTTTCTCTGCTCCGCAGAATACCCGTTTCGGGCGAGGCGATCGCCGAAGGCACTACGGAAAACTGCGTATGCACGGGAAATATCTGCATAACAAATCTTGCATACAGAAAGGCGGCGGACGCGAGCGGCGAGGACAGAACTATCGAAACGGATTTTTCCTATTCGGTATATTTTGACGCTTACAAAAACGTAAAAAGCGAAATAACAACCGATATGTACTCGACAGAATACGAAAGCTCAACGGAAATGAAAACCCTTTCCTATCGCTGTGCCGTAAGCGGAAAAAGCTTTAACTTTTCCGATTCCGCCTGCACGGAGCTGCCCGACGATGCCCTTACTACCGTCACCGCGATAAGAGCCGGCGCCACCGTCACGGGCGCGGAAAAATCGGGCGGAAGGCTTGTATTTACCGGCAATACCGAAATTTATGCAATACTTTCCGACGGCGGAGTTTATATGGGCAAGATGTTTTCTTCTCCGTTCCGCGCCGAAACCGATGCCGCTGCGATCCCCGACGATTTTGATTTTTCCGCAAACGCCTCCGTTATAGATATAAAGGGCAGAACCGCCGACGGCAGGCTCTGCGCCGATATGGAAATAATGATAAGCTATATTGTTTTCCGCAAAAAGGAATGTAACTCGGTTTCGGTTCTTTCAATTATGTGCGACAAGCCGCGAAAAACGGAAGACAGCGCAAAAATAATTATGTATTACCCATCCAAAAACGAAACCCTTTGGGATATTGCCAAAAAATACGGTACGACTGAAGCGGAAATAGCTTCGGCAAACGGACTTTCCGGCGAACCCGACGGAAGCGTACTTATGATACCGTCAAAAGCCGCCAAAGCACCGATATATACAAAAATAATATAGCACAACAGCCGCACTGAAAAGTGCGGCTGTTGTGCTTAAAAATTTATTGCAATGCAATTACAAAGCTTATTTTGCTTTTTTAATAAGCTCTGTCTGTGCAGATACTAAAAAATCTGTATATCGTCCCCGATAATTAAAGTTTCTTTTGCCTACTTTTCTTTTCCAAAGAAAAGTACGGTCATTCGTATTGGGCGAGCATTTCGCTGACTACCTCGCGGAGCTTGCCTGCCGCCTCGTCTGTGGCAACGTCATATTTTGCACTCTTGTCTCTGTACGATATCTCAATAACGCCGCGCTCGCACGTCTTGGGGCTGACGACCGCTCTCACGGGAATACCGTAAAGATCCGCGTCCGCGAACATAACGCCGGGACGGATATCTCTGTCGTCGTAAAGCACCTCAACGCCGAGCTTTTCAAGATCCGCGCAAAGCTTTTCGGCTGTCTTTGTAACGTTTTCATCGTCCGAGCGGAGATTGCAGACCTCAACCTGCCACGGAGCTATGCTCATAGGCCAGACAGGACCGTAATCGTCATGGCTTTCTTCGCAGATGGACGCGGCAAGTCTGCCCACGCCGATACCGTAGCAGCCCATAACGGGATTCTGCGTTTCGCCGTTCTTGTCTATATATTCCATACCCATAGACTTTGTGTATTTTGTTCCGAGCTGGAATATGTTGCCAATCTCAATGCCTTTTTTAATAGTTATCGAATGCTTGCCGCAAACTGGGCAGATGCCGCCTTCGGTTGCTTTCGCAACGCTTGTATATTCAACGTCGCCTATGTCGCGGGCAATATTGAGACCTTTGAAGTGAGTATCGTCTTTGTTCGCGCCGGCAACAAGAGAATTTATACCCTTAAGGGATTCGTCATATACAACGGTAACATTTTCGGGAAGTCCGAGCGGACCTATAAATCCGGGGTGAACGCCCATAGCCTCCGTAACTGTCGCGGGGTGAACCTCGGCGCAGAGATAATTGCGGAGCTTTGTTTCGTTTATTTCAAGATCGCCGCGAACGAAAACGATAACAAGCGAATCGTCCGCATTGCGCTGATAAAGCACCGCCTTGCAGGAGCGCTCTTTCGGGGCATGAAGATAATTGCACACATCCTCTATCGTTTTCTGATGCGGGGTGTAAACCTCTTCAAGCGGTTCGATTTCACATTCGTGATTGTGAACTATGCAATCCGCAGCTTCCATATTGGATCTGTAATCACATTCGGAGCAGATGACAAGCGTGTCCTCGCCGATGTCGGAAAGGAGCATAAATTCATGGGATACGCTTCCGCCCATCATACCGGAATCGCTTTTTACCGCAACGAAATTTTTTACTCCGCAACGACGGAAGATGCGGTTATAGGCTTCGTAGCATTCTTCGTAATAGCTGAGAAGATCCTCCCACGAGGTATGGAAGGAGTACGCGTCCTTCATTGTGAATTCTCTTACGCGGATAAGACCGCCGCGCGCACGGGGCTCATCGCGGAATTTTGTCTGTATCTGATAAATCATATAAGGGAATTTCGTATATGTCTGCGCCGCAACGCGCGCAAGATGCACGGCTGCTTCCTCGTGCGTCATACCGAGAACCATATCCGAACCGTTTCTGTCTTTGAAACGGAGTAGCTCGCTGCCTATAGAATCATATCTGCCGGATTCTTTCCATATCGACGCGGGCATTGCGACGGGGAAAAGCACCTCCTGACCGCCGATCCTGTCCATTTCCTCGCGCAGAATATTTTCGATTTTTCTCGTTATGCGCTTTGTCGAGGGGAAAAGCGAAAAAATACCCGTTCCGACCTGCTTTATATATCCGCCGCGCACCATCAGCGCATGACTTGCGATCTGACAGTCGGCGGGAGCTTCCTTGAAATGCTCGCCCAAAAGTTTTGAAACCTTCATCATAAAAATAAACGTCCTTTTTTAAGTGTTACAAAATATTTTAGCACCATATCTTGCTTATGTCAACCGAGCGGAGCAAAAAAACGCAGTCCGGACGCTTGAAAAACGTCCGGACTCCGTAAAATTTTTATTCTTTGTCTTTTTTGATAAGCTCTGAAACGGAAGTCGCAAGTCCCGCGATCGACTGAATTTCACTCGGAATGATTATCTTTGTCGCTTTGCCGTCCGCCGCTTTTTCAAACGCTTCAAGTCCCTTTATGGCTATAACGGCTTCCGACGGCGCGGCGTCGTTTATCATTTTGATACCCTCCGCGGTAGCCTCCTGAACCTGTCTGATAGCCTCCGCCTCGCCCTCTGCCTGACGGATTTTTGCTTCCTTTTCGGCTTCGGCAAGAAGTATCTGACGCTGTTTCTGAGCTTCGGCGTCAAGGATCATAGCCTGCTTTTTACCTTCCGCAACAAGAATGGTGGAATTCTTTTCGCCTTCCGCGCGGAGGATTTGTTCACGGCGCTCGCGTTCGGCTTTCATCTGTTTTTCCATTGCGTCCTGAATTTCTCTCGGCGGAATGATGTTTTTAAGCTCAACGCGGGTGACCTTTATACCCCACGGATCCGTCGCTTCGTCAAGAATGGCGCGCATTTTCGTGTTGATTATATCGCGCGAGGTGAGCGTGCTGTCAAGCTCAAGCTCGCCTATGATGTTACGGAGAGTTGTCGCCGTAAGATTTTCGATTGCCGACATCGGATTTTCCACACCGTAAGCATAAAGCTTGCAATCGGTTATCTGAAAGAAAACAACCGTATCTATCTGCATTTTTACGTTATCTTTTGTGATAACCGCCTGAGGCTCGAAGTCGGCGACGCGCTCCATCAGGGAAACACGCTTTGCGACTCTGTCCACAAACGGCGCCTTTACATGCAGGCCGGTGTGCCATGTCGTGTGATATGTTCCGAGGCGTTCGACAACGCATGCGTGAGCCTGCGGAACGATGTGAATGTTTGAGATGATAATCACAAGAATTATTACCGCAATTATTCCCAGAATGATAAGTCCCGTCATAAGTTTTACCTTCTTTCTCAGTTTTCTTTTTTGCAGATGAGCTTTACGCCCTCGATTGCCATTGCCACGACGAGCGCACCCTCGTCAATTGTGATATCGTCGCGTTCCGAACGCGCCGTCCATATTTTGCCGTCGATTTTCACTGCTCCCGTTGCTGCCACGTTGTCTATTTTTTCAATCACCGTGCCTGTTTTTCCTATTACCGTATCGGCATTTGTGGGGGAATAACTCACTTTCAGCACTTTTTTGACAAAAGGCTTGAGGAATATCATAAGCAGAACCGATGACACAAGGAACACGGTTATCTGAAGCCAGAGCGGCAGACTGAAAATCGAAAGCAGAAGCGATATGAGCGCCGACGGTATAAACCATATCGCAACGAGCGCAAAGGTCGAAGCTTCGATAACTATTGCCGCTATTGTAACGCCGAGCCATACCCAAGGCATGACCGCAAGTATTTCTTCCATAGACTTACCTCCCTTTTCGCATTTGCCGGAAAAGCAATATGCACTGTATTTCTGTTATCATTATAGCATCAAATCCGGCTTGTGTAAATATATTGTCGCACGATTTTTAATTTAAGTGTTGAAAAATACGCAATATGGGAGTAAAATATATGTAAATCCACAATTATCGAAAGGACAGACAATGTACAGCGAAAGAAAACAGATAGCCAAAGGGGTATATTTTACGGATATCCCTGCGGACAAATTCAAAGCAAACTATATTCAGATAAGATTTATGATGCCGCTCGCAAAGGATACGGCGGCGAAAAACGCGCTCGTTTTCCCCGTAATTCTGCGCGGAACGGAAAAATATCCCGCGCTTGCGGATATGCGCCGTCGCAAGCAGGAGCTTTATGATTCGGGCGTATGGTCGGGACACTGGAAGCACGGCGACAACCACATAGTGACGATCGAAGCAAGCTCGCTGCGCAATTCGTACGCGATAGACGATACCGACATAACGGAGGGCGTGCTTGACCTTATCGGGCAGGTAATTCTTCATCCCGTGACGGAGGACGGAGTTTTCAAAGCCGAAAGCGTTGAGGGCGAAAAGAAAATAGCAGCCGATGCCGTCCGCGCGACGATAAACCAGAAGGGCAGATACGCAAGAATCCGCGCGCTTGAGGAAATGTTCTCCGGCGACGCATACGGCATAAGCGACGGAGGCACGGTTGAGGAAATCGAAGCCGTTTGTCCGAAGTGCCTTTTCGACGCTTACAAAAATATGCTCCGCACGGCAAGAATCGAAATTTTTGCCGTCGGCGATTTTGACGGCGACGTCCTTGAAAAGAAATTTTCCGAAATTTTCTCCTCCGTCGAAAGAGGCGAAATCTACGAGCCGGAACCCGATACAAAGGGCGCGGCAAGAGCCGAGGTAAAGAAAATTTATGACAGGCAGAACGTCACTCAGGGCGTGCTTGTTCTCGGATTTTTCACGGGCAGCGCAGCTTCGGACGACGACTACGCCGTGACAAAGGTTTTCAACACCGTTTTCGGCGGAAGCGCGGCAAGCAAGCTGTTTATGAACGTCAGAGAAAAGCTCAGCCTCTGCTATTACTGCTCGTCGTCTCTTATCGGCGAAAAGGGCGCGATGACCGTCGCCTCCGGAATTCAGTTTGAAAACGAGCAGAAGGCGTTCGACGAGATAATGGCTCAGCTTGACAAAATGAAAAACGGCGAAATAACCGAAGACGAAATAGAAATGGCGAAGAAATCCCTTTGCGATGATATTATGGGCGCCGACGACAATATCCGCGCGCTTGCGGCGAGGGCCTTCGGCGAGGTAATATACGGCAGAAAGCTGACCGATGAAGAAAAGATTGCAAAAATAAACGCCGTGACAAAAGAGCAGATAACCGAGCGGGCGAAGGCTGTGCGTCTTGATACGTACTACTTCCTTTGCGGACAGGAGGAGAGCAAATGAACGAAATAATAATGCGCGAAGACAAGGCGATAGGCGAAAAATATTATTATACAAAGCACAAGAGCGGACTTGATATTTATGTCATTCCGAAAAAGTTCCGTCAGAGCTACGCCATATTTTCAACGAAATACGGCGCGGCGGACAACTGCTTCAAGCTTGAGGTCGACAAGGATTTTGTGAAAGTGCCGGACGGCATCGCACATTTTCTTGAACACAAAATGTTTGAAAACGAAGACGGCAGCGATACGTTTGAGCGTTTTGCAAAATACGGCGCGGACGCAAACGCGTTTACGTCAAGCGAAATGACGGGCTACCTTTTCTCCTGCACGAGCAATTATGACGAAAACCTTGAAACCCTGCTTGACTATGTTACAAAGCCGTATTTCACTCCGCAGACCGTCGCAAAGGAACAGGGAATTATAGGTCAGGAAATAAAAATGGGAGAGGACAATCCCGCAAGAGCGCGCTACTACAACACGATGGAGGCGCTTTATGCCGACAGTCAGATAAAGATAAACGTAGCCGGAACGGTTGAATCCATTGCCGAAATAACGGCGGATCTGCTTTACAGCTGCTATCGCACGTTCTATAACCTTTCAAATATGGTGCTTGTCACAAGCGGCGACATCACTATGGAGCAGGTGCTTGCCGTTGCGGATAAGGTTCTTCCCGTTCAGGAGGAAAAGAAGATTGTCCGTTGCTATAATCCCGAAAAGGCGGAGGTCAACAAAAAGCGCGTAAAGGTAAAAATGGCGGTGGCAAAACCGATGTTTGAAATCGGCATAAAGGATATTGAAATACCGTCCGACCCGAAGGAGCTTCTGAAAAAATCAATTGCGGGCGGCGTGCTTTACGATATGCTGTTCGGCGGCACGTCCGACTTTGCGATAGACGTTTACGAAAGCGGACTTGTCCGCGGCTTTGGCGCAGGGTATTCGCTTGACCATATTTTCGGCATGGGAGAGCTTGTCGGCGAGAGCGACGATCCCGAGGCGGTTTACGATAAATTCGTGAAATACATTGAAGAAAAGAAGAAAACGGGACTTGACCGCAGTGAATTCGAGAGAATAAAGAAAGCCAATTACGCAAGTCTTGTCAAAAGCTTCGATTCGACGCAGAACATCGCAAACAACGTAACCTATATGCTTCTTGACGGTATCGACATTATGGATTACAGCAAGGCTGTTGCGGATGTATCGTTTGAATATACGGAGGAGCTGCTAAATAAGCTGTTCGACGAAAAATATTATGCGATGAGCGTCGTCGAGCCTCTGGATAAATAAAATATCCGAAAAATAAGAAAGAAAGGATGCGGACGTCGGCTCTGTGAAAAAAGCGCAAAGCCGACGGACGCGCGTCAGAAATGGAACAGATATCAAGAATTTCGTTTCCCGGACTCGGGATAGGCGAATTTTCGGTTGACAATGTGGCGTTTACCGTTTTCGGCAGACCTGTCATGTGGTACGGCGTGATAATTTGCATAGGAATAATTCTTTCGTTTTCGTATTTTGCATATCGCGCGGGAAAAGCCGGAATAAAATTCGACGACGTTATAGACACAACGCTGTTTGCGGTCCCTGCCGGAATTATCGGCGCAAGACTTTATTACGTTATATTCTACGGCAACGTCCATTCGTTTTATGACGTTATCGCCATATGGAACGGCGGTCTTGCCATATACGGCGGAATAATCGGCGGCGCAATAGCGGTTATTCTGGTATCGCTTTATAAAAAGATAGACTTTTTCAAATATGCGGATATGATAATTCCCGGGGTTATGATAGGTCAGCTTCTTGGCAGATGGGGAAACTTTTTCAACGGCGAAGCCTATGGCGGAATCGTTTCCGAATCGCACCCCTTGTATTTTCTCCGCATGGGACTGCAGAACGGGAACACCTACAGCGATTTTGCAACCGCCGATATGGTTTTCGTCCATCCCACGTTCCTTTACGAGTCGGTATGGAATCTTATCGGATTTATTCTGATAAACGTATTTTATAAAAAGAAAAAGTTCGGCGGCGAGGTGCTTTTGTGGTATCTCGGCTGGTACGGCTTCGGAAGATTTTTCATAGAACAGCTCCGGACGGATTCTCTTTACCTCGGAAACACCGGAATAAGAGTTTCGGCACTGCTCGGAATGGTGCTGTTTGTGATATCGCTGCCGCTTACGGTGGTATTTCATGTTCTTGCCGCAAAGAAAGAAAAAGAAGGAAAAATAAGACGCAGCTACGATGTTTCCATCCCGTATTTCTTCGGAATAGGAAAGAGCGGATACGAAGCGCCCGAAACCGATTCTTCGGTTGATTTCGATACTGCAGAATTTGAAAAAAACGAGGCGGAAAGCGACAAAGCGCTCCGCCGCGCAAGCTCGAAAAAGGATCTTTTCATGGCGGACGAGAGCAAGGACGAAGAAGCTCCGCCGATAAAGGTCGTTTTGAAAAAGCAAGAAAAAGACGCGCCCGAAAAATCAGACGGAGAAAACGAAGATGGCAAAGATAATTGACGGAAAGGCGATTTCCGCCGAGGTGAGAGTGGAAATAAAAGCGGAGGTTGCAAGGCTTTTGGCGGAAGGAATAAGCGTTTGTCTTGCCGTTGTGATAGTCGGCGACGATCCCGCTTCGCAAATTTATGTCCGCAACAAGAAAAAAGCCTGCGACGAAACGGGCATACGCTCCGAAATAATCGCCTTGCCTGCGGAAACCTCCGAAAAAGAGCTTATCTCCGTGCTTGACGGACTGAACTTCCGCAGTGACGTAAACGGCATACTTGTTCAGCTTCCGCTGCCAAAGCATATAAGCGAGCGGAATATAATCGCGCATATCGCGCCCGAAAAGGACGTTGACGCATTCCGCGACGAAAACGTCGGCAAGATAATGACGGGGAGCTTCAGCTTTCTGCCGTGTACTCCGGCGGGAATAATTGAGCTTCTGCATCGCAGCAAAATAAGCATAGAGGGCAAGGAATGTGTAGTCGTGGGACGGAGCAACATAGTGGGAAAGCCTATGGCAATGCTGCTTCTGCACGAAAACGGCACGGTGACGATCTGCCACTCAAAAACAAAAAATCTGCCCGAAATCACACGTCGGGCGGACATACTTGTTTCCGCCGTCGGCAAGGCGAACTTTATAACCGCCGATATGGTGAAGGCGGGCGCCGTCGTGATCGACGTAGGTATGAACAGAACGCCCGAAGGCAAGCTTACGGGCGATGTCGATTTTCCGGCTGTCGAGCCGATAGCTTCGTTTATCACGCCCGTTCCGGGCGGAGTAGGACCTATGACGGTTACAATGCTTCTTAAAAATACGGTTACAGCCGCGAAAAAAGCCACCTGAAAAGGCGGCTTCCGGTGATATAATCGGTCTTGTAAATATAATGAAAGACGGTAGAAAAAATGATATTCAGCGAAAAATATCACAGCAGAATAGAGGACTTCGGCAGGGGCGGACTTATGACTCCGGAGGCGATTCTGCGCGTGTTTGAAAATACGGGAAGTCACCATTCGGATTCTGTCGGAGACAGTCTTATATCGGGCAGCGCTGCGGGAATTGCATGGATAGTTGCGGAATGGAATGTGAAGATCCATCGCGCGCCGAAATACGGTGAAGAGCTTATTCAGTCAACATGCGCGGTGGGACTTAAGCCCGCAATTCAAAGCGGCAGAAAAATGGCGATAAAAACCGCGTCGGGAGAAGTATGCGCAGAGGGAAGCGCAAAGCTTGTAAGACTTGATGTTGCCACAGGAAAGCTTGTAAAGTCAACAGAGGAGCTTATTGCAAGATATGCTCCGGAGCCTGATGATGAAAATGAACAGAAGCCGCCGCGTCTTGTCGTGCCGAAGGAATTCGATTTCGAGCAAGAGGTTTTGCTTCGTCGCGGAGATATAGATTATAACGGTCATGTTCATAACGCAAATTATCTTACTCTTGCAATAGAAGCTTTGCCCGAAGATCTTTACAGAGAAAAGAAGATCGTCTCTTACCGTATTTCTTATCGCGCGCCGATAAAAGAATCGGACAAGGTGACGGTCAGGAGCGCAGTAAGCGAAGATTCCGTTACAGAGTGTTTCTTCGGCTCTGACGGTACGCTTAAAACCATAGTATTTTTTGAATTCGACCATACTTTTTTCCCTGAAGAAAAGTAGGGAAAAGAAACTTTAGTTATCGGGGGCAATGTACAGATTTTTTAATACCTGTACAGACAGAGCTTATTAAAAAAGGCAAAAGAAACTTTAATTATCGGGGACGATATACAGATTTTTTAATACCTGCACAGACGGTTGAGGCATACCCTCTCCGTCACGGCAAGCCGTGCCACCGCCCTCTTCTCGGCGACGCCGAGACGGGTGTGGATTTGCAAATGCGTAGCGTTTGCGCAGCTTCGCCGAGAGTGATGTTCCAAAGCAGACAAAACGCTTCGTATTCCACTGATTAAACCTTACAAAGAAAAACAGAGGTGATTTTTTTCATCTCTGTTTTTTTCGTTTTTATTTCACCGAATTATAAAAATCAAGCGAGCGGAAGCTTCTTTCAAGATGACCAAGCAGATATTTTTCGCAGGCGCCTGAAAATTCGCTCATCGCCTCGTCCTTCAGCTCAAAAGCAAACAGCCTTTCCGGCTTGCAGTAAAGCACATATCTCATTGCCGAAAATACGGACGGCGTAAGCGGAATTATAAGGTGCGCGTGCGAATATATTCCCTCCGCCTCGCTTGTACGCTTAGCCTGAACGTCAAAATCGGTCTCCTTTGCGCGATAGCAGCTTTCACAGCAGAAATATCCGCCCTCGACATCAAAATAATATGTATCAAGCTCCGATTTTCCGCAGCCCTCGCACCCGACAAGATCCGGCATAAAGCCCGCCTCCGCCGCCGCGCGAAGCTCAAAAGCCGCCTTTATCTGCGCTATGGATTTAAGCTTTTTGGCTATACAGAAAAACGAATTGAGCACAAGCCGCAAAAGCTTTTCCTCCGGCTGATCTTCAAGCGAAATATCGCAGGCGACCTCGGCGATATATGCCGCAAGCGCCGCGCCTTCAAGCGTATCGCGTATGCCGAAAAAGCTTTCCGTCGGCGCGGATTCCCGCAGATAATATTTATCGCGCGAGCCGTAGATCGTGAATTCCGAATAAGTATAAAGCTGACACGCCACAAAATGCGGACTTTTCAGTCTTTTCACGCCGCCGCCGTAGACGGAAATCTGTCCCATCTCCGCCGTCAGCAACGTAAGCATTTTGTCCGATTCGCCGACATCGACCTCGCGGAGTACAATGCCTTTTACGGTGGATATCATACAGCCTCCGTCAGAGCTCCTCGCGCTTGAAGCCCATATTGCTTACAGCCGCTTCGGAAGCCCGCCAATTTTCTTTCACCTTTACCCAGAGGTCAAGGAACACCTTTATGCCGAAAAACGCTTCGAGATCCTGTCTTGCCGTTTCGCCGATGCGCTTGAGCGTTGCGCCGCCCTTGCCTATTATTATAGGCTTGTGTGACGCTTTTTCGCAGAATATTTCGGCGCGTATGGAAAGCAGCTTTGACGTTTCCTTCCAGTCTTCTATAACGACGGCTGTTCCGTGCGGAATTTCATCGCTTAAAAGGCGGAGCAGTTTTTCTCTTATGAATTCAGCCGCTATCTGTCTTTCCGGCTGATCGGTTATCATGTCGTCCGGGAAGATCCATTCTCCCTCTATTGCGTATTTATCGATTTCCTCAAAGATTATATCCGTATTTTTGCCGTTCTTTGCGGATATCGGAATAACGGCGGCAAAATTATATTTTTCTGAAAAACGAAGAATGGTATCGCCTATTTCCTTTGCCGTGCTTATGTCCGTTTTGTTTACAAGAAGTATGACGGGAACGCCTATGCTGCCGAATTTCTTCATAAGAGATTCTTCTATCGGGCCTATTCTGTCGCCTGCCGCAACGATATAAAGAATAAGATCAACGCCTGCCGCGGCGTCCGATGCCGCGCGCATCATAAACGAGCCGAGCTTGTCCTGCGGCTTGTGAACGCCTGGCGTATCAAGAAAAACATACTGCGTTTCCCCGCGTGACGTTATGCCGGTGATTTTTGTGCGCGTGGTCTGGGGCTTATCGGAAACTATCGCTATTTTTTCGCCGAGCAATGTGTTGAGAAGCGTCGATTTTCCCGTGTTTGCCCTGCCTATTATCGCCGTAAAAATATTCTTTTTCATTTTGCGCTTTTACGCTCCTGTCCTATTGATGATAATATTTTTTCCTGTTTTTCACGCATCAGCCTGTCCTCATCGTCGCTGCGCTCATGATCGTAGCCGAGAAGATGAAGCGTTGAATGTACCGAAAGAAACGCTATTTCCCTTTCCGGACTGTGACCGTACAGCTCCGCCTGCTCCATTGCGCGCTCAACCGATATCACTATATCGCCGAGCACCGCGCAGCCGTTTGCTTCGTCCGTGTCCCAATCGGAATCGTCCTCCGAAAGTATCGGAAACGAAAGAACATCGGTGGGAGAATCCTTTCCTCTGTATTCGCGGTTAAGCTCACGTATGCCGTCGTTGTCTGTAAACGTCACCGAAACCTCCGCCGGGTGCGGAAAGTCCTCGCTTTTCAGCGTTTCGCCTACAGCCCTTCGGATAAGCCTTTTCATATCCGCCGTAACGGGCAGCCTGCTTTGAGTGTCAAGAAAATATATTTCGTTGTGAAATCTCATTTTTCCTCTCCTCCCGATCTTTTCATTCTGAATTTTTCGGGTGATTTTTTCATTTCCCTTTCGTATTTGTCGTAAGCTAAAATTATCTTCTGCACAAGCTTGTGACGCACGACGTCGCGCTCTGAAAATTCATGTATCGCTATGCCCTCTATTCCGCGAAGAATTTTTGAAGCCTCCGCAAGACCGCTTTTTTTGCCGAACGGAAGGTCGGTCTGCGTTATGTCTCCCGTTACAACGGCTTTAGAGCCCGAGCCGAGACGCGTCAGGAACATTTTCATCTGTTCGGGAGTAGTGTTCTGCGCCTCGTCAAGAATAATGAACGAATCGTCGAGCGTCCGTCCGCGCATATATGCCAGCGGCGCAATCTCTATCGTTCCGCGCTCTATATGGCGCTGATAGGTTTCCGCGCCGAACATTTCAAACATGGCGTCGTAAAGCGGACGAAGATACGGATTTATTTTGCTCTGAAGATCGCCGGGCAGAAAGCCGAGTCGTTCTCCCGCCTCAACTGCGGGACGCGTCAGAATTATGCGCGAAACCTCTTTGTTGCGCAATGCCGTCGAAGCGGCAGCCACCGCAAGAAACGTCTTTCCCGTTCCTGCCGGCCCCAGCCCCAGAATAACGGTGTTTTTCTTTATGGCGTCTATATATTTCTTCTGTCCCACCGTTCTTGCTTTTATGGGTTTGCCGCGCGTTGTAACGCATATACAGTCGTCGCCGAAGCGTTCGAGCGGCTCTCCGCTTGTGACGGTATTTATCACATAATCCACGCTCTGCTCGGAAAGCTCCGTTCCCATAGCGACCATGGAAAGCAGATATTCAAGCGCGGAAAACGCCGAAAGAAGCGAATCGCTGTCCTCGCTGCGAATGATTATCGCATCGCCTCCGCCGCGGTCGCTTTCACGGTTTGTAATGCTTACGCCGAACGCTTTTTCAAGCTTTGCGGCGTTCATATCAAAATTTCCGAAAAGACTTGCCGTCTGCTCCATCGTTTCGGTATAAAGAATTTTTTCGTACATTTACTTATCTCCGTCTGCATCTATGAATACTTCTTTTGCAATGTTTGCTATACAGTCTATATCCGTGTAAAGAACAAAAACGTCGCCGTCGGACTCCCACCTTTCCTCACGCGCAAGTATCTGCACGGAGGAAAGCGCCTCCCCGCTCTGCCGCAGTATTTCTTTTTTTGCAAGCATATAAGCCGTTTTTTCGTCCGTACTTGCGGATTCCGTAACATATTCGGAATAAGTCTTTTTTATGACAAACAGCGGAAGCTCTATCCTGTCAAACAGGCAAATACGTTTTTCTTCCTCTATTGTATCATATTTTTCATAAGAAATCTCGCTATTTCCGAAAAGATTTATTTTTTTTGAAAAAATTTTTATGCTTGTTTCCGTTTTCTTCTCTCCCGTATAGGCTTTTTTCTCCGAAACAAGCGG
>CAVKJG010000004.1:0-61020 GCA_963656825.1 Sphaerochaetaceae bacterium
GCTTTTCGGCGCGCTTGCAATGACGGGCTGCTCGCTTTTTGAAAAAACAGAGCAGACCGAAACGGACGACCGTCTGCCCACAACGCTTAACCTTTTGGGTATAACGGAAAGCTCGACCACGCCCGAGGCTGTGGCGGCAGTCGAGGAGCAGATAAACAAAATACTTGTTGCAAAGTATGAAACGAAGATAAAGCTCACTCTTGTGACAGAGGACGAATATTATAAGCTTATCGAAGAAAGAATAGCGGAGAAAAAGCATCTTGACAATCTTGACGCGGCAATCCAGCAGTACAACAAGTACATGCAGAAGCTTGCCGACGAGCAGGCAAGAATCGCGGCTTCGCTCAGCTCCGGCAGCGGCAAGTGGAAGAAAAACAACGTGACCGTAATCGCGGAAACCGTTTCCACAAGGCCGGTATATACCGCCGAGCAGACAACGGTTGACGAGGGCGGTATCATTTCGATAGTTTATCCCGACCCCGCATCGCCAATTGATATAGTTATGATATCCGGCAAGGATATGTACGATTACTTCGACGAAAATTCGATAATCGCGTCTATCACAAGCTATCTTACGGAAGAAAGCTATCAGAAGCTCAACCAATATATTTACCCCACATATTTTTCGCAGATTTCGGCTATGACAGGCGACGTAAAGGCGGTTCCTTCAAACAATCTTCTTGCTGAGTACACTTATCTTGCGGTCGATAAAAAGCTTGCCGACAAATACGGCTTCAATATAGACAACGTAAGCGGCTATTCCGACCTTGCCGATTTTCTTGCAAAGGTAAAGGCGAACGAAAGCGTCAGACCATTCAAAGACGTTCCCGACGCGCTCGGAATATTCTATCCGTTCGGAGAGGACGTTGCCGTTGCGACATACGCGGATCCTATCTACGGCTACAACACCGAAGAAAACAAAACATTTACAATAAGCAATCTTTTCGACATTCCGCAGTACACCGATCACCTCAAGCTTATGAATGAATACAAGGCGCTCGGCTACTTTGACGGCGAAGGCGATTCGTTTGCCGCCGCAGCGATAGTCGGCGACGCTTCCGTAGCGGACGATTACAGCGACGATTATTACGTGAAGGTAATTCAGAATCCTTTCGTTGAGGAAACGGACATATTTGAAGGTATGATGGCTGTAAGCACATACACTTCAAGCGAAAAGCGTTCACTTGAAGTAGTTCAGGCATTCAGCACTACACCCGAGCTTAAAAACCTGCTTCAGTACGGTATAAAGGACGTAAACTATTCCGTAAACGACGACGGTCTTACCATAAAGCGTCTCAACAGCGACTATATGATGGATACGGCGCTGACGGGCAACGTTTATATGGGCTATCCCGAAGAAGGTCAGGACGCGGATCAGTGGTCATACTACAAGGTTACAAACCTTTCCTCGCTCCTTTCTCCGTTCCTTGTTTACTATGTAAATGCAAACACGATAGACGGCAGCATGAGCGATATCCTCAAGAGAGTCGCTCTTGAGGAAGCGTTCGTCAACGTCGGCATCACATATGACGAATACCTTGAAATAGAAAGCACCCTGACCGGAAGCAATAAGTTCCTTGAGCTTAAACGTTACTACAAGGATTATCTCAAGCAGTGCCTCAGAGCCGACGGCGTAACGGAGGCTATGCTCGATCAGGCGGTCGAGGGTTCAAGCATCAGAAGCAACGAATGGTTCACGCAGAAGATAGTTGACAAGTTCGTTTCCGAAAAGTATTCGGAGCTTGCAACCTCCGCCGGAATAAAAACTCTTGTTGAGCAGAAGCTTACCGATATAATAGGCGTAAGCTACGCAAAGACGGCTACCGGCAATTCGTTTGAGAAATACAGAACGGACGCTCAGCAGTATTACACAAACATCAAGTATCTTCGTATAATGGCGGATATGCTTCTTTTCACGGAGCTTGACGAAGCGGAAAAGGCAAAATACGATGCCATGACCGATACCGAATTTGAAGCCGCGCTTCTTGAATTCGTTACTGACAACTATATAAAACAGAACGAGCTTACCGACGAAAAATACGCCGAGCTTGTAAAGACGTATATCTGTTCGCAGATGAATTTCTCGGACAATCTCGGAAACACTTATTCTGTTGGCTGGGACGAAATAAGCAAAACGCTTGAAAAGGCGCAGCCGTTCATTGATTACACGGAAACTCTCAAGGAGGTCTACGCGGAGCTTCTTGCCGAGAGCAAATATAATCTTGACAGCTCGACCGCAACTCCGACAGCCGTTGTAACAAAGATTCACGATCTGCTTTATGCACAGTATCTTGATGAGCAGGGCGTTTCGATGGCTGAATTCCAGAACGGCATTTACGATGAGATATTCGCTCCTTACGGACTGACAAAGTCCGAGGCGGACGAAATAAGAAAAAAAGACAAGACAACATACGATTCTTATATCTCAAAGATAAAATCGAAATACAAAGCCGTTCTCAAGGAAGAATATTCGGTAGAAAAATATAAGGAAAAGGGAACGATGGCTCTCAATGCCACGGAAATACTGACGACAGTTCTCAACTACCTTATAGAAGAAAAAACGCAGATATATCACACAATGTGCGACGCCGCCGGAATGAGCTACAGCGAGTTCAAAACCGTAAGAACATACATGACGGACTACATCAAGTATGTAAACATGATGAGGACAAAGAACACCTACACTCTTTCCACCGTTTACACGACAAGTCAGATCAACGCCCTCAAATACAATGAAATTCAGGACGTTGTATACGACGTGATTTACAGCGTGGGCTACTATACAAACGAAATGGTCAAGCTTGTCGGTTCTTCGCTTTCCGATTATACAAGCGCCAAGACAAGCGCCGCAAAATATATCGACGCTCTCGGCAAGATGACGGATTATTACAAGGATGAAATCATCGCGCTCGGATACGATATAGACACATTCAAAAATATGGATCCCGAAGATATGGAAGCTGTGATTTACGAGCTTGCGACAGAGGAATGCTCCAAGGGCAAGGAAACGCTTGAAGAGTATATGGTAAACATCTCGAAGAAGTATATCGACGGCATAAAGACAGCGGACAATATCGAAGAATACTGCAAGAAGGCTTCGGAAGAGCTTCACGCGGACGCGATATTCGACGCCGTACCCAAGGAATTCGACAGCGCCAAGGAAAAAGCTCTTACAGAGGAAACAAAATAAGAAAAAACAAAGCGAGCCGGCTTTTCAGCCGGCTCGCTTTTTGCTTTTTGGCGAATATTTTTCGCAGGGGACGAATATAAATTTATCACACGGAAGATTTTCGGAGGCGCTTACGGAAGAAAAGCTTGAAAGGGTAATAAAATATCTGCCGTGCGACAAGGGTAAAGCCATAGCTTCGCTTTGCAGGGAAAGACTTGGCGACGGGCGCGACGTAAGCGAGATAAGGCTGAGGGCGGGAGCGCCGCTTTCTCTTACGGTCGGCAGGCGGAACGTGCTGCTTGCGCCGACGGAAGCTGCCGTCTGCACGGAAAAAGAGCTGGGAGAAACGCTCGGCAGGCTTTGCGAGGATTCCGTTCATACATACGGCGAAACGATAAAGGAAGGCTACGCCACGCTTTCCGGCGGATACAGAATAGGCGTGTGCGGAAGCGCGCAGAGCGACGGAGAAAAGGTGAAAAGCGTTTATTCGGTAAGCTCATTGTGCATAAGAATACCGCACGCCGTAACGGGCGTATGCGGAGAGCTGCTCGACGAGATAAAAACGCAGAGCGGTCTTGTATCGGCTCTGATATATTCGCCGCCGGGGGAGGGCAAAACAACGCTTTTGCGCGACGCGGCGCAGAGGCTTTCGCGCGGGGAGGATGCGCTGCGCGTATGCATAATAGATACGCGCGGAGAGATATATCTGCGCGAGCTTTTTTCGGACGGGATAGCAGACGTTATGCACGGCTATCCGCGGGCAAAGGGAATGGAAATTGCGGCAAGAACGATGTCGGCACAGCTGATAGTCTGCGATGAGATAGGAACATCAGCCGAAGCCGACGCGATAATATCGGTTGCAAACACGGGCGTGCCGTTTCTTGCCACGGCGCACGGAAGCTCGCTTTCCGATATAATGCGGCGTCCTCAGCTGAAAAGGCTTGCCGACGCGGGCATATTTGAAAAATATATAGGTATAAGGCGGCTCGGAAGCGGATTTTCGCTTTCGGTCGATACGTTATGAAGGCTGTCGGCGCGGTGCTTGTGTTTTTCGCTGCTTTTACCTGCGGACTTCTTGCCGGCAGACGCGAACAGCGAAGAATAGACGAGGCGGAGGCTTTCCTTGCGCTTTTTGAGTATATAAAAAATCAGGTGGGATATTTTCTTACGCCGACAAAGCTTATTTACAGGGGCTTTGAAAACAAGGTGCTTTCCGACGTCGGATTTCTTGACAGGCTGTGCTCGCACGAAAACGACGAGATATATTTCGATGCGTGGGGAGATGCTTTCCGTGCGTGCGAGGAAGAGCTTCATCTTTCCGCGGAGGAAAAGAAAACGGTGCTTCGCTTCGGAGAGTGTATAGGAAAAAGCGACGAGCATATGCAGCTGAAAAGCTTTGATTATTACATCGGGCTTTTGTCCTCGGAGCTTGAAAAGGCAAGATCGGAAACGGCAAAAAACAAAAAGGTTTACAGAACCGTGGGGTTCGCCGTCGGAGCGATGGCGGCAATACTGCTTATATGAGGGAGATAAAATGGAAACTGCGCTTATTCTGAAGGTCGCCGGAATAGGAATACTTGTCGCCGTATCGAGTATGGTACTCAGCAAGTCGGGGAGAGATGAGCAGGCGATGCTTGTTTCGCTTGCGGGGGTCGTTATAGTGCTGCTTATAATAGTCGGCGAAATAGGAGGGCTTTTCGATACGGTGAAAAGTATTTTCGGGCTGTGAGTATCATAAAGCTTTGCGGCGTGGGAGTGATATCCGTTTCCGCGGCGCTTATAGTGAAAAAGCTGAAGCCAGATTTTGCGGTTTTCGTTTCGCTTGCCGCCGCAACGGTTATTCTCGGCGCTTCGGTATCGACGCTTGCGCCGGTGATATCGTATGTGGGGGAGCTTTCGGACGGCTCTGGCTTCGGAGTTTATACCGAAACGATAATAAAATCGCTTGCGGTGACGGTGCTTGCTCAGACCACGGGGGATATATGCCGCGACTGCGGGGAGAGTGCCGTCGCCGGAAAGATAGAGCTTGCCGCCAAATGTTCGATAATGCTTTTGAGCCTTCCGGTGATAAAAAACATATTTTCGCTTTCGGAGGCGGTGCTCGGCAAGTGAAGAAAACGTTGTGCGCCGTTATTGCGGCGATGCTTATGCTGCTGTTTCCGGTCACAGCGCTCGGGGCGGAAACCGGCGATGTTCTCTCCGCCGTGCCGGACGAACTGAAAGAATATCTGCCGGATACGGACAAATCGGCAGAGCCTTCGGAGATCGCGTCGGCGTTCGACGCGGGGTGGCTTTTCAAAACCGTGCTTGCAATACTGTCGGATATCGCGCCCAAGACCGTTTCGTCCGTTGCGACGGTGCTTGGAATGCTTATCATCGCATCCGTACTTGCCGTCGTGCGCGACACAACGTCGGGCGGCACGCTTAAAAGCGTGCTTACATATGTCTGCTCGGTGTGCATATGCGGCGCTTCCTACGGACTTATAGGCGGACTTATGGATATGGTTTCCGAATTCACCGGACGAATGGGCGAATTTTTGCGTTATGTTCTGCCTGCGCTCGCGGCGCTGATGGCAAGCGAGGGCGCGATAACGGCGTCGTCTGTCGGGTGCGCCGTTGTGTACGGAGCGGTGGCACTGCTTGAAAAGCTGACGGATGGGTTTGTTTTTCCGATGATAAAGATAGGCTTTTGCATATCGGTCGGGGCGGCGGCGCTCGGCAACGACGGACTTTCCGGCATATCGGCAACGGTAAAAAAGCTTGTAACCTCGGTTATGACGCTTACGATGATAGCTTTTTCGTGTGTGCTGACGTTTCAGAGCATAGTCGCGCGCAGTGCGGATTCGGTGCTTTTCAAGGGAGTAAAATTTGCGCTTTCAAATATAATTCCCGTTGTGGGAAGCGCGGTGGGGGAGGCGCTCACAGCCGTGACGGGAAGTATTTCGGTGCTTAAATCCGCCATGGGAACAATAGGCGCGGTGGCGATATTGCTTATATTTCTGTATCCGTTCTGTACGCTCTGGGCAAACAAGGTTGCCTTCGAGCTTCTTTCCTCGGTTGCGGGAATTCTCGGACTTTCGCGGGAGGGGAAATTCCTTTCGGAGATGTCGTCCGTTACGGGACTTATGATGGCGGTGATAAGCTCTTCCACGGTGTTTTTTATAATAGCCATGGCGATATTCGCCTCGGCGGGAGCGGGCTGATATGGAAAAGCTGAGCGGTTTTGCGATTTCGGTTCTTACGGTTTGCGTTATATCCGGCATAGTGACGGGTATTTCGCCCGAGGGCGCGATGAAAAAATATATCAATTACATAGTTTCTCTTTGTGTGCTTGCGGCGATAATAACGCCGGTAATAAGCATTTTTTCGTCGGTTCCGCAGTATTCCGATGAGATAGAGCATATATTTGAGAAACAAAAAGAAGCCGATTCCGACGCGCAGGCAAAGCTGATAGAAAGTCAGAAGGCGGCGGTGGAAACGGCGATAAGAGATACGATAGTGAAAAAGTTCGGTATGGAAGAGGATTGCGTTTTTGTGCGGATAACGATAGACGCGACGAACAGATCCGCAATCGAGATACGGTGCATTGATATTTCGGTAAAAGGAAAATGCCCTTCGGGAGAGATAAAAAAGTATATAGAGGAGATGTTTTACGGTACGGCAAAGGTAACTGTTTCGGAGGTCGGCGATGGGGGAGCTTAAGATAAAAAGAATATTTTCGGGTTCCGACGGGAAAAAGCTGATGTGGCTTATTATTATAGGCGCGGTGGGACTTGCGCTGATACTTTTCGGCTCGCTTTCCGGCGGCGAAAAAAAGGAAACGCAAAATCTGTCGAACGACTCGGATGAAACACAGGCATATATTTCGGAAACCGAGAATAAGATTAGAACCATAACGGAGCAGATAACGGGATCATCCGACGCTTGCGTGATGATAACGGCAAAATCCGGAGTTGAATCGGTTTACGCGTGTGACGAAAAGACCGTTTCCGGCGGAGAGAGCATAAGTCACATAACCGTTAAAAACAGCAGCGGAGCGGGAGAGCCGGTGCTTGTAAAACGGATATATCCGGAAATAACCGGAGTATCGATCGTGTGCGAAGGCGGCGATCGCGCGGAAATTCAGGCAAAGCTGATAAAAGCTGTTTCAACTGCTTTGGGGATATCGAGCAACCGTATCTGCATAGTGGGAAAAAAATAATTTTTTACAGGAGAAAGTATTATGAGAAACGCAGAGAGAACAGCACTCAGAATGGGGCAGGCAGAACAGATAACAAAGGACGCAACGCTTGAGCTTCCCGAAAGCGAAGAAAAAACGTTCAGCTTCAAAAGTATTTTTACTTCCGACGGCGTTAAAAAGGGAATAGGCAGAATAGGCGCAAGAAATATCGTCATTGCGCTTGCGATAATACTTATCGGTGCGGCGGTATATGTAAACTGGCAGCTTTTCGGAGGAACAAATGTTGAAGTGCCGGAAAGTCCCGATACGCAGCAGACCGGAAAAACAGACGTAAGCTCGGAGCAGACGGAGGATTATTTCGCATCGGCGGAGGTTTCCAGAAAGCAGGCAAGAGATGAAGCCATTGAGGTTCTTCAGAGCGTTGTTGACGACAAAGGCTCGCTTGACGCGGCAAAGGAACAGGCGCTTAAGGATATCAGCGCGATGGCTGCGAACATAGAGCTTGAAGCAAACATAGAATCGCTTATAAAGGCAAAGGGCTTTGAAGAGTGCGTTACCGTTCTCAATGGCGACAAGGCGACCGTTGTTGTAAAAAGCGACGGACTTAAACCCAATCAGCTTTCGCAGATACTTGAAATCGTTTATCTTCAGGCGGGCGTTGTTCCGGCAAACGTTACGATAACGGAGAAATAAGCATTTATGGGGAATTCGAATTCTCGCGGCTCGACGCCGCTCGGTCGTCGCGGTTCTGACAGCCTGATTAAAGGCTGTCATTCACTGCCGCTCCGTTCGAATCCCCGGCGGCAAAAGGAAAAGAGCGCTAAAAGCGCTCTTTTCCTTTTGGCCTGCCCTGGGGGATTCGAACCCCCAACCGTCAGAATCGGAATCTGATACTCTATCCAATTGCGCTAAGGGCAGATATAAAATCCCTTGCGGGATTTATTTGTTTGCGGAAAGCTTTATCAGCTTTTCTGCGTTTTTATAAAACAGCTTTTCTTTCTGCTCTGCGGAAAGCTCAAGCTTATTTATAAAAGCCATTGTGTCTGCGGGTGTTTCCCACGGAGAATCGGTTGCAAACATTATCCTGTCGCCGTCAAATGCGGAAAAGACCTTTTTCGCGCCGTCCACGTCGCCGACATGAGAAGAATAGGCGGTGTCTATCCATATATTTTTCTTTGACAGAAGCTCAGCCGATTTTTCGTACATAAAGTTTGCGCCGAGATGCGCGCAGACAAGACGCAGTGAAGGGAACTTATCGCACACGGAAGCAATCATTTCGGGAGTTGCGTGAACGTGATCGAGCGAAACGAAATCGAGTCCGGCGTGAATGATGACCGTCAGGTCGTATTCCGCGCAGGCTGAAAGCACCTCGGAAAAAGCGTCGTCGTCGAAATTATGTCCCATAAAGTCGGGATGAAGCTTGACGCCGTAAAGCCCAAGCTCTTTTATCTCCTTTGCGGCGGCTTTTTTGTCGGGACAATCGGGATTTATCGAGCCGAACGAAATAATTCTTCCTTTATAATTATTTATGGAGGCGGCAAACTTATTTACGTTTTCCTGCTGACGGGGATTTGTCGCAATGTTGAGCACAAAGCTTTTGTCAACCCCGTATTTGTCCATCGAAGCAATAAGCCCAGAAAGAGTGCCGTCGGTATGCGCAAGCTGCTTGCTTTCGCCGGACAGAACGCCTATTGCTTTAGGAGCAAGCGCGTCGGGAAAGCAGTGCGTATGTGTGTCTGTAAGCATTTCAGTTTTTCATTGCCTCTTCTATTGCTTTTGCAAGCTGATCGGGGCAGGAGGTTCCTCTGCCGCCGCAGTCGGTTCCGCGAAGAAGCTTTACGACCTCGTCAGCCTTTCTGCCTATCACAAGCTTTGCAACGCCCTGAGTATTGCCGTTGCAGCCTCCGATAAATTTAACATCGCGGATTATGCCGTCTTCTATTTCAATATGCACCATTCTCGAGCATGTGCCGTGAGTTTTGTAATCAAGTGTTTTTGTCATATATAAACCTTCTTTTTTAACTTAATTCCAATAAATTATACCATAATCAAATCAAAAATCCACAGTAATTTTGAAAAAACAACTTATTTGTATAAACTGCACAAAAAATCGCTTGAAATTTCTCTGATTTTCTCTGCACATTTTTTTGGAGATTTTTCAAAAAAGTATTGCAAAAAAGCAAGGTATAATGTAAAATAAAAAAGCTTGATGTGCGATGAAGCGGGAGGTTGCCGTGATTTCACGGGGAATTTCCGCAGAGTATGTCCGACATTGAACCGGGCGAGAGCTTTTCGGAATCTCACAGGTGTTTTTCGGATATTGCACCGCGTGCGGTGTCAATCCTATGAAAAAAACACATTTGCCGCCGGAATATTTTCCGGTTTTTATTTAGAGGGTGTGGAAACGCCCGGCAGAGTGTTCCATAAAGCTGAGGCGCTGAGAAAAGCGCCGCCGCCTACTTAAAAAAATCTTAAACAGGAGGCAAAAAGAAAGTGGCAACAAGCGAAAAAATCCGAATCAGACTCAAAAGCTACGATCACACTCTGATCGACGCCGCAGCGAAGAAGATCGTTGAAACCGCAAAGAGAAACGGCTCTGAAGTTTCCGGTCCCATTCCGCTCCCCACGGAGAAGGAAATCGTTACAATACTGCGCGCGGTCCACAAATACAAGGACAGCAGAGAGCAGTTCGAAATCAGAACCCACAAGAGACTTATCGACGTAATCAAGCCGTCGCAGAAAACAATTGAAGCTCTTACGGGTCTTGAACTTCCGGCCGGCGTTGAAATTGAAATCAAGCTTTAATCCACACAAACGGTCTGATCAATTTCAATTGGCATAGATGCGGGAACAATCTTCCTAATTTATATATGCCGCGGTCACGTTGACCCGCTCAGCTTGCGTGATGGTCAACCAATAACCAAAACAGGAGGAAAAACAATGAAAAAAGGTATCATCGGTAAGAAAATCGGCATGACGCAGATTTTCGACGAGGCCGGAAATGTGGTTCCGGTCACGGTAATCGAGGCAGGTCCCTGCGTTGTCGTTCAGAAGAAGACAACCGAAACCGACGGCTATGACAGCGTTCAGCTCGGTTTTGAGGACATTGCCGACAAGAAGCTCACAAAGCCTGTGGCAGGTCATTTTGCCAAAGCAGGCGTTGCGGCTAAAAGACATCTCAAGGAGTTCCGTCTTGACGGCGCAAAGGAGATGAACGTAGGCGACATCGTTGCAGCCGATACGTTCGCTGCCGGCGACAGAGTTGATGTCACGGGCATCACAAAGGGTCGCGGCTATTCCGGCGTTATAAAGAGATGGAATTGCCACAAGCTCAGAATGACGCACGGCGTAGGCCCTGTTCACCGTCAACCCGGTTCAATGGGCGCTAACTCTTCTCCGTCGCGTATATTCAAAAACAAAAAGATGGCTGGTCAGTACGGTAACGAACAGGTTACGGTACAGAACCTTAACGTAGTACGTGTTGACGTTGAAAAGAACCTCATCGCAGTCAAGGGTGCAATCCCCGGCGCGAAGGGCGGAATCGTATTCATCCGCAACACGGTTAAAGGCTGAGAAGGAGGAACGACACAATGGCTGAAATGAAAGTTTTGGACATGTCCGGTGCTCAGGTTGGCACAATTGACCTCTGCGACTCCGTGTTCGCGGTTGAAGTCAACGAAGCTATCCTTCATGCAGCGGTCAGAATGTACCTTCTCAATCAAAGACAGGGTACACAGTCTGCTCTTACGAGAACAGAAGTTTCCGGCGGCGGTAAGAAACCGTGGCGCCAGAAGGGAACAGGCAGAGCAAGACAGGGCAGCACACGTGCTCCTCAGTGGACGCACGGCGGCGTTGTATTTGCCCCGAAGCCCAGATCATACCGCACGGCAATGAACAAGAAGACAAGACAGCTTGCTATAAAGGGCGCTCTTTCTTCAAAGGTTTCCGGCGGAGAGTTCGTTTGCGTTGACGCTATCACGGCAAGCGAATACAAAACAAAGACAATGGTGAATATGCTCAAGGCTATCGGCGCAGAAGGAAAGGCACTTGTTGTTCTTTCCGAAAAGAACGATATGGTAGTCCGCAGCCTTGCAAACATTCCCGGCGTTAAGACGGCGTATGCGAACACAATCAATGTGTACGACATTCTTAACTGTGACAAGCTTGTTATGGCTAAGGGCGCGGTCGAACAGATCACGGAGGTGTATGCATAATGAAAACGGCTCATGATATTATAATCAGACCGATTATTTCGGAAGCAAGCCTTGACGGAACAAAAACGAAGAAATACACGTTTGAAGTTCTTCGCAACGCCACAAAGCCCGAAATCGCAAGCGCGGTTGAAGCGGTTTTCGACGGCGTCAAGGTAGCGTCCGTTAATACGGTCAGCGTAAAGAGCAAACCGAAGTCACTCGGCGGTCACAAGCCCGGTGCAACAAGAACATGGAAGAAAGCGATCGTCACTCTTACGAAGGATTCCAAGACGATAGCATTCTTCGACGGAATGATCTAATGAGGAGGAGCAGCGAAAATGGCAACAGTAAAATATAATCCTACGACTCCCGGCAGAAGAGGAATGACGGTTCCGGATTTTGCGGAAATCACAAAGTTCACTCCCGAGAAGAGCCTTCTTACAGTTAAGAAAAAACATGCCGGCAGAAACAGCTACGGCAAAATCACCGTCCGTCATCACGGCGGCGGCAACAAGCAGAAATACAGAATAGTCGACTTCAAGCGCGATTATTTTGAAGGCGCGGCAAAGGTTATCGGCGTTGAATACGATCCCAACCGCACTGCTTACATCGCCCTCATTCAGTATGAAAGCGGCGAAAAGAAGTATATCATCGCTCCCGTAGGTCTTACGGACGGCGATATGATATATTCCGGAGCGGAAGCCGACATCAAGCCTGGCAACACGCTTCCCATAGAAAAAATCCCCGTAGGTACATTTATCTACAACATTGAACTTTACGCAGGCAAGGGCGGTCAGCTCGTTCGCAGTGCGGGAAGCGCAGCTCAGCTTATGGCGAAAGAAAACGGCATGGCTCAGGTAAGACTTCCCTCGGGCGAGGTAAGACTTATTCACCTTGATTGCAAAGCGACAATCGGTCAGGTTTCCAACATCGATCACGAAAACGTCAAGGTCGGTAAAGCAGGTAAGACACGCCACAGAGGCGTTCGTCCTACGGTACGCGGTTCGGTAATGAACCCCTGCGATCACCCTCACGGCGGTGGTGAAGGTAAGTCACCTATCGGTCGTCCCACTCCCGTTACTCCTTGGGGCAAGCCCACAATGGGTTATAAGACGAGAGACAAGAAGGCAAGAACCGAAAAGTTCATTGTAAAACACAGAAACGGTAAATAAGGAGGCATAAGAAATGAGCAGAAGCTTGAAAAAAGGACCTTTCGTTGAAGAAAAGCTTTATTCCAGAGTTGAAGCCATGAATAAAGCCGGAGAGAAAAAGGTCGTTAAAACCTGGTCGCGTGCTTCCGTTATCTTCCCTGAATTCGTTGGACACACAATAGCTGTTCACGACGGAAGAAAACACGTTCCGGTTTATGTGACGGAGGATATGGTAGGACATCGCCTCGGCGAGTTCGCTCCCACCCGTACCTTCCGCGGACATTCCGGTTCAAAAACATCAAACACCTAATGTACCGAGCTAAGGAGGAATAAGTTATTATGGAAGCAAGAGCATATCTTAAATATGCCAGAATTTCCCCGCGCAAAGTACAGATAGTGCTTGACCTTATCAGAGGTAAGGATGCGGGAACCGCAATGGCAATACTCAAAAACACTCCCAAATCGGCAAGCGAATACCTTGTAAAGCTGCTTAAGAGCGCAATTGCAAACGCCGAAAACAATTTCGGTATGGACGCAAGCAAGCTTTACGTATCCGAATGCTTCGTTTGCCCCGGCCCCACGCTTAAGAGACTTCTTCCGCGTGCCAAGGGCAGTGCAGACAGACTCCTCAAGAGATCGTCTCATGTTACGATCGCTGTGAAGGAAAGAGCTTAAGAGAGGGAGGACGAAAAATGGGTCAGAAAGTTAATCCGCACGGTCTTCGTGTCGGTGTAATCAAGGATTGGGATTCGAGATGGTTCGCAGATGACAAAACATTCGGCGACACGCTCGTATCTGACTACAAACTGAGAAAGTATCTCAAAGAGAAGCTTTACTCCGCAGGCGTTCCGAAGATAGAAATCGAACGCACGCCCCAGAACGTAAAGGTTCTCATCCACTGTGCTAAGCCCGGTGTTGTTATCGGTCGCGGCGGCGCTGAAATCGAAAAGCTCCGCGTTGAGATCGAAAAGCTCGTCGGCAAGCCTGCTCTCGTCAACGTTGCGGAGGTTAAATCTCCCGACCTCGACGCTCAGCTTGTTGCGGAAAGCATCGCAGCACAGCTCGAAAAGAGAATTGCGTTCCGTCGTGCCATGAAACAGGCTATCGGCAGAACGATGAGACTCGGTGCAAAGGGAATAAAGATTTCCTGCGGCGGACGTCTTAACGGCGCCGAAATCGCAAGAACCGAGCACTACCACGAAGGTACGATTCCGCTTCAGACGATTCGCGCCGATATCGACTACGGTTTTGCGGAAGCAAACACAACCTACGGCAAGATAGGCATCAAGTGCTGGATCTACAAGGGCGAAATCCTTGCAGACAAGATGGCCAAGGGCTATGTTCCTTCCGAAAGACCTCGCGACGGCAGAAGAAACGACAGAGGCGACCGCAAGGGCGGAGATCGCAGAAACGGTGATCGCAAGCCGAACTTCGCGGGAAGCAATCGTGCTCCCAGACAGCAGCACAGAGACGGAGGCGATAAAAATGTTAATGCCTAAAAGAGTTAAATACAGACGTGTGCAGCGCGGACGTCTGAAGGGCAAGGCTACAAGAGGCAACACCGTAACATACGGAACGTACGGTCTTGCGGCGCTTGAACCCGCTTGGATCACAAGCAACCAGATAGAAGCAGCCCGTATCGCTATGACGCGTTACATCAAGCGTGGCGGTCAGGTATGGATAAAAATCTTCCCGGATAAGCCGATAACGGAAAAGCCCGCTGAAACCCGAATGGGTTCCGGTAAAGGTTCTCCCGAATACTGGGTTGCAGTTGTTAAGCCGGGCAGAGTTATGTTTGAGATGGACGGCGTAAGCGAAGCAGACGCAAAGGAAGCTATGCGTCTTGCGGCGAACAAGCTCCCGATCAAATGTAAGTTTGTAAAGAAAGAAGAAGCAGAGGAGGAATAATACAGTGAAAGCAGCAGAACTTAAAACAATGACTTCCGCTGAACTCGACGCGAAGCTCAAGGAGCTTAAAGCTGAGCTGTTCAACCTTCGCTTCCAGCACGCGATAAACCAGCTTGACAATCCCCACAAGATTACGGAAACCAAGAGGGACATCGCGAGAGTTATGACAGTCCTTCGCGAGAAGAACGAACAGTAATCTGAGAGAGGAGAAATGTCATGAGTGAAGTAACAGAGAGAAATCTCAGAAAAACGAGAGTCGGCAAGGTCGTAAGCGACAAGATGGACAAAACGATCGTTGTTGCTATCGAAGACAACGTTAAGCACCCCAAGTACGGCAAAGTCGTCAAGAGAACGGTAAAGCTCAAGGCTCACGATGAGAACAATGAGTGCGGTATCGGCGACAAGGTCAGCGTAATGGAAACAAGACCCCTTTCAAAAGACAAGAGATGGCGTCTGGTTTCCATAATCGAAAAAGCAAAATAAAATTCACAGTGCAGGGCTGGAGCGGCGGATTGCCGCAGCCTGTGAGATGTGAATGCTAAGGAGGAAAGCACAGTGATACAACAGCAATCGCTTATGAAAGTCGCCGACAATACCGGCGCAAAAGAACTTATGTGTATTCGTGTGCTCGGCGGTACCGGAAGAAGATATGCCGGTGTCGGAGATGTTGTGGTCGCGGCTGTCAAAAAGGCAGCTCCCGGCGGTCAGGTAAAGAAGGGCGAAGTCGTAAAGGCTGTAATCGTCCGTACCGTTAAGGGCATCAAACGTCCTGACGGCTCTACCCTCAGATTCGACGAGAATGCGGCTGTAATCATCAAGGATGACAAAACGCCGAGAGGCACGCGTATATTTGGACCTGTAGCAAGAGAGCTCAGAGACAAGGACTATCTTAAAATCCTTTCTCTCGCACCCGAAGTACTTTAATGGAGGAATCTTAAAATGAAAATGCATATCAGAAAAGACGATACCGTTATTGTTATTTCCGGCGACGACAAGGGCGTCAAAGGCAAGGTAATGGCGGTATCCCCCGAAGAGGGCAAGGTTATCGTTGAAAAAGTAAACGTACAGACCAAGCACGTTAAAGCAAGAAATCAGAACGATCCCAGCGGCATAATGAAGGTCGAGGGCGCGCTCTATGCAGACAAGGTCATGCTTTATTGCGATAAGTGCAAGGCAGGTCGCCGCGTAAAGACACTTGTTGAAACAACAAAGGACAAAAACGGCAAGACCAAAAAGACAAAGACCCGCGTTTGCGCAAAATGCGGAAGCAAGTTTTAATGGAGGTAAGATGAAATGGCAGCAAGATTGAAAGAATTTTATAAAGCCGAAGTCGCTCCGGAACTTGCAAAACAGTTTTCGTACAAGAGCCCGATGCAGATACCGAGATTTGATAAGATCGTTATCAACATGGGCTGCGGCGAAGGCAAAGACAACCCGAAGGTTATTGACCTCGCTATCGGTTATCTTACCGATATCACAGGTCAGAAGGCCGTACCCACATTCGCAAAGAAGTCGGTAGCAAACTTCAAGGTAAGAGCCGGAATGAAGATCGGCGCAAAGGTTACGCTCCGCGGTGACAGAATGTTCGAATTTATGGACAGACTGTTCAACCTCGCGCTTCCCCGCGTCCGTGACTTCCGCGGTATCAATCCCAACGCTTTCGACGGCCGCGGCAACTACTCGCTCGGTCTTAAAGAGCAGCTCATCTTCCCCGAAATCGAATACGACAAGGTTGAGAAGATAATGGGTATGGATATTACCTTTGTTACGACTGCAACAACAGACGAAGAAGCAAAGACGCTCCTCACACTGATGGGCGCTCCCTTTGCAAAATAATGGGGGTAAAATAAATGGCAAAAACAGCATTAAAACTCAAACAGCAGAAGCCTCAGAAGTATTCCACAAGAGAATACACAAGATGCAAAATCTGCGGCAGACCTCACGCATATCTCCGTAAATACGGCATTTGCAGAATCTGCTTCCGTGAGCTTGCTTACAAGGGTCAGATACCCGGCGTAAAGAAATCAAGCTGGTAATAACACGGTAAACGCTCCATCTTGTCGGAAGGAAAGCGAAGAGCTTTAACCGCCGACACGCCGCCGGAAAAATTCCGGCAGGCAAGGCGAAGCGCACACACGCTCCGCGAAAACTTGCATTAAGGAGGAAATAACAATGCAAATCTCAGACGTAATTGCCGATATGCTCACCCGTATCAGAAATGCGAACGACGCAAAGCATGAAACGGTTGACGTACCCGCTTCCAATATGAAGAAAGCCATTGCTGACATTCTTGTTGCGGAAGGCTACATCAAGAGCTATCAGATCATCGAAGACGGCAGACAGGGAATAATCAGAATTACTCTTAAATACGGTAAGGGTAAGACAAAGACCATTCAGGGACTCCGCAGAGTTTCCAAGCCCGGCCTTCGTATTTATTCAAACTGCGAAGACATGCCCAAGGTCCTCGGCGGACTCGGCATTGCCATCGTATCCACATCAAAGGGCATAATGACCGACAAAAAAGCCCGTGAGCTTGGCGTCGGCGGCGAAATCATCGCCTTTGTCTGGTAATCGGAGGGAGGAGAGAATATGTCAAGAATCGGTAGAAAACATATCGCTGTTCCCGCAGGCGTTGACGTAACAATCAACGGCAGCACGGTTACGGTAAAGGGACCCAAGGGTACTCTTACGGAAACATTCCACTCCGGAATTTCCATAAAGAACGAGGGCGGCTTCATCATAGTCGAACGCCCCAATGATGACAAAGAATACAGAGCTTTGCACGGTCTTACACGCACGCTTATCGCCAATATGGTTGAAGGCGTTACAAACGGTTTCTCAAAAACTCTTGAGATCGTAGGCGTTGGTTACAAAGCAGCGCTCGCAAACAAAACTCTTACTCTTGCGCTCGGTTATTCACATCCCATTATCTTCAAAGAAGAAAATGGCATAACATTTGAAGTACCAAACTCAAACGTAGTTATCGTTCACGGTATCGACAAGCAGGCTGTCGGTCAGATCGCCGCTCAGATCCGTGAAAAGAGACCGCCTGAACCGTACCTCGGCAAGGGTGTTAAATATTCCGGCGAAAAGATTCGTCGTAAAGCCGGCAAGACCGGTAAGTAATGAAAGGAGCGGACGATCATGGTATCAAGAAAAGACAGCAATAAAGCTCGCCTGACCCGCCATAAGAGAGTCAGAGCGAAAATTTCAGGAACTCCCGAAAGACCGCGCCTTTGTGTTTACCGTTCTCTCGCAAACATCAGCGCACAGATCATTGATGATGTAAACGGCGTAACACTTGTTTCGGCGTCCTCTCTCGAGAAGGATTTTGAAAACTACGGCGGCAACAAGGATGCCGCAAAGCTCGTCGGCAAGAAGGTTGCCGAAAGAGCCCTTGAAAAAGGAATCAAAGATGTAGTATTCGACCGTGGCGGCTATGTTTACCACGGAAGAGTAGCATCACTTGCAGACGGAGCCCGCGAGGGCGGTCTCGCATTCTGATAGGAGGAATAACATGGCTAAAATAATTGATCCTGCAACTCTCGAGCTTACAGAGAGAACAGTTGCTACAAACCGTGTTTCCAAAACCGTCAAGGGCGGCCGCATCGCTCGTCAGACTGCTATTATGGTAGTCGGTGACTACAACGGTCACGTTGGCTACGGTCTTGGAAAAGCAAGCGAATATCCCGAAGCTATCCGCAAGGGTATCGAAGACGCAAAGAAAAACATTATTGAAGTTTCCCTCAAGGGAACGACAATCCCCCACGAAGTTATCGGTCGCTACGGCGCAGCTCAGGTTCTTCTCAAGCCCGCTGCTCCCGGTACCGGAGTTCTTGCCGGCGGCACGGTCCGTGCGGTAGTTGAAATGGCGGGAATAAAGGATATCAGAGCTAAATGCCTGCGTTCAAGCAACCCCACAAACGTAGTTAAGGCTACATTTGAAGGTCTCCGTGCGCTCCGCACAAGAGAACAGGTTGCCGCAGCCCGCGGTATTTCAAGCGAAGATGTCAAAGGCTGAGGAGGAAAATGAAGATGGAAAAAATCAAAATTACTCTTACAGGCAGCCTTATCGGTGCAAAACCCAACCAAAAAGCAACGGCAAAGTCTCTCGGTTTGAACAAGATCGGCGACGTAACCGTTCAGAATAATGACGCTTCCGTTTTGGGTAAGGCAAGAATACTCGCTCACCTTATAAAGGTGGAAAACGTTTAAGCATTGGCAAAAATCAATGTATCGAAAAAATTCACAGTATAAGGAGGAAAACCCAAATGAAGCTTAATGAACTCAGACCTGCTGAAGGCTCTGTAACGCCCGCATGGCGCAAAGGCAGAGGCACAGGCTCCGGCAACGGAAAGACAGCAGGCAAAGGACATAAAGGTCAGAACGCAAGATCCGGCGGCGGTGTACGTCCGGGCTTTGAAGGCGGTCAGATCCCGCTTTACAGAAGACTTCCGAAAAGAGGCTTCCACAACAAGTTCGCGACCGAATATGCCATAGTAAATGTCAAAGCTCTTAACGCCTTTGAAAACGGAGCAACGGTAACCGAAGACGATCTCGTCTCCGCTAAAATCGTTCGCAAGGCTCTTGACGGAGTCAAGATTCTCGGCCAGGGCGAGCTTACAAAGAAGCTCACAGTCAAGGTCAGCGCCTTTTCCGCTTCCGCAAAGGAAAAAATTGAGCAGGCAGGCGGAAAGTGCGAGGTGGTATAAGTGCTTAAGACACTCAGAAACGCTTGGGCAATACCTGAGCTCCGCCAGAAGATGCTCTTTACGCTCTTCATTCTTCTGCTGTACCGTATAGGTGCGGCGATCCCCGTTCCGTTTATAAACGCCGTCGGCCTTCAGGTCGCGGAAACCTACGGCTCGGGTTCAATATTCAGTTATCTCAACATTCTTTCCGGTGACGCTTTCTCCAAGGCAACGCTCTTCGCGCTTGCCGTATCGCCTTACATCACGGCGCAGATCGTAATTCAGCTTCTTGCGGTTGCGATCCCCGCTCTCGAAAAGCTTTCAAAGCAGGGCGAAGAAGGCAGAAAAAAGCTTGAAAGAATTACACGTTATCTCACGGTTGCGCTTGCTCTTATAACCGCCTTCGGTTATTATCAGCTTCTCAGCTCGACCACGATGACAAACGTATACGGCAACATCATAACACAGGGCTCGACAAAGTTTGAAACCTTCTTTATCGCGGCAACGATAATCCTCAGCTACACGGCGGGCGCGTCGCTCATCATGTGGCTTGCGGAAAAGATCGACGAGCAGGGCATCGGCAACGGTATCTCGATGATACTTTTTGCAAACATTCTCTGCGGAGTTCCTTCCACAATAGCGAACTTCTCGTCTCAGATAAACGAATATCTCGAACAGGACAATTCCTATGTTGCGGTAGCCGTTGTGCTTTCGGTGCTTGCGGTTGTTATGGTTCTCGCCTCCATCATATTCATGGTTTATATGACGGACGCGGAAAGACGTATCCCCGTTCAGTATGCAAAGCGCGTTGTAGGCAGAAAAATGTACGGCGGTCAGAATTCAAACCTTCCGATCAAGCTGAATATGTCGGGCGTTATGCCTATCATCTTCGCCTCGACGATAGTTTCTCTCCCCGTAACGATCATTTATCTCTGCCAGCCTAAATCGGGCAGCTTCTGGTCGAAAGTTCAGGACGCCCTTTCATCAGACAACTGGATTTACGCAGTCGTTTTATTCGTTCTGATTATTGCGTTCGCGTATTTCTATATTGCGATTTCCTTCAATCCTGTTGAAGTTGCAAACAACCTTATGCAGCAGGGTGGATCGATCCCCGGCATTCGTCCCGGAAAGCCCACCGCTCAGTACATTCAGAAGGTACTGAACAAGGTTGTGCTTATGGGCGCGTTCTTCCTCGGAATAATCGCGTGCGTACCGCTTGTGGTAAATATCATTTCGACAGAGATCTTCTCCGTCGGTATCGGTATCGTATCATTCTCGGGATCGTCGCTTCTTATCGTTGTGGGCGTTGCGCTCGAAACGGTCAGAGATATGGAATCCCAGATGGCTATGCGCCACTACAAAGGATTTTTGCAGTAAGAGAAATTTCGTGTTTCCCCGCCGCACAGGGCGGTGGGGAAGCCCGATGTTTCATAAACCGTGATTTAAGGGAGGAAATGCTATGAAACTTATGTTTTTGGGAGCTCCCGGCGCGGGCAAGGGCACGCAGGCGGAGATAGTTTCGGGAAAGTACAACATTCCGACGATCTCCACAGGCGCATTGCTCCGCGAAGCTATGGCGAAAGGCACAGAGCTTGGAAAGTCCGCAAAGAGCTATATCGACGCGGGCGAGCTTGTTCCGGACAGCGTTGTTATAGGTATAATCGAGCATCGTCTGAAGGATGACGACTGCAAGAACGGTTTTATCCTTGACGGCTTTCCGAGAACTGTTCCTCAGGCACAGGCGCTTGACGCTATGGGCGTGAATATGGATCTCGTAATAAGCATTGAGGTTCCCGACGAAAAGATAGTGGCTCGCATGGGCGGCAGACGTCTTTGCAAAAAGTGCGGAAGCACATACCACATTCTTTACAATCCGTCGGAAGCCGAAGGAAAATGTGACAAGTGTGACGGTGAGCTTTACACCCGCGCGGACGATGTTCCGGAGGTTGTAAAGGAAAGACTCAATGTTTACCACAATCAGACAGAGCCGCTTAAAGAGTATTATTCTTCAAAGGGTAAGCTGGTTACGGTAGAGGGTCAGGAGCAGGTAGCCGATACGACGGCGCTCACGCTTGCCGCTATTGAAAAATTCAGAGGTTAATTACCTATGATATCAATTAAAAACAGCGAACAGCTGGCATTGATGCGAAAAGCCGGCAGAATAACCGGAGAAGCGATCCTTACGGCGCGCGACCATATAAGAGAAGGCGTTACAACGGCTTATCTTGATACGGTGATACGCGAGTTTATCGAACGCTGTGGGGCAAGACCCACGTTTCTCGGTTACGGCGGCTTTCCGGGCAGCGCGTGCATCAGCATAAACGATGAAGTCATTCACGGAATACCGAGCAAGCATCGTGTGCTCCGCGAGGGCGATATCGTTAAAATAGATGTAGGCGCCTGCTACCGAGGCTTCAATGGTGACAGCGCAAATACTTTTGCGGTAGGCAGGATATCAGCTGAGGCGCAAGCCCTGATAGATGTAACACGCGAAAGCTTTTATCGCGGTGTCGCCGAGGCAAGAAACGGCGCGAGAATAGGTGATATCGGCGCCGAAATCTGCGGTTATGCAACGTCGCTCGGATACGGAGTTATCCGTCAATACGTTGGTCACGGCGTGGGCAGAGAGCTTCACGAGGACCCCGAAGTTCCGAATTTCGGAACGCGCGGCAGAGGTCCGAGGCTTTTCTCCGGTATGACGATTGCAATAGAACCGATGATAACAGCAGGCAGCCACGAGGTGAGAGTGCTTGATAACGATTGGACGGTCGTAACCGTGGACGGTTCGCTTTCCGCTCATTACGAGCACACCGTTGCAATAACCGACGGCGAGCCTGAGCTTCTTACAAAAGTCGAATGACAAAGACATTTCAGGAGGGAATCAATGCCAAAAGACGATGTTATAGAGTTTGAAGGTACGGTTGTTGAGGCAATGCCGAACGCCACCTTCAAGGTCAAGCTCCCGAACGGTCATATAGTGACCGCACAGCTTTCGGGAAAACTCAGAATGAACTATATCAGAATCGTGCCGGGCGACCGTGTCACGATAGAGGTTTCCATTTACGATCTTAATAAAGGTCGCATTACATGGAGACTTCCAAGCGAAAATAATCAAAGCTGAAAGGAAAGGTAATATACAATGAAAGTAAAACCTTCCGTTAAGAAAATTTGCTCAAAATGCAAAATAATCAAAAGAAACGGCAACGTAATGGTAATCTGCGAAAACCCCAAGCACAAGCAGAGACAGGGTTGAGCAGGAAAGGGGAGGTATAATAAATGGCTCGTATAGCTGGCGTTGAACTTCCGAACCAGAAGAGAGTTGAGATCGGTCTCACATATATCTACGGTATCGGAAGAACAACATCAAATCAGATCCTCGCTAAAACAGGAATCGATCCCGATATCCGCTGCAAGGATCTCACAGAAGATGACGTTTCAAAGCTCCGCGACGAAATCGAAAATTCCCACAAGGTTGAGGGTGCTCTTCGCAGTGAAGTGGCTCTTGACATAAAGAGAATGGTCGAAATCGGTTGCTATCGCGGCGTCAGACACAGAAAAGGCTTGCCCGTCCGCGGTCAGAGAACAAAGACGAACGCGAGAACAAGAAAAGGTAAAGCCAAGACGATCGCGAATAAGAAGAAATAAGGAGTGACGAACAGATGGCTAAAACAGTAGCAAAAAAGGCAGTCAAAAAGCGCCGCGAACGTAAGAACGTCGAAAAAGGCGCAGTTCACATCCGTGCGACATACAACAACACAATCGTTACTATAACAGATACGAACGGAAACGCAGTATCGTGGGCTTCCGCCGGCGAGCTCGGCTTCAGAGGTTCGAGAAAGTCTACCGCTTTCGCAGCTCAGATGGCTGCCGAAACAGCAGGCAAAATAGCTGTTGATAACGGAATGAAGAGTGTTGAGGTTTACGTCAAGGGACCCGGTCAGGGCAGAGAATCCGCTATCCGCGCTCTCTCCACCGTAGGTCTTGAAGTAACGCTTATCCGTGACGTAACGCCTGTTCCGCACAACGGATGCAGACCGCCCAAGATCAGACGTGTCTGAAATAATTATTGGAGGTACTATACACTATGGCAAGATATACAGGTCCTGTGTGCAGAATGTGCCGCAGAGAAGGCACCAAGCTCTTTCTTAAGGGCGAACGCTGCCTGACTGATAAGTGCCCCGTAACTCGCCGCGGAACAGCTCCCGGTCAGCACGGCGCAGCACAGGTTAAAAAAGGCAAAGAGTACTATATGCAGCTTCGTGAGAAGCAGAAGGCTAAAAGATACTACGGCGTTCTTGAAAAGCAGTTCAGAGCATATTATGATATGGCTGCCAAAAAAGAAGGCCAGACAGGTGAAAATCTTCTTTGCCTCCTTGAAAGACGTTTTGATAACGTTGTTTACAGAATGGGACTTGCTGAAAGCCGCAAGGAAGCAAGACAGCTCGTTCTTCATTCACACTTCACGATCAACGGAAAGAAAGCGGACATTCCTTCTATCATAGTAAAGAAGGGTGACGTTATCGCTCTCAGCGATTCCTCCCGCGATTCCGAAAAGATCAAATCCCTGCTTGAGCTTATGGATAACAAAGTATTCCCGAGCTGGCTTGACGTCGATAAAGCAAATGCTAAGGCAACGGTTGCAAATCTTCCCACAAGAGAAGACGTTGACTTCCCGTTCCAGGAGCATCTCATCGTCGAGTTGTACTCCAAGTAATAATTTGCCTCCGACGCCGCACTGCGACGCGGAAATCCGCAGACGCAGGCGGTGCCGCAACAGAATGCACTGCAAGTGCATAAAAAATTTACAGGAGGGTTAATCAATGATCGAGATAGAAAAGCCGAATATAACAGCTTTTGACACAAGCGATGACGGCAGGAGCGGAACATTTGTTGTCGAGCCGCTTAAACGCGGTTACGGAACAACACTTGGCAACTCTCTCCGCAGAGTGCTTCTCAGCTCGCTTCCAGGCGTTGCCGTTGTAAGCATACGCATCAGCGGCGGCGGCAAGGATGTTCTTCACGAAATATCCACCGTTCCCGGCGTAAAAGAGGACGTTTGCGAAATCGTTCTCAACGTCAAGGGCATTACGGCAAAGCTCTTTTCAAATTCGGCAAAGACGGTATCCATCGACGTAACGGGCGCATGCGATGTTACGGCGGGAGATATCATGTGTGACGACGAATTGCAGATTCTTAACCCTGAGCATCATATAGCTACGGTAAGCGAGGGTGTGCGTTTCCATATGGATCTCACCTTTGATCACGGCTCGGGCTATGTATCTCAGGAAAAAAACAAGCAGGATTATTCATCAGGTCAGCTTGGCGTGATTTTCGTCGATTCGATTTTCACCCCGGTCTATAATGTCAACTACACCGTTGAAAATACGCGCGTAGGCAACAGTATAGATTTTGACAAACTCACAATCAACGTGCTGACGAACGGTACGATTTCCGCAAAGGAAGCCGTTTCGCTCGGAGCCAAGATACTCAACGAACATCTCAATCTCTTTGTTGATCTTTCGGAAGAAGCAAAGAGAGCGGAGATAATGGTTGAACGCGAAGAAACCAAGAAAGAAAAAGTACTTGAGATGACCATTGAGGAGCTTGACCTGTCCGTTCGCAGCTTCAACTGCTTGAAGCGCGCGGGCATCGATACGGTCGAGGATCTGACAAGCAAAACCGAAGAGGATATGATAAAGGTCAGAAACCTCGGCAAAAAATCGCTCGAAGAAGTCATCCAGAAACTCCATTCGCTCGGACTTACCCTGCGGAAGGAAGAGGACTGATTTCTTTGTGAATTACAAAAGCTGCACATGCTGAAATCCTTATGAAAAATAGGGAAAAAGGAGGAAAAACAACATGCCCGGAACCAGAAAACTCGGCAGAGTGACCGCGCACAGAAACGCGATGCTTCGCGGAATGGTCACCTATCTTTTGGAAAACGGTTCGATAGAAACAACTCTTACAAGAGCTAAAGAAGTAAGATGCATGGCTGAAAAAATGATTACGCTCGGCAAGACGAACACTCTTGCTTCGCGCCGCCAGGCTCTTGCATACATCACAAAAGAAGATGTTGTAAAGAAGCTCTTCGACGAGATCGCTCCCGCATATTCCGATAGAAACGGCGGTTATACAGCTATTTACAAGCTCGGACCCCGTCGCGGCGACGCTGCCGAAATGGCACTTATAAAACTTGTATAAATCATATAAGTAAATAAAAAACCAAGCTCCTTTTCGGAGCTTGGTTTTTTTATTTGTTTCTTTTCGGATTGTCCGTTTGTGAAAGAAGAAAGTCGATTGAAACATTGTGATAATCTGCAAGCTTTATAAGTATATCGGTGGGGATATCAAGCTCGCCGCGCTCATAATTGCTGTAAACGCGCTGACTGCATGAAAGTATTTCGCTCAATTGCTTCTGGGTGATGTCTTTGTCTTCTCGCAGACTTCGTATTCGTGGGAAAAGCATATAATATCACCTCTTACTAATTTTATCATAGCGGAAAATCCGCTATTGACATTTAGCGTATTATCCGCTATAATGGTATACAGACATCACTCAGCCGTTCCACACGCTGAATTTATGCGAAGATTTAGGTATCTGCGCGAAGATGGCTAAAGCATCCGTGGTCAATGACGTTTCCCCCGAACGTGATTTTCTTTCGGTGGCTTCGGTCGCGCAGATTCCCAAATCCTCGGAGAGATGACTTCCGGCGGGTTTGTTTTTTATTTTTTGCGTCTTTTTCTGCCGAGCAGCTTCTTCAGCAGGGGAGAGAGAAATTTAGGAGATTTGAGAACTATTATTTTCATTTCGGAAGCTCCTTTGAAGGCTTATAATGCGTTTTAGTTTATATTATGCGCGGAAAATGCGCCGCGTTACCCGAAAAATATAAAAAAAGTATTGCAATTCACTTATTATTATGATATAATATTCCAAGAATAATGAAAGGACATTGAGAGTGGGCGCTGCCCACTCTCAATTCTTTGTAAAGATTTTTTGTGAAAGGCGGAAAAACTGTGGCAAAAACAGCAAACATAGCGTCCGTTGCGGAAAAGCTTATAACCCCTTGTACAGAAGAGCTCGGATACAGGGTGTGGGACGTTGAATTCGTAAAGGAAGGCTCCGGATGGTTCCTTCGCGTTACGATAGATTCCGACGACGGCATAGACATTGACGACTGCGAAAAAGTCAGCAGGGCGATAAGTCCGCTTCTTGACGAGGCTGATCCGATAGAGCAGAACTATACGCTTGAAGTAAGCTCGCCCGGGCTTGAAAGAACGCTTCGCACACCGGCACATTTTGCGGCGTGCATCGGAGAGGAGATAGAGGTAAAGCTCTATTCTCCGGACGAGAGCGGAAGCAAGGCGTACAAGGGAAAGCTTGTATCCTCGGGCGAGGAGAATTTCACAATTGAAACAGACGGCGCGGAAAAGACGTTTGAAATTTCAAAGGTGGCAAAGGCAAACGTATTTTTCGATTTTACCGATATAGAATAATTTACAGAAGGAAGGTTTTGATCAAAAATGAATACGGAATTTTTCACGGCGCTTGATCTTTTCGTAAAGGAAAAGGGAATACCGCAGGAGTACATTATAGAAAAAATCGAGGCGGGGCTTGTAAACGCGCTCAAGCGTGAGAGCGGAGAAACCTGCAACATAAAGGTGCGTCTTGATCCCGCAAAAAAGGACGTAAAGGTAGTAAGAATAAAGAACATAGTCGAAGAGGTTACCGATCCCGAAACGGAGATATCGCTGGCAGACGCAAAGGCGATAAGCAAAAAATACACTCTCGGCGGAACGGTTGAAACCGAGATAAAGACAAAGGCGCTCAGACGTCTGAGCGCGCAGACCGCAAAGCAGGTCATAATTCAGGGCATAAGAGAAGCCGAAAGAACAATGGCGATAAAGGAATACGAGAGCAAGCGCGAGGAGGTTATATCCGCAACGGTGCTCAGAGTAGATCCGACAAACGGGAACGTTATAGTCGATACCGGAACAAGCGAAGCGGTTCTTCTTAAGAGCGAACAGATCCCCGGCGAAGAAATTACCGTAGGTCAGCACATAAAAGTGTTCGTTATGGAAGTAAGAAACGAGATAAAAGGTCCGATAGTTACGCTTTCACGCACGCATCCCGCGCTTGTAAAAAGACTTTTCGAGCTTGAAGTTCCCGAAATTCAGGACGGCACGGTGGTTATACGCGGAGTTTCGAGAGAAGCCGGCTCAAGAACAAAGATAGCCGTTGAATCACGCGACGCGTCGGTGGATCCCGTGGGCGCGTGCATAGGCAACAGAGGAAGCCGTATAAACGAAATAATAAGAGAGCTTGGCGGCGAGAAGATAGACGTTATCCGTTACAGCGAAAAGCCCGAAGAATATGTAAGCGCGGCGCTTTCTCCCGCAGAGGTAAAGAGCGTGGAGCTGGACGGCGAAAGAACGTGCAGAGTTATAGTGGCTCCCGATCAGCTTTCGCTTTCGATAGGCAAGGAAGGTCAGAACGCGCGCCTTGCCGCAAGACTTACAGGCTACAAAATAGATATAAAAACCGTTTGATCCGCGGCGGTGACGAAGATGGAAAACATAAAAAAAGTTCCTGAGCGTCAATGCGTCGGATGCAGAGCGAAAAAGCCGAAAAGCGAGCTTATAAGAATAGTCAGACCGTCGGATTCGGATACAGCCGAGCTTGACAGGACAGGCAAAAAAGCAGGGCGCGGAGCTTATATATGTCCAAGCGCCGACTGCCTTAAAAAGGCGAAAAAGAAGCTTTCGGCCGCGCTCGGATGCAGTATAACGGACGAAGTTTACGAAAGGCTTGAAAAAGAAATAGAGAAATGATCGGCAAGGAAAACAAAGAAGTTATGAAATTGCTCTCGCTTATCGGACTTGCAAGAAAAGCGGGAAGGCTTACCGTGGGAACGGAAGCCGTGTGCGACGCAGTAAGATGCGGCAAAGCGAAGCTTGTAATCGCAAGCGCGGAGGCTTCGGACAATACGAAAAAACGCATATCGAACTGCGCGCAGTATTACGGCGTCCGTGCCGAATACGTTGCGGCGTCGCCAGATACGCTCGGAAAAGCGATAGGCAAAACCGCCACGGCGTGCGTAAGCACAGATGACGATAATTTTGTAAAGCTGATCACAGGCAATCTTTAATAGTGCTCACGAAAGGGAGGTACAGCGAATGGTTTCAACACAGAAGATAAGAATAAACAATCTTGCAAAAGACCTGAATATGAAAAGCAAAGAGCTGCTTGACGCGCTCACGGAAAGCGGAATAGCGGGGAAAACATCAACGGGAACGCTTGACGCAACGGAATTTTCCGTGCTTTTTGACAGGCTTACATCAGCTAATCAGATAAAAAATATGGAGGATTACCTTTCCGGAAAAGCGGATATAGAGCGTCCGAAAGAACCGGTAAAGGAGGAAAAGCCGGCAGCGCCCGAAAAGCCCGAGACTCAGAGCAGGGAGGAGCGCAAGGTCGAGCCGCAGCAGAAAAAGCCCGAAGCGCCTGCCGCTCAGCCGCAGAAATCTGCTCCTCAGCCGCAGAATCAGCCCGGAAACCGTCAGGAAGGACAGCAAAAGCCTTCGCAGAATCAGCCGAGAGTGAACTTTCCTCAGCAGGCGGAGAGAGGCGCAAGTCGCTCGGCGGATCGCTTTGCGCGTCCGGCACAGCAGCAGAATCAGCCGAAAAAGCAGGAGGTAAAGGAAAACCGTCCTGCTCAGAATCAAGGCTCGCAGCCTAAAAAGGCGGAAATGCGCGGAGGCGGCGAAAGCGTTGAAGCGACGAGAAAGACGCGCGTTATAGACACGAGAGCAAGCTCGGTGGACCTTTCAAAATATGACGAAAGACTTGAAAGCTTCGTTCCGGAATCCGCAAGAAGACTCAATGTTCCCGACAAGCAGAAGGTGGGCAAAAAACAGCAGAACGGAAAGAATCCCTATGCAGGCAGACACTCTGACAAGGACGCCGCCGCTCTTGCAAAGCTCAGAAAAGCGGAGCTTGAAAAAATCAAAAAGCAGCCGCTGAAAATCACCGTTCCCGACGAGATAACGGTTTCCGAGCTTGCCGTAAAGCTTAAGGTAACGGTCGGCGACCTTATGAAAAAGCTTATAGGGCTCGGCGTTATGGCTACGGCAAATCAAAATATAGATTTCGATACGGCTTTCCTTGTGGGCGAAGAAATGAACGCCATAGTCACAAAGGAGGTTGTCGTAACGATAGAAGAAAAGCTCTTTTCCGAGGACGCACAGGACTCCTCCGAAACGCTTGAAGAGCGTCCGCCCGTTGTATGCGTTATGGGACACGTTGACCACGGCAAGACTTCGCTTCTTGATGCTATCCGCAATACGCACGTTACGGCAGGCGAGGCAGGCGGTATCACGCAGTCGATAGGCGCTTACAGAGTAAAAATAGGCGACAAATATATCACATTCCTCGATACTCCCGGACACGAAGCCTTCACTGCAATGAGAGCAAGAGGCGCAAAATCCACGGACATAGCGATACTTGTCGTTGCCGCGGACGACGGCATTATGCCGCAGACGGTGGAAGCGATAAATCACGCAAAAGCCGCAGGCGTTTCGATAATAGTCGCCATAAACAAAATGGATAAGCCCGGCGCAAATCCGGAGGGAATAAAGCAGGAGCTTACAAAATACGATCTTGTTCCCGAGGAATGGGGCGGCGATATTATGTGCGTCCCCGTTTCGGCTATAAGAAAAACGGGTATAAGCGAGCTTCTTGAAGATGTTCTTCTCATTGCCGAAATGAAAGAGCTGAAGGCTAATCCCAACCGCAGAGCAAAGGGCATAGTTATAGAAGCGAGCCTGAAAAAAGGTCTCGGCCCCGTCGCAACGGTGCTTGTTCAGAACGGTACGCTGCATCAGGGCGATACGGTGATTGTCGGTACGGCTGTGGGCAGAGTCCGCATGATGAGAGATGAAAACGGAAAGACGATGAAGACCGCAGAGCCTTCCGTTCCGGCGGAGATAATCGGTCTTGACTCGGTTCCTTCGGCGGGCGACGAAATGAACGCCGTAGAGGACGAAAGAATGGCAAGAGAGCTTGCCGAACAGCGCAGAACGAAAGAAAAAGAAGCGGAATTTTCCGCTTCGGCAAAGGTCAATCTTGACGATCTCTTCGCGCAGATCAAAGAGGGCGTAAAGGATCTCAACATTATAGTAAAAGCCGACGTGCGCGGCTCGGCGGAGGCGGTCAAGGCTTCGCTTGACAAGCTTTCAAACGACGAGGTAAGAGTAAACGTTATTCATACCGGCGTCGGCGGTATAACCGAAAGTGACGTTATGCTTGCAAACGCTTCAAACGCTATAATTGTCGGCTTCAATGTCCGTCCCGACAAGGCGGCGCTTGATTCCGCGCAGAGTCAGGGCGTTGACGTCCGCACTTACAGAATTATTTATGAGTGCATAGAGGAAATCGAAGCGGCTATCAAGGGTATGCTTAAACCCGTTTACCGCGAGAATATTCTCGGTCACGCACAGGTAAGACAGACAATTCACGTTCCCAATGTGGGAACAATCGCAGGTTCTTATGTTCAGGACGGCAAGATAACCCGTACATCGCTTATACGTGTGCTCCGTGACGGCGTTGTTATATTTGAGGATAAGATATCATCGCTCCGCCGTTTCAAAGACGACGTAAAAGAGGTCGCTTCGGGCTATGAATGTGGCGTGGGACTTGAAAAGTTCAACGACATAAAAGAAGGCGACATTCTGGAAGCTTATGTAATGGAAGAAATCGCAAGATAAGGAGAAAACCGAATATGAATTTCAGACAGGTACACCTTGATTTTCACACAAGCGGCGAAATAGAGGGAATAGGCTCACGTTTTTCAAAGGAGCAGTTTCAGAAAGCGCTTAAAGAGGGACACGTAAATTCGATAACTCTCTTTGCAAAATGCCATCACGGCTGGGCGTATTTCCCGTCGGAAACGTGCGAGATGCATCCGCATCTTGACTTTGACCTTCTCGGCGAGCAGATAGCCGCCGCTCACGAAATAGGCGTTAAAACTCCCGTGTATATCTCCGCGGGACTTGACGAAAAAATGGCGCGTCCGCATACGGAATGGCTTATGCGCAATCCCGACGAAACATTTTATTGGACTGAGAATTTCACAAAGCCGGGATATCACCGTATGTGTATGAACACGCCGTATCTCGATTATCTTCTTGCGCAGGTTGAGGAGGTTGTCCGCAAATACGATTGCGACGGTATTTTCCTTGATATTGTCGGCGCTTTGCCGTGCTATTGTCAGAGTTGTGTAAAGAAAATGCTCGACAAGGGGCAGGATCCTTACGATGAAGAAAACGCTTACAGACTGGGCGTAGAAACCTATCTCAACTATACAAAGCGCGTAAGGGAAACGGTTGATAAATGCAAGCCCGGGCTTCCGATTTTTCACAATGCGGGACACATTCAGTGCGGACACAGAGACTTTACATTTGCAAATTCTCATTTTGAGCTTGAAAGTCTGCCAACGGGCGGCTGGGGATATGACCATTTCCCGATGTCTGCGGCTTACGCAAGAACGCTCGGACTCGATTATCTCGGAATGACGGGAAAATTCCATCTTTCTTGGGGCGAATTCGGCGGCTTCAAGCACCCGAACGCGCTCCGTTATGAAACCGCGCTTTCCGCCGCAAACGGTGCAAAAATGTCGATAGGCGATCAGCTTCATCCGCTCGGCGCTATGGATATGGCTACCTATAAGCTTATAGGCGCGGCATATTCTGAAATTGAGAAAAAGGAAGCTTGGCTTGACAATGTTGAGTCTGTTGCGGACATAGCGGTGCTTTCTCAGGAGGCGCTGTTCTATCATATGAATCCCGGAAAAACGCCTCCCGGACGTCTTTCGTGGAGCGGCACAACGGGCGTAAGCAGAATTTTGCTTGAAGGAAAATATCTTTTCGACGTTGTGGACACCGAGGGCGACTTTGGCAAATACAAGCTTATAATTCTTACGGACGATTCGATGCTCGACAATCAGATCGCGCAAAAGCTGCAGGCTTTTGTTGACGGCGGCGGCAAAATTCTTGCGTCCGGCACGTCGGGACTTTATGCCGACGGAAGCGGTTTTGCTTTTGACCTCGGTGCAGAATTCAATGGCGAATGTGAATATAATCCTGCGTATATCCGCCCGAATTTTGATATGGAAGGACTTTATAATTCGGCATATGTTATTTATCAGCCCTGCTACGACATAAACGCGACGGGCGAGGTTCTTGCGGTGAGAGAAAATCCGTATTTCAACCGCACGACCTTCCATTTTTCGTCCCACGCGCAGACTCCCAACGATCCGACAAAGACCTATCCCGCGGTGACGCTCGGCAATGATGGCGCATATATATCATTCAAGCTGTTCAATGAATATACTCAGAAGGGCTCGCTGATAGCAAAACGTGTTGTGGAGCATGTTATAGATGTTCTTCTGGGCGATGAGAAAACGCTCACGACGAATCTCGGCTCGCTCGGCGTCGTAACGCTTATGGATCAGTATTCCGGACACAGATATGTAAATCATCTGCTTTACGCAACGCCTGTAAAGCGCGGTCAGAGAGTTGAAGTGATCGAGGATATAGAGCCTGTTTACAATACGGAGGTTACGCTTAAGCTTTATGCAAAGCCGAAGAGAGTATATCTTGCTCCGCAGCTGCAGGATATTGATTTCGATTATTCGGATGGCGTGCTTACTTATACCGTTGACAAGTTTGAATGTCATCAGATGGTCGTTATAGACTATTGACCTACTTTTCTTTGGAAAAGAAAAGCAGGCACCGTACTTTTCTTTGTGAAGAAAAGTAGGCAAAAGAAACTTCGGTTAAATTGCTTTGTGCAGATTTTTCAGTACCTGCGCAGACATAGCTTATTAAAAAAGCGAAAGAAGCTTCGGTAAACCGTAATTTTATAAAAAAAGAAAACAGAGGTGATCGGTTCATCTCTGTTTTTTGTGTTTTATGGTGCGCTATGCTTTCAGCTTTCGCTGTAAGTGAACGTTTCCCAAGGGATATTTACGGGCTTCTTTTCCGTAAGGATTTCGTCTATGTGCATGAGCAGCGGGAAGTCCCCAAGATCAAGCACGCCTTTTTCTGCGCTGATTTTTACGGCTCTTGCGACGCGCTTTGCAACGACGAGCGATTCGAGCGTTACGCCGGCAAGCTCCTTCTGAGCCTCGTCTATGTCAAGACCTCTGCCGAGGAGTATTCCGACAAGTCTTGTTCTGCCGCCGTAAACGGTGACGTAAAGATCGCCTATGCCGACGCCGAGGTTGTTGAGCGTGAGCGCGTTCTGAAACTGCAGAAGTCTGTACATTTCCTTCATGCTCTGACCGAATACTGCTGCCTGCGAATTGAAATGCAGAACGCTGTCGATGCCGAAGGCTTTCTGATTGAGACCGATGGTAAGTGCGATTCCGAGCGCGTAGCCGTTTTTGAGCGCAACCGCGCTTTCGATGCCGACAACGTCCGTTGTTGTGCTGATGTGATAATATTCGGTTGTCATCACCTTTTTGAGAGTGGCAAGAGCCGATGTATCCTTGCCGCAGAACGAAACCTCTGTCTGATCGTGAGCGACAAGCTCATAGCTTGTGCAAGGACCGCCGACAGCGCAAAGCGAAACCTTTTTGCCGATTTCATCAAGCTTTTTCTGCCAGAATTCAGGATAGGTCATAAGCTTGCCGTCGGGCATATCTATAAGTCCTTTTGTGACGGTAAGCACGATTATGTTTTCGGGAAGAATGGGAAGCACCTTTTCGGCAAACCAATCGACGCCGAAGCTGCTTACGCCGCCGATAACGATATCCGCGCCGACAAGGGCTTCTTTTACTTCTTCAAACTGATAATATTTCACACCGGCGGGAAAGTCCTTTTCAAATTTGGGATGACGGCCTGTTTTTCTGCAAGCGTCGATGATATCTCTGTCAAGATGCGTACCGACAAGACGAACATCGTTTCCGTTTTCTCTCGCGGGGAAAGCAAGCGCCGAGCCCATCATTCCCGAGCCGATGATTGTGATAACTGCCATAGAATTTTGTTCTCCTTGATTATAAGTTTTTGCGGGCGACTTTCGTCGCCCGCCTGATTTTTATTACATAAGTGAGAGGTAAAGCGCTTTGATTTCTTCAACGCTTGTATCTCTGGGGTTGCCGGGACGGCAGGCGTCGGCATAAGCGGATTCGGCGAGGAACTGAACGTCCTCGGGTTTGACGATTTCCTTCAGGTCTGCGGGGATGCCTACATCCTGCGAAAGCTGCTTTACAGCGTCAATTGCCGCTTTGCGGTATTCGTCCTGAGTCATATTTTCAGTGCCCTTTACGCCCATAGCCTGAGCGATGTATTTATACTTGTCGCCCGTGCAGGGAGCGTTGTATTCCATAACCGTGGGAAGAATGATAGCGTTTGCAACGCCGTGAGGAGTATCATAAAGCGCGCCGAGCGGATGAGCCATGGAGTGAACTATGCCCAGACCTACGTTTGAGAAGCCCATTCCGGCAACGTACTGACCGAGAGCCATATCGGTTCTGCCTTCGGGGGTGTTTGCAACCGCGCCGCGGAGAGAACGCGAAATGATTTCGATTGCTTTGAGGTGGAACATATCGGAAAGCTCCCATGCGCCCTTTGTTATATAACCCTCGATAGCGTGAGTGAGCGCGTCCATACCCGTTGCGGCTGTAAGGCCCTTGGGCATACTGGACATCATATCGGGGTCGACAACTGCCACTACGGGAATATCGTGAACGTCCACGCAAACCATTTTACGGTTTTTCTGAACGTCCGTGATAACGTAGTTTATTGTAACCTCTGCGGCTGTGCCTGCCGTTGTGGGAACCGCAATCATCGGAACGGCTTTGTTCTTTGTGGGAGCAACGCCTTCAAGCGAACGGACGTCGGCAAAGTCGGGATTGTTTACGATTATACCGATAGCCTTTGCGGTATCCATAGAAGAACCGCCGCCTATCGCGATAAGATAATCCGCGCCGGCTTTTTTGAAGGCTTCAACGCCTGCCTGAACGTTTTCTATTGTGGGATTCGGCTTGATTTCGGTGAACATATCGTATGCAAGACCTGCTTTGTCAAGAAGGTCGGTTACCTTCTGCGATACGCCGAATTTTACAAGGGAAGGGTCGGAGCAGACAAGAGCCTTCTTGAAGCCTCTTGCTTTTGCTTCCGTAACGATGTTGGCGATAGCGCCGCTGCCGTGATAAGATGTTTCGTTGAGTACAAATCTCTGTGACATAATTAAAGTATCCTCCGTTTTTGTATTTATCTGCGGAAATTCCGCAATCTGAAATTATTTTATCACCAAAAGAAGATAAGTTCAATCGTGTTCATAAAAAATTCTCCATACTTGACAAAAAATTTATCATATGATATAATAAATATACCAAATTTATCATGAGGAGGTTTTCAGTTATGGAAGAAAACAAAATAAACGTCAAAGCTCTGACGCTTATCGCGCTTGCCGCGCTTGCGCTTTGTGTTATCATGGGTGCGCTCGTCTTCATTTTCGGAAGACAGGCGGAAACGACCGTGTTCCCGCCGAAAACCGATGATGGTATTGTGACATATTGCCGCAAGGATAACGTCACCAGCGACAGCTTCACTGAGCAAACGACTCTTACACTTACAAACGACGGCAGATTTTCACTGTCGTTTTCGATGCTCTACAGCTCTTCTTGCAAAGGAACTTATATCATAAATGACAATAAGCTTACGCTGAACACGGACGACGACGCGTATCATTTCACGTTTCTTATAAAGGACGACGGCAAAACCTTGGTTTTTGACGGAGAGAACTCTTCGGAATGGAAATGGTATCCGGAAATGAATGACGGTACGGAGCTTGAACTCTCACCGGAGCGCGAAAAGGTATATTCATATCTCTTTCAGGATCGAAGGGATCCCAGCCTTTATCCCGTGGCGAGATTGATGTTTACGGACGACGGCAGCTATACAATGACGTTTTTGGCGTCCCGCGAGTATTCGGAAACGGGAACTTATACCGTGAAAGACGGAAAGCTTACGATGAATACGGACGACGGCGAATATTATTTTACATTTCTTATAGAAGACGACGGCAAGACTCTGATTCTTGACGGAGAAAATTCTTCGGAATGGAAATGGTATCCGACAGTGAAGGACGGTACGGAATTTGCGGTGCTGGGCGATCCGGCTCCGACATGGTGTAAGTAAAAAACGCAATAAAAAACGCACCCGAAAAGGTGCGTTTTGTTTTACTTTATTTTATTCTTTCGACAAGATAGGGAACAGCCTGCTCGAAATTCACGCCGTAGGTGCGGCGGTCTTTGTCGGCAAGGGTAAGAGCGATACATTCCACCGTATAATCGGTTGCGATTTCGAGTGCCTCCGGAGTTGATTTTCCGAGCGAGAGCGCACCTGTGAATGCCGAGGCGAAGATATCGCCCGTTCCGTGATAAGCTGCCGGAAGATGCTCTCTTTCGTAGTAGAAATATTCTCCCGACTGCGAATCGAGCGACATCACTCCGAGCTTGCCGGTATTGAGCGAAACGCCCGTCAGCACTGCGGTTTTCGCTCCGAGCGCGCAAAGCTTTGCAAGCATTTCCTTTATATATTTTTCGTCGTAATCATCGCCGATGTAAGACGTGCCGAGCATAAACGAGGCTTCCGTAAGATTGGGAACGATAACATCGGCTTTCGAGCAAAGACGAGCCATACTGCGAGCAAATTCCTCCGTAAAGCCCTTGTAAAGCTTTCCGCCGTCAGCCATTACGGGGTCTACTATTATTTTTGTTTTGGGAGTTTTGAAATCATCGAATATTTTTCCTACTATATCAAGCTGCTCGAAAGAGCCGAGGTAGCCTGTGTAAATTGCGTCAAAGCCTATGTTTTCGTTTTTCCAGTGCTTTGCAATGGGAAGCATATCGCCTGTAAGATCTCTGAACGTAAATCCGTCAAACTGAGTGTGCGTGGAAAGCACGGCTGTCGGCATAACGGCAGCTTCCACGCCCATTGCTGAAATTATGGGAAGAGCCACGGTAAGAGAGCATTTTCCCACGCACGATATATCCTGAATTGTAAGTATTCTTTTCATTTTTATCCCTCCGGAATATAATAACGGATAAATAATATATCATAGTCCGGCGTTTGTCAATATGTGTGTTGACATTATCGCCGGTTTGTGCTAATATATGCGCGGTGAGTTCGTGACCATCCTCACTTAAAACAAAACTACGGAGATGATGTTATTTATGAAAAATCAAAAAATCCGCCACATTACCTACGGCGCGGTCATCGCCGCACTTTATACGGTGCTGAGCTTTGTTTCTTATTCGTTCGGACTTTCGGGAACGGCTGTCGTACAGCTGAGGCTTTCGGAGGCGCTGACGGTTCTGCCGGCGTTTATTCCGGCAGCCGTGCCGGGACTTGCGATAGGCTGTTTGCTTACGAATCTGCTCACGGGCGCAGCCGTATGGGATGTGGTTTTCGGAACGCTTGCAACGCTTATCGGCGCGCTCGGAACGCTTGCCATACGAAAGCACAAATGGCTTGCGCCGCTTCCGCCGATAATCGCAAATACGGCGATTCTGCCGCCCGTGCTTGCAAAGGTCTACGGCGGAGCGACGGTTTATGTGTTTATTCTGACCGTGGGGCTCGGAGAGATAGTCTGCTGCGGACTTTTCGGCGAAGGGCTTGTGTGGCTGATGAAAAAATACGGATACAAGCTCAAATAATCGCTCATAACAAAAAATCCGCCATGACGGCGGATTTTTTCAGTTTTCGGAAAGGGTTATATATCCGTAGCCGTTTTCGTGCGTGACGGTAGCGCAAAGCTCACCCGACGGAAAATACAGCTTATAGGTAAAGTTTTCGCCGTCGTCGCTTGTTTTTTCGGTGTAAAGCGGATAAAGCTTTTCGGCTTTTTCGTCCCAGAAATACAGGCGGTCAAAGCCGTCTATACGTTTTATACTTTCGTTCCAGCCGTGATAAAACGGGAAGCCAAGTACATCGAGCGGAACGATTGACGGTTTTATTTCTCCGCCGGTTTTTGCGATTATCGCGCCGCGAAGCGCCCATTCGCTTTCGGTAACGCCGGTTATATGCTCGTGATACAGATAATTCTGCTCCGACAGATGCGTTGAATTGAGATTGATTATGCCTATTCTTACGTTGCCCGCGGTTTCGGAAAGGTCGGCAAGCGCGGCGATTGCGGCAGTATCCTTTTTATAGCTTTGGTGATAATCATACGTTTCGGAGGCTCCCGCGATTATGAAAATCAAAGCAAACGCGGCGGTGACACAGCCGTTTATTGTTTTTTTGTTTTTTACAATAAGTCTTAAAATAAGGTCAAAAAGCAGCGCGGCACCGACCATGCTCGGAACTGTTCCGCGCAACGAAAACCATGCGTTTCCTATAAAAATAAATGCGGCGGCGGGAGCAATCGCAAGCACAAGCGCGATAAGAGCCGTGAAAACGGGCTTTATTGTTATATCGTGGGGAATATTTTCCGAGCGTTTTATCAAAAACAAAAGCGCGGCTGACAGTGCTATGGCTATGATAAGATACAGAAAATTCTTTTCGGAAAATATCAGCTTTATTCCGCGATAAAAGCCCTTTACAAGCGTCAACGATCCGCCCTTGATAAAAGCCGCGCCGATCTGACGCGAAGCATATTCAAGCTGAGTGTTCCAGAAATATTTTGTAAACGGCGAAACGATATCAATTCTTTTTGAAAGCGCGCCGTCCGAGCCGAAAACCGAGGTGAAAACAAAATATATCGCAGCGTTTGAAAGGGAAGCGAGTGTAATATATGCGCGCCTGTTTTTTTGCAGAGCGAAAATAACGGCAAAAATTATGCAGATAAGAAACGATACAATGAATATCTGCTCATATACCGAAAACGAAAGTAACTGAAAAATTACAAACAATACGGCAAAAGCTGCGCTTTTTCCGTCCGTGAATTTTACAAGCGCAAAAAGCGAAACCGCAGTAAAAAACAATCCGCTGACTATGCGCGACGACGCGGATATCCAATACGTTCCTTCAAAGCACAGCGGCAAAAGCGAATAAAATACAACAAAAAATATGCCCGTGCCGAAAAATCTGCTGAAAACCTTATAAAACAACACGGCGGAAGCGCCGTAAAGAGCGCTTATCAGCAGTACGGCAAGAATCATATTGTCCCAGAACGGCGCAAATACATAAAGATCGAGAATTATTGCGAGCGGGCGGGAAGAAAACAGCCCCTCCTGTTGTATCAGCCCGATATAACTCTGCGACGACGGATAATTATGATACTGTATATAATCATCGCCTTGATAAGCATATGAAAATCCGCAAAAAACAAACCGCAGAAAAATCATAAATACTATGCAGATAAATAACATCAGGTCGCGGTGGGATATTATAAAATCCTTTATTTTTCGCATATTGCCTCTTTGAAAAAGCATCGTTGTGATGACATTATAACATATAAAACATAAGGCTTCAATCAATTATCGAAAACAAAAAAGTTTTTTGCAATACGATATTGACAAAATCGGGATATTGCGATATAATATTCTGCGCGCTGAAATATTTCGGTGCGGAAAAACCAGAATATTTATCGGGGTGTGGCTCAGTTTGGTAGAGTGCTTGGTTCGGGACCAAGAGGCCGGAGGTTCAAATCCTCTCACTCCGACCAGAAAGACGAAGGCGGGAAGCCTTCGTTTTTTATAGCAAAAAAGAGGATTTGAACGGAGCGGGAGTGAATGACAGTCCGGTGGACTGTCAGAGCCGCGACGACCGAGCCCGCAGGCGAGAATTCAAATCTGATAAAAACAATAGCCTGCCGCAAAATTATTTTGCGGCAGGCTATTGACATTCCGAGAAAAAAATATATAATGTGAAAAGATTTTCTCGGGAGGCGCTTTTATGAACAAGCAAAAGGGCTTATTTTCACGGCTTTCAAAGCCTATGGATCTTACCGTGGGGACGCCGTGGAAGGTGATACTCAAATATTCCGGTCCTATAATAATATCGTATCTTCTTCAACAGATATATGTTCTTACCGACGCCATAATATGCGGACAGGTGCTTTCATCTCCGGAGGTTGCGGGCGTAAACGATACATTTCCGCTTACGTTTATATTTCTTCAGTTCGCATTCGGATGTACTGCCGGATTTTCGGTTATAACCGCTAAATTTGTGGGGCAGAATGATCCGGCGGGAGTAAGAAAATCATTTGCCGCACAGATATATCTTTCCGTCGGGATATCGGCGGTCCTTACGGTGCTTTCGATAATTCTTCTGCCGTGGCTTTTGGGAATAATAAATGTAACAACAGCCAACAAAGAAGTATATGACGCCGCATACAGCTATTGCTTTGTGATATTTATAGGAATAATCGCGCAGATGGGATATAACTTTATCTGCGGAATACTTCGCGCCTACGGAGATTCGGTAACGCCGCTTGTATTTCTTGTGATTTCCACGGCGCTCAACGTCGTGCTTGATATAGTGTTTCTTTCCGTTTTCAAAATGGGACCGTCCGGCGCGGCGATAGCTACCGTGCTTGCACAGTTTATCAGCGTTATTGCCTGCTCGGCTTACACATTTATAAGATATAAGGAGCTTCGTCTGAGAGCGGAGGATTTCAGAGTCGGTTTCGATTCGCTTATGCTTCATATAAAGCAGGGAATCCCGCTCGGACTGCAATTCTCTGTGCTTGCGGTAGGCGTTATAGTTATGCACGGAGCAGTTGTGGAATTCGATCTTATGCCGGACGGAACGATGGTTTCCGGAACGCCGGCACAGAACGGCTACGGCGCGGGAAGCAAGCTTATAAATTTCCTTATGGCAGCATTCAACGGACTCGGCTCGGCGATACTCGGCTTCAACGCGCAGAACTACGGAAAAAAGGATTATGACAGAATAAAGCGCGGAACAATCCAGACGCTTATCATTATGTGTATCGTATCGCTTGTCTGTCTTGCCGGAGGATTTCTGCTTTCGATAAACGGCGCATATCAGTATATTTTTATGAGCGCCGACAAGGTTTCTTCGGAAACCATACGCTTCGGAAATATATTCCTTTATGTCGATGTAGCATTTTATGCGGTGCTCGGTTTTCTTATAGTTGTAAGAAGTGCCGTGCAGGGAATATTTCTTCCTGCATATGTTCTCGGCGCAGGCGTTGCCGAGCTTACGGCAAGAGTTCTGATATGCTCGTTTCTGCCGCAGATAGTAAACGGCGCGCCCATAGATTCCGGCGCTTCGTCGCTTGCCTTTGCCGCAGTGTGCTTCGGAGATCCGGGCGCGTGGATATTTGCTTCGGCACTGCTTTTGATTCCGTTTGTAAAATACATAATACATAAGAAATACAGGAAAACGCTTTGATTTTTATAGGCTTCGGCTGAAAATATCGCATAAATTTTTTTCAATTCAACACAAAGCGTGATCTGTGTTGTTCAATTTACGGTTTTTTCTTTTTATAATAAAATCACAAAATAAAAGGAGGCTGTGAATATGAACACAGATAAAATTTACGCAGAGCAGCTCGCAAACGAGTATGCGCCCAAACAAACTTCGAAGGTAGTGGCACTTAAAAAGCTTGACAGAAAAGCCAAGCTTCCGGCAAATATTTTCGCCTATACATTCGGCATTGTATTTTCTCTTGTTTTCGGAACCGGAATGTGTCTGGCTATGAAGGTTATAGGCGCGGGAAGCACGGCATCGGTTGCGCTTGGAGTTGTTATAGGCATTATAGGAATGATAGGTATCGGGATAAACTATCCTATATACAAAAAGCTGCTTGAAAGCGGCAGGAAGAAATACGCCTTTGAAATTATGCAGCTTGCAAAAGAAATAAGCGAAAGCTGACACATGAAACTGCTTGAAAGGTTTGTCAATGGAAGCGCTGACGACCGTGCTTACAGCAGGATTTGTCGCAGCACGGTAATACATTTTGCTTATGCGGTATTTCGGGCGATAATGGGGTCGCTCCATTCTTCAGTCTGGTATTTATCTTCGGCGGCATATTTTTTCGTGCTTGGAATTATGAGAATGATGCTCGCCGCATCGTATCGCAAAAGGGCGATGTACGGGGCAGGGTATGAGCGCGGTAAATATCTTCTTACGGGGTGGCTTCTTCTTGTTTTGAATATCCCTATGGGCGGAATGACATTGCTTATGACAGTAACCGATACGGTAAGCTCGTATCCCGGATACACAATATATGCTTCCGCTGCGTACACATTTTACATGATAACGCTTTCGGTTATAAATCTTTTCAGGTTCAAAAAGCTTAAAAGCCGTATTCTTTCGGCGGCAAAGATACTTGATTTTGTCGCCGCCATGATGTCTGTACTGATACTTCAAAATGCGCTTATATCCGAGTTTTCAGAAAACAGCGGAGATTTCCGTAAGCTTATGAACATATTGACGGGAACGGGGATATATGTTATTGTTATAGTGTTGGCGATATATATGATAATCAATGTAAAACACGAAGGCAAGGAGAAAACGGATGAACAAATCGGAAAGTAAATACTTCAATACTTCCGTCCGCATGGATAAAGCCCTTATGTCTTTACTTGAAAAAAAGGATTTTGAGTATATAACCGTTAAAGAGATATGCCTTGAAGCAGACGTCAACAGATCAACTTTCTATCTGCACTACGAAAACACAAGAGAGCTTCTTGAAGAGGCTATAGCATATATGCAAAAAGAGTTTTGGTCTTATTTTTCGGATGCTTCAAATTTTGCATCGGAGCTTTCGAGTCGTTCCAGAAGCGAGCTTATGCTTATAACTCCGGAATACCTTCTGCCTTATCTGAATTTTATATCCGATCACAGAAGACTGTACGGCGCGGCTATGAAAAATCTCTCGAATTTCCGGTCGGAAGCAATTTACGGGCAGATGTTCAGGGATATTTTCAACCCGATTCTTCAATGTTTTTCCGTTCCGGAGGAAATACGGGGTTATATCATGGCGTTTTATCTCAACGGCATTGGCGCAATCGTCTCCGAATGGCTTCGCACCGATTGCAAGGACTCTGCGGAATTCATTGCGGACGTAATCATCCGGTGCATACCTTCATATAAAGAGTCCTGAGAGTAAACTGCCTTACGGACTCTTTATGCCAAAACATTTTTACAGTAAAAAAAGACGGCTTTTTGCCGTCTTTTTGCTCGGTTTACGGTGTTGTAGTCCGTCTTATACGCGCTGTAATAGTCTTTTCGGGGCATTATATTGACTTTTGTCTTTTTTTGAAATATAATAATCGGGTATAATGCGAAAGGAGCTTTATGATTTTTATGAAGAAATCATTCAAAATACTTGCCATAGGCAACAGCTTCAGCTGTGATGCGTATGAATATCTTTACAGAGTGGCGGACAGCATGGGAGAAAAAAATATCGTGCTCGGAAATCTTTATATTCCCGGCTGCACCGTTGACATACACAGCGCAAACGCTCTTTACGGCGCGCCGGTATATCAGTATTTCAAAAATACGGACGGACAGTGGAAATCCACAATGTTTGCAACGATAGAAAAAGCCGTAAAGGAAGAAGACTGGGATGTTATAACAATGCAGCAGGGCAGCGGTTCGAGCGGAATGCCCGACGCCTTTTCAAACCTCGGACTTCTTGTCGATTGCGTAAACAAGATAAAATCCGAAAAAACAAAGCTTATGTGGCATATGACGTGGGCGTATCAGGGCGACAGCACTCACATTCATTTTTGTCGTTATGACCACGACCAGATGAAAATGTATAACGCGATATGCTCGTGCGTGCAGAATCAGGTGCTTTCGATAAAGGATATTGTCGGAGTGATTCCGTGCGGAACTACGATACAGAATCTTCGTGCAGGCTACATGGGCGATACGCTTACCCGCGACGGCTTTCATCTTTCGATCCCCGTGGGAAGATATGCGGCGGCAGTGACGATGTATTTTGCCATAACGGGAAAAGACGTATCGAAGCTTCGCTGCGATCTTTCGGGACTGATAAGCAGAAAGGCTCTTGCCGAGATAAAAGCCTGCGTTGCGGACGCATTGAAAAATCCCTTTAAGGTTACAAAAAGATAAAGCAAAGTGATATATAAAACGGGATTAAAAGCCTTATGGGCGGTTTTGCCGAAAAAAGACGGAAAAAATTTTGTTGAAAATGCCTATAACATTTTCGCCCGAAATGTGTTATAATTAAATTACAAACACGATAAAGCCGAAAAATGCGGCTTGCAGACGCCGAACCGTTTTGCGCTCTGTCTGCGGGCTGTTTCTTCGGACTGTTCCGAAAAAACGGGTGAGAAGGAGGCTTTTTTATGACACCGGATATAGGAATGAACGTCGTCTACGGAACGAGCGGGGTGTGCTCGGTTATCGATATGCGCGAGGAAGACTTCGGAGGCGGAAGGAAGCTTTATTACGTTCTCAGACCGCTCGGAAAGCATTCCGGCAGCACGGATATTTTTGTTCCGGCGGATAATGAACGCCTTCTGGGAAAAATAAAAAACGTCCTGACGCCGCAGGAAATATACGAGCTTATAGATATTGTTCCGGAGGAGCACGTTGAATGGATAGACGACAACAGAGCCCGCGGAATGAAATTTGAATCCGTTATAGCCGGAGGCGACAGAAAAGAGCTTATTGCGTTTACGAAAGCCGCCTGCCGCAAAAAGCGCGAGCTTTCAAAGCAGGGAAAAAAGCTCAGCATTGCCGACGAGCGCTTTATACGCGCCGCGGAAAAAATGCTTTTTGAAGAATTTGCGTTCGCCTTTGAAATAGAGCAGAGCGAGGTTCTGCCGTTTATAACAAAGCAGATTAAATGCAGGGAAAAAGAAAGCGTCTGATAAAAAGTAAAGCCTTCGGAGATGTATCCGAAGGCTTTTTGAATTTATATTCTGACTTTTTCCTGATCTGCGGCGTTCAGAATGAGCGCGGCGATTATATCGGAGATTTTCTCCATTGCCTCGCACGAGGCAAATTCAAATCTCGAATGGAAGTTTTCGCCGCCCGTGCAGAGATTGGGACAGGGAAGTCCCATAAACGAAAGCCTTGCTCCGTCCGTGCCGCCGCGTATCGGAACGGTTTTCGGCTCTACGCCGCAACAGAGCATGGCTTTTTTGGCGCGGTCGATTATAAACATATTCGGCTCAATCTTCTCTTTCATATTGTAGTACGAATCGGAAACGGTAAGCTCCACCGTGCCGTTGCCGTATTTTTTGTTCAGTGCCGCAGCTATATCGGAAAACTGCGCTTTCTTTTTCTCGAATTTTGCTCTGTCGTGATCGCGGATTATATAATAAAGCTCGGCTTTTTCAATTCCGCCGGAAATCGACGAAAGGTGATGAAAGCCTTCGTAGCCTTCCGTTTTTTCGGGAACTTCGTCAGGCGGAAGCATCGAATTGAACTCGCACGCAATGACGGAGGCGTTTTTCATTTTGTCCTTTGCTGAGCCCGGGTGAATTGAAATTCCGTTTATTTTTATATGCGCACCCGCTGCATTGAAGTTTTCGTATTCGATTTCGCCGAGCGTTCCGCCGTCAACGGTGTAGGCATAGTCTGCGGCAAAGCCGGCAACATCAAAGTGATTAGCTCCTCTGCCGATCTCTTCGTCGGGCGTAAAGCATATCCTGACCGTGCCGTGAGGCTTTCCGGATGCGATGATTTTTTCCGTTGCCGTCATTATTTCGGCGATGCCCGCCTTGTCGTCCGCGCCGATGAGCGTTGTGCCGTCGGAAACGATAAGATGCTGACCTTTGTAGTTTTCAAGGTACGGATAGTCTGCCGTGCGCATAACTATGTTTTCTTTTTCGTTAAGTAAAATATCGCCGCCGTCATAATCCACTATGCGCGCCTTTATATTCGTATCCGACGCTTCGCAGGACGTATCCATATGAGCTATAAGTCCTATTGTGTTTATTTCCTTGTCACAGTTTGACGGAAGCGTTGCGTAAACGTAGCCGAAGCAATCGACGCGCGCGTCGGACAGTCCTGCCACTTTAAGCTCGGAGCAAAGCTCGCGCGCAAGGTCAAGCTGTTTTTTTGTGCTCGGGACGGTGTCGCTCGATCCGTCCGACATTGTGGGGTAAGACACATATTTCAAAAATCTTTCGTATGCTTTCATAATATTTTTGTCCTTTCGGTTGATTTTGCTCTTTCATAATATATCAAAATTCAGATAAAATCAATATGCGGCGCCGAATTTGCCGGTGTCTGAGACGGAAGGTCTGCTTAAAAACCAAAATTATTGCAAAAAAATGTTGACAACACCGTTTGTTTGTGATAATATAAATAAGCCGCTTTGAACAGAACACGGAGGGATATCGAAGTGGTCATAACGAGGCGGTCTTGAAAACCGTTTGTCCGCAAGGGCGCGTGGGTTCGAATCCCACTCCCTCCGCCATTTTTTAATATCGGAAACAAGAATTCGGAGAAGTACTCAAGAGGCCGAAGAGGCGCCCCTGCTAAGGGTGTAGGTCGGGTATACCGGCGCGAGAGTTCAAATCTCTCCTTCTCCGCCAAAAGGGAATAATACGAACACCGAGGCAAATTCGGGGTTCGTATTATTCTTTTCTAACGATTATTTCGGTATAAAAGTAAAACGATAAATATGAAAACAAAGAGGCTGTCGCACATTGCAAACATGCAACTTGCGACAGCCTCTTTTTGATTGTTATTTATACAGCTTCATAGAAGCGAACGTCAGGCTCGGCAGCCCAAGTAGGTTTAAGTCCGACAAAAACATCGTTTTTGAACATATCCGTTTCGAGATATGCCTTTGCGTGTTCTATGCTGTCGAAGCCGTGAATAACCTGTACGTCCTCATCGCGAATGAGAAGTTCTTTCGTTAATGCGCCTTCGATATTATCGAGGAACGGCTGGCGATAATCGTTGTAAACTTTTGCCGCAGCGGGACGATTTTCGGGATTGATCATCATTGTGATTTCAAGATAGGCTTTAACTTTCATTTTTAATACCTCCGCGTATTGTGGATTTTATTTGCACTTCCTGAATGCAGCGACAGTATAGCATTTTTGCTAAACAAAAGGAAGATATAAATAAATTTATTAGTCGCTAATAAATTTGATAGTTACTTTATTTTTTTAATTAAATGTGTTACAATAGACACAGAAAATTTCGGAGGCTACTGAAATGTATCTGAAAAAAATTGAATCGGACATCAGATGCCCGCTTGAATACGGACTTGAAATGTTCGGCGGAAAATGGAAATCCCGCATTATATGCGTGTTGAACGAAAAGGGAACGTTGCGATATAGCAGTATTCGTAAAGAAATGCTGAATATTACCGATGCCGTGCTTGCGGCTACCTTGAAAGAATTGATTGAAGACGATATTGTTTGTCGTGAACAATATAACGAAATTCCTCCGCGGGTAGAATACTCTCTTACCGACAGAGGAAAATCCGTTGTACCGATTCTCCAAAGTATATGCAGATGGGCGGGTATTTTTCAAAGAGAAAGCAACGAAAACATTATGGCGCAATGTCAAAAATGCGATTATAACAGATAGTTTCAATTACCGTGCTGTTTTTTGCATGAAGGAAGCGACCTTTTTCCGTAGCGGAGAATATCGTAGGCTATCAGTGTCGCGCAACCGAGCAGGATAAGCGCAACTATCGCGATCGCGCAATTGCGGAAAAATACCTGAGGCAGAACGCGGATTATTTCGTCGGTGTCGTAATCGAAGAGCCAATTGTCTTTTCCGGAGAAAAATATTTTATGGAATATGACAAAGGCGGCGTCAAAGTCCGACGCGGCAATGCCGGCTGTGACGGCAAAGCCGCCGGAAAGCAGAATTCCGCCCCAAAAGGTACAGCCCCTGCCGAGAGGACGGGAGGGCACTATGTTTTTCTTATACAGAACAAGGCACGCTATCAGTATCAGCAGAGAAGCGGCAAGCACGGCAAAGTCAAGGCGGAACAGCTTTGCGCAATCGGCAAAGTGCGATTTTCCGGATTCCGACCAGCGCAGCACTCCCGTGCCGAAGGGCGTTCCGAAAAGGCAAAAGCTTATCATTTCGTCAAAGGCGTCAAGGATTTCGTCCTCTGTCCACGGAGTTCCGTTGCCGAGATCGAGCGCTTTGAGATGTATGGCATAAAACGGACGGCTTAGCAGAAGAACGGTTGCGATTGCCGCCGTCAGCACAAAAAAAGCAAGAGCCACCGTAAGCACGCAGAACAAAAGCCTGCTTTGTTTTTTCATTTTGACCTCCTTTGCGACGAAAGCACTATAAGCACCTGCGACGGAAGATAAAACGCCCACATCAGAATCTGTATTATCGAAGCGACGGCATCCGACACCGGAAAGGGAAATGTAACGTTGCAAAGTCCCACGCAGATATCACAGCAGACGAAAAGCAGGAGTCCGACTGAAAAAAGTCGGTTTTTTGCGCTTTGCGCTTCAACGGCGTTGCAAACAAGCTGAGAAAAATATAATGCGACAAGGATATTCAGCGCGCTCGGCTGCATTGCGCAGACAATCGCGAGCATAGCCGCAAGGAGCAGCAGCCGCAGGGCAAAAAGCGTTTTTCCGGCTCGCATACGGCGCAGGCGCAGAGCGTAGATTATCTGCACGGGGCAGAAAAAGGCGACGCCGATCGCGTAGAAATTGTCAAGCACAAGCAGGAAAAGATCGGCGCAGACGGTGAGCGCAAGTGCAAAGGCAACGTATTTTCCGTCTTTTTCCGCAATGCCGGAAAGGCTTACAAAAAGGCAGAAAAGCACGGAAGCATATTTGAACGCCGTGCTTGCGCCCGACAATCCACCGCGGATATCGCACGCAAGAAAAGCGATATAAAACACCGCCTCTGCCACGACAAACACGGAAAGAAACACCTTGCGTCCCGTCATAGCCGCTCCTTTCGCAAATGAGTATTATTTATCGTATTCGGGAGCTTTTGAAGTGAACATATACTTGCCCGACGTAAGAGTCTTTTCCGTGCCGTCGGGAAGCTCAAGCTCCGCTGTTGCGCCTTCGGGAATTTCAAATTCGTAATGGACGAATTCTTTTCCGTAATACCACTTTGAAACCACCGCACCATGCTCGGTTTCGACTTTGCAATTCGCAAAGCCGAGCCTGCGCGAAGGCTTCGGCGCGATGGAAATATGAGAATATCCCGCGCCGTCGGAAAGGGAAGCTATTCCCGCAACATCGCCGTAGAGCCAATCGGCAACCGCGCCGTAAGCATAGTGATTGAACGATGTCATGCTGACGTCGCTGAACGTGCCGTCCTCTTTTACGCAGTTCCATCTTTCCCACATGGTAGTTGCGCCGTGATTTACGGAATAAAGCCACGACGGCATTTTTTCCTGAAGCAAAAGCGTGTATGCGACGTCGGTATAGCCGTTGTCCGTAAGAACGTGAAGAATATACGGCGTGCCGACAAATCCGGTGGAAATCCTGTCGCCGTTTTCATGGATAAGCTCAACAAGCTTTGCCGCAACCTTTTTTCTTACCTCCTCCGTGCGATAAAGCCCGAATTGCAGAACGAGGGTAAGGGAGGTCTGCGTTATTGCGCGGACAACCTGCTGTTCCTTTGCGTTCTGCTCGGCACGGCAGGATATGTGCTTTGAAAGGCACGGCAGACCGTCCTCCATAAAGTTGTCGTTGAAGGCAATTACTATATTTTCGTGCAGCTTTTCGTATGCGGAAACGTCTTCGCCGAGAGCCTTTCCGGCATTTATCAGGCACTGAACGGAATTTGCGTACATCGCTGAAGCGATAAAGTCATATTGCGTCGCGCCTGTGCAGCGGGTGTTTCCCTCGCCGTCCATAGCGAGCCAGTCGCCGTACTGCCAGCGGTCTGTCCAGAGACATTCGATAGTGCCGGCATGACGGATATATTCCACCCATTTTTTCATCATGGGATAATTTTCGCGGAGCATTTTCTTGTCGCCGTAGGCAAGATATATTTCCCACGGAATTATTGCGGCGCAGTCTGACCAGGCGGACGCGACGCCCGGGGAGCGCAGACCGTTCGGAACGACTATCGGAATGCCGCCGTCGGTGCGGAGGCTCTGCTCCGCCGCGCAGTCGGAAAGCCACTTGCGGAAAAAGTTTTTTATGTTGAAGTTATATGCGCCCGCGCGGCAGAAAACCTGTGCGTCGCCCGTCCAGCCGAGACGCTCGTCTCTCTGCGGGCAGTCGGTGGGAACGTCGAGATAGTTGCTTCTCTGTCCCCAAAGCACGTTGTGATAAAGCTGATTTACCTTTGCGTTTCCGCAGGCAAAAAAGCCCGTGCGCTTTATATCGGAATAAACTGCGACGGAGGTAAAGCAATCGGGATCTACCGTATCAAACGGATACTCTTCAAGACGGATATATCTGTAGCCCTGAAACGAGAACGAAGGCTTGAAAACATCGTCTCCGCCGGAAAGAACGTATTCTATTCTGTTTCTTGCGGAACGCATATTTTCGCTGTAAAAGTTGCCGTCGTTGTCAAGCACCTCGGCGTGAGTGAAAACTATTCTGTCGCCGCGCTTGCCGCGGATACGCACTTCAACATAGCCTGTCATATTCTGACCGAAGTCTATTACTTTTTCGCCCTTCGGTGTGATTATAACCTGCATCGGAGCGATTCTTTCATGCTCGCGGACAAATTCGCCCGTCTGCGCAAAGAGCTTGGTTTTTACGGTTGTATCAACGGCGGCTTTGCCGAGAGATACGATATCGGCGGTGAGATCGACCGTTTCGCCGTGATATATTTCGGAATCTATAATGTGAGAGGTGTGAACGCTCCAAGTTTCGTCCGTGCAAAAGCTTTCCTTTGCGCCGTCGGCATAGATAACTTCAAGCGCGGCGATAACGCTCATATGGTCGGCATAGAGATGCTCGCGCTCATCCCATGTGAGAAATCCTATCGCCCAGCCCTTTCCGGCTGTCAGCGAAAGCTCGGCTTTCTTTCCGGAGAGCATTTCCGTAACGTCGTATTTCTGATACTGAGTATGGACGTTTCCCGTCGTCCAGCCGGGAGTAAAAACGGCGTCGCTCACGCGCGCTCCGTTTATTTCGGCAAAGTAAAGACCTATCGCGCTTGCATAAAGCGTTGCCTTTTTAACCTCGCCGGAAAGATTTATTTTCTTTGAAAAGGTAATAACTCTGTTGTCCTTGTTTTTGGGAGAATATATCCATTTTGCGTTTTTGTTCATAGACGAATATCCTTTCGGTTTGCCGCGGAGAAAGCTCCGCTGTTTATTTTTGCTTAAGTATAACACATACGGCTCTGAATTTCAAGGAGCGGGAGGGGATATTTTATATCTCCGATAAAATAAATTCGTTTTTTGTTGACATTCCGGAATTCCGGTGATATAATTTCGTAGTCCCATATGGGATTAAGATTTTCCGCAAAAGAAGGAGGCTTTTTATGAACGTTCAATGTGAAAAAATGATAATGGCGGTGCTTTCGGCAAATGACTCGGCAGAGGTGGTTTCGGATCTTTCGGAGCACGGATTTTACGCCACGATTTTAAGCTCCACAGGCGGTTTTCTGCAAAAGAAGAACGTCACGCTTATGATAGGCGTCGAGGCGGCGTCGCTTGAAACGGCGCTCGGAATACTTGAAAAGCACGCAAAGACGCGCGTCGAAACGACTTATATAACTCCGCAGGGTACGGCGGGAATGCCGGCAATGCCCGTAAAGGTGTGCAACGGCGGCATAGTTGCATTTGTTATGAATGTTGAAAAGTGTGTGAAATTCTGAGGCGCAGCTATGGATATACAAACACAAAAAACGCTTGCAAAAGCAAATCTTTCGGTGATACAGTACAGGGGAACGTATGCAAAATGGTGTACGATGCACGCTGTGGGATATAATGAAATGCTTGTGTTTTACACTATAAGAGAATACGGATACTGCACGCAGAAGCAGCTTTGTCAAAGCTATCTTCTGCCGAGGCAGACAATGCATAATGTGATATCGAAGATGAGAAACGAAGGTGTGCTTCGGATATCGGCAGAGCATTGCAAAGGCAGGGAAAAGGCTTTTGTGCTTACGGAGGAAGGCAAGCTGCGGGCAAAGCCGGTAACGGAGTATCTGCTTGCGACGGAAGAAAAAGCAATAAATATATTCGGAGAGAAAAACCTTTTGAGAATGTCACGCCTTATCGGCGCTTACAACAAGGCGCTTTCTCAGGCGATAGAAGAGGAGAACTGAGAGGAAAGGTTATGGAAGCAAATACTTCGGAACAAAATTTTTTCGGGACGGAGAGTATAGGAAAAATACTTCTTAAAATCGCTCCGCCCGTTATGCTTGCCCAGCTTATTCAGGCACTTTACAACGTTGTGGACAGCTTCTTTGTCGGAAGATATTCGGACGACGCGCTTACGGCGGTCACGGTCGTTTATCCGATACAGCTTATCGCAATCGCGGTGGCTGTCGGAACGGGAGTCGGAGTAAATACCTATATGGCAAGAAAATACGCGCTCGGACAGACCAAAAAAGCAAATGCGACGGCAGGCACGGGAACAGTGCTTGCGGCGCTGTCATGGCTTGTATTTGCGATTGTTTCGTATTTTATAATGCCGGCATACGTCAGAACCTCGGCGACGGAATCCGCCGCGATAGAGCAGGCGGTGACCTACGGAAGAATAGTATGCGTCGGAAGCATAGGAACGTTTCTTGAAGGCAACTGGTCGAAGGTTCATCAGTCGAGAGGAAATATGAGAGTACCGATGCTTGCTCAGGTGGCGGGCGCGCTGACAAACGTAGTGCTTGATCCGATATTTATTTTCGGACTCGGACCGATACGCGAAATGGGCGTCGCCGGCGCAGCTTATGCAACCGTTATAGGACAGTGTATTTCGGCTGTGATTGTCGGTATAAAGGGCTTTTGCAAGCCGCCGAAAGCAAAAGACGCCGTAAAATTTGCCGGAAAGATATATTATTACGGCTATTCTTCGATACTTATGCAGTCGCTTTATACGGTGTATATAGTATTGCTGAACATCATTCTTTCCGGATTTTCGGATTCAGCCGTTACCGTGCTCGGACTTTATTACAAGCTGCAAAGCTTTTTCTTCATTCCGCTTTTCGGACTTCAGACGTGCATCGTGCCCGTGCTGAGCTTCAACTGCACGAGAAAAGCTTATAAACGCTGTAAGGATACAATGCGCGATTCCTTTATTATATCGCTTGTGTTTATGATACTCGGCACGATATGCTTTGTCGGAATTCCCGAACAGCTTATAAGACTGTTTTCAAGCTCCGAGCAGGTGATTGCAATAAGTAAAAAAGCCTTTCCCATAATAGGCTGCAGCTTTTTTGCCGCGGTTTTTTCGCTTATCATGCCGACGTTCTTTCAGGCGATAGGCAACGGCTTTGCAAGCATTATGCTCTCGCTGACAAGACAAATATTTGTCCTTGTTCCGGTGTTCTGGGCGTTTTCAAAAATAGGGCTTGACTATACATGGATAGCGTTCCCGACGGCAGAAATCGTTGCTGGCGCGGTAGGACTTATACTTTACCGGCGACAGCTGAAAAAGTGGGAGCGCGAAAGCGCGACGCTCAAAAAAACAGACGAATAAAAAGAAAATCCCTTCGCCGAGATAGTCGGCGAAGGGATTTTTGTTTTCAATCCGAAAATAAACCTTAAAAGCTGTTGCGTTTTGTGTGCTTTTGTGATATACTTAACAAAATACATAAATCAAAGGATTCAAAATGAAGAAAAGACTCAGTTTAACCGAAACCTTTGCCGTGGGCAGTATGCTTTTCGGCTTGTTTTTCGGGGCAGGTAACCTTATTTTTCCCGTGTTTATGGGGCAGTGCGCGGGGGCAAACGTATGGAAAGCGATAATCGGCTTTCTGATAACGGGCGTCGGGATTCCGCTTCTCGGCGTGGCTTCGCTCGGTATGAGCCGCAGCGACGGCTTGCTTGAGCTCAGCGGCCGAGTGGGAAAAAGATACGGTGTGTTTTTCACCTGTGCGCTTTATCTTTCGATAGGACCGTTTTTTGCAATACCGCGTTGCGCTTCGACGTCGTTTTCCGTGGGTATAAAGCCGCTTGTCAGCGACGGAACGGCAAAATGGCTTGTATGGATATTTTCGTTTGTATTTTTTGCGGCGGTGCTGTGGTTTTCGCTCAGACCGGGGAAAATACTTACATGGGTGGGAAAAATACTTACGCCGCTGTTTCTTGTCAGTCTTGCTCTGCTCGCCGTCACCGCGCTTGTAAAGCCTATGGGCTCGGTTTCGGAAATCGTGCCGGAAGCGGATTATGTAAGCAATTCGTTTTTCCAAGGTTTTCTTGACGGCTACAATACTATGGATGCGCTTGCAAGCCTTGCGTTCGGAATAGTCGTAATAAACGCGATAAAGGGACTTGATGTAAAAGAGCCTTCGGCGATAGCCGGAAATACGATTACCTCCGGACTTTTCGGATGCGCTGTCATGGCGTTTATTTATGCCGCGCTTGCGATAATCGGCGCGCAGAGCAGAGCGGTATACGAGCTTTCTGCCGACGGCGGTGAGACGCTGTATGTTATTGCCACGCATTATTTCGGCGGCGTCGGCGGGATAATTCTTGCCGTTACGGTAACTCTTGCGTGTCTTAAAACCGCGGTGGGACTTATAACAAGCTGCGGAGAAACATTCTGCGAGATGTTCCCGAAGGGACCAGAATACAAAGTCTGGGCGATAGGCTTTTGCGTGATTTCGTTCTTTATTTCAACCGTGGGACTCAGCGCGATAATCGGCTGGTCGCTTCCCGTGCTTATGCTTTTGTATCCGCTTGCAATGACTCTTATTCTGCTTGCGCTTTTCGGCAGACTGTTTTCAAACGACAGAGCGGTTTATATATCTGTTACGGCATTTACGTTTGTTTCCGCGCTGTTTGACTTTGTAAAATCGCTTCCGCTCGGATTGCCGCAGACAAAGGTCTGCGCCGCAATAATCAAGGTCGGCAATCTTTTGCCGTTTGCGGATATCGGACTCGGTTGGGTATGTCCCGCGGCGCTCGGACTTATAACAGGGCTTATAATTCATTTTTCAAAGAAAATAAAAAAAGAGGACTGAATTTCAGTCCGCTTTTTTTATGTGTTACAGCTGTTTTATATAAAAACAGTTCATTGTGCCGTGTGGCGTCGAGCAGGGCTTTTCAATCCGATGAAAGCCCGTTTTTTCATAAAGCTTCAAAGCAACCGAAAGGCTTGTGTGGGTTTCGAGATACAGATTATCATAGCCGGCCTCTCTTGCCCATTCCTCCGCCAGCCGCATAAGCTCTTTTCCGTAGCCGTTGCCCTTTGCAGAGTCGTCCAGATAAAGCTTCTGAAGCTCGGCGCAGTTTTCTATTCCGTCAAATTCCGCAATGCCGACGCCCCCTATAATCTGTTCTTTCTCGTCGAGCGCAACAAAATATATACGCTTTGACGGCTTGCTGTTGTAATAAGCGCTCAGATGATCCAGCTCGGGATCAAAATACGCCGTTCCCGGAATGTCCAGATGAAGCTTTTCCAGATTGGCGCGAATGATTTCGGCAATTCTTTTATCATCGGCAGCCTCCAGCTTTCTGTAATTCAGCATAACGATCATCTCCCTGATTTCAGATTTGCCTGTTTTCCGACAGTCATTATATCAAAAAACAAAGCTCCTGTCAACAGTCAACAAAAAAACCCCGAAAAATCGGGGCTTTTGAATTTGCTCTGCAAGATAAACTGTTATCTCTTTGAGAACTGGGACGCACGACGAGCGGCTTTGAGACCGTATTTCTTTCTTTCCTTCATTCTCGGGTCACGAGTGAGGAGACCTTCCTTCTTGAGAAGGGGTCTGTAAGAATCGTCTGCGAGGAGAAGGGCTCTTGAAATGCCGTGACGGATAGCACCTGCCTGACCGGAGATACCGCCGCCTGCAGCCGTGCAGACTACGTCGAACTTGCCCTGTGTGCCTGTGACGGCGAAGGGCTGGTTAACGATGAGCTTGAGTGTTTCGAGACCGAAGTAATCGTCTATATCACGACCGTTGATCGTAACTGTGCCCGTGCCGGGATAAAGACGGACGCGTGCAACGGATTTCTTTCTTCTGCCTGTACCGTAGAAATAAGGTTTAGCACTTGTATACATTGTTATTTCTCCTTTCTCTCTCAGTCAACGATGAATTCTTTGGGCTGCTGAGCCTGATGATTGTGCTCTGCGCCTTTGAAAACCTTAAGACGTGTGAGAGCGGTAGCACCGAGGGTGTTCTTGGGGAGCATTCCCTTGACTGCGAGAGTCATAGCGAGCTCGGGCTTTGTAGCCATAAGCGTCTTGTAGGAAACCTCTTTGAGTCCGCCGATGTAGCCTGAATGATGACGGTAGAATTTCTTTTCGAGCTTCTTACCTGTGAGAACCGCTTTCTCAGCGTTTACAACGATAACGAATTCGCCGCAATCAACGTTGGGTGTGAATTCGGGACGTGTTTTACCTCTGAGAAGATTTGCAGCGGCAACAGCTGTTTTGCCAAGAGGCTTGCCTGCCGCATCAATTACATACCAACCGCGAGAAACGGTTTCTTTTTTTGCCATGTAAGTTGACATTGTATTTCCTCCGTAATGAATTTAAGCCGCGCAAAAAAAGCGCCGCTTTTTATGCAACGACGAAATTATATCATTATGTTTACGGCTTGTCAAGCGTTTTTGAAAAAATAATTTGTATTTTTTAATTTAGCACGGTCAAAACTCGCAAAATCTTTCAAAATCGTGCGTTTTCAGGCTCAAACCTCGCCCGTCGGACAACAATTTTGTACCCGACAAAATATCGGCAAATACGCTTGAATTTACGGTATATATGTAGTATAATAAAGTGAAATACGAACTTCACGGAGGCAAAAATGCTTGATAAGCTTGCGGAAATAGAAAAAAAGTACGAAGAAACGGAAGGTCTGCTTGCAAGCGCGGAATACATTTCCGATCCCGCAAAGCTGAGAGAAGCTATGAAGGAGCTGAAAAAGCTTGCGCCCGTGGTTGAAAAATTCCGCGAATACAAGGAATGGGTAAAACGCGCAAAAGAAGCGGAGGAGCTGCTTTCCGAAGGCGACGCCGAGCTGAAAAAGCTCGCGCAGGAGGAGCTTTCCGAGAGCAAGGACGCTGTCCGCCGCTGTGAAGAGGAGCTTACCGGACTTTTGATATCCAAAGATCCGAACGATGAAAAAAACGTCATAGTCGAGATACGCGGCGGTGCAGGCGGCGAAGAAGCGGCGCTTTTTGCGGGTTCGCTTTACAGAATGTACTCAATGTACGCGGCGGCGCATAAATATAAAACCGAGATAATTTCGTCAAATCCGACGGAGCTTGGAGGCTTTAAGGAAATTTCGTTTTCAGTTGAAGGCGAAGGCGCATATTCGCGGTTCAAGTACGAATCGGGCGTGCATCGCGTTCAGCGCGTGCCGGAAACCGAAGCGCAGGGAAGAATCCACACATCGACCGTGACGGTCGCAGTGCTTACGGAAGCCGAAGATATAGAAATCGAAATAAATCCTGCCGATCTGCAGATCGAAACGTGCAAATCAAGCGGCGCGGGAGGTCAGCACATAAACAAGACCGAATCCGCCATAAGAATAATTCATAAGCCGTCGGGACTTGTTGTCGAATGTCAGGAAGAACGCAGTCAGCTTCAGAACAGGGAAAAAGCAATGAAGCTTCTCCGCGCGCGGCTTTACGATATAGAACTGACAAAGCGCGATTCCGCAATCGCAAGCGAGCGCAGAAGTCAGGTCGGGACGGGCGATCGAAGCGAGCGGATAAGGACATACAATTTTCCGCAGGGCAGAGTGACCGACCACAGAATAGGACTTACGCTTTATTCCATAGACAGCATTATGGACGGCGGTCTTGACGGGCTTACAGACGCGCTTTCGGCAGCCGAAACAGCCGAAAGATTAAAAGGAAGTAACGATAAATGACGACAAAAACCGTAAAAATTGATTTTTCAAAGCCGCTTGAGGAGCAGCTTTCCGAAGCGGCGGAAATAATAAAGCGCGGCGGACTTGTGGCTTTTCCCACGGAAACCGTGTACGGACTCGGCGCTTCGGCGCTCGATACCGAGGCGGCAAAAAAGATATATGCGGCAAAGGGACGTCCGTCCGACAATCCGCTGATAATTCATATTGCCGAGCCCTCCGACGCGGGAAATTACTGCTTTGTAAACGATTTTTACAATAAAATCGCAGAGAATTTCATGCCCGGTCCGATAACCGTGATAATGCCCAAAAAGGATATAATTCCGAAAGAAGTCACGGGCGGACTTGATACGGTCGCGGTGCGATGTCCGAGGGACAGAGTCGCGCACACGCTGATAAAGCTGAGCGGCGTGCCGATCGCCGCGCCGTCCGCAAATATATCGGGCAGACCGAGCCCGACTGAGGCGGAGACGGTTATCCGCGAAATGACGGGACGAATAGATATGATAATCGACGGCGGAAGCTGTGACATAGGACTTGAATCGACGATAGTCAAAGCCGACGGCGACGGCGTGAAGCTGCTCCGTCCGGGCGGGGTGACGGTCGAAATGCTTCAGAGCGTATGCGGAAAGGTAACGATAGACAAAGCCGTAACCGAAAAGCTGAGCGACGGCGAGCGTCCCGAAGCGCCGGGAATGAAATACCGTCATTACGCTCCGCAGGCGAGCATGCAGCTTATCTGCGGCGACGGCGACGATTTTTATGTGAGGGCGGCGGAGTTCATAAAAGCAAGGCTCGGAGAAAACGCCGATACGGGAGTGCTTTGTCCGGACGAGATAGCCGACACGCTTTCCGGGAAATATATAGTCCGCCTCGGGAAAATATCAGATACGGAGGAACACGCAAGGCGTCTGTTTTCGGCGCTGCGAAAATTTGACGATATGGGCGTTCAGACAATATACGCCGTTTCGGACGGCGAAAAAGGCATAGGACTTGCGCTTTACAATCGTATGCTGAAAGCCTCGGGGTACAGCGTTATAAACATCTGAAAGGGGAGTGCCGCAAAGATGATAATAGGTCTTACCGGCGCGATAGGCGCAGGAAAAAGCACGGTTTCCGCTATATTTTCGGATATGGGGTTTTCCGTTATCGATTGCGACGCCATATCGCACGGGCTTGACGTTCAGCCCGAATACATAAACGCCGTAAGAAAAGAATTCGGCGACGGAGTGATAGATATAAGCTGCGGCACTGCAAGAGTTTCGAGAAAAGAGCTTGCGGAAATAGCTTTTTCCTCTGCGGAGGCGAAAAAACGCCTTGAAGCCATTGCTCACCCGATAATTTTGGGCGTGGTTTACGAAAGAATAAATGCGGCAAAGGCGTCCGGAAGAGACGTGGTGATAGACGCTCCGCTGCTTTTTGAATCGGGACTTGACCGCGTCTGCGATGTTACATTAGGCATTACGGCAAGCGAAAATATCCGGCGAGGGCGCGCGATAAAACGCGGCGGAATTTCAGCCGAAAACATCGAAAAGCGGATAAGCCTTCAGCCGAAAAGCGATTATTACGCTTCAAAGTGCGATTATATAATCGACAACGACGGCTCCGAAAACGAACTGAAAGCGAAAATTTCCGCTTTTGTTTCCGGACTTGAAAAAGGAGGCGTCGATGACAGATAAACGGCGGAGTCTGCTTTTGCTTGTCTGCGAAATGCTTGCGCTTGCCTTGGTTTTTGTTTTTGTCATGACGTGCGGAAGCTCGGCGTATGTAAAGGAGCTTTTCGACAAAATAGAGTATCCGCGCGATTACGTTGAATATGTCAGAAAATATTCTTACAGATACGGTGTTGACGAAAATATGATTTTTGCTATAATAAAGGCTGAGAGCGGCTTCGACAAGGACGCGGAGTCCGCAGCCGGAGCGATAGGTCTTATGCAGATAATGCCGTCAACCTACGAAGGCGACCTTAAAAATGCGCTTGGCTTTGACTCGGGAAAGGGCGATACTTTTACGGCTCTGAAAAATCCCGAGACGAACATAATCTGCGGAACGTATTATTTTTCGCATTGGCAAAAATACTTTGAAGACGACGCCACGGCGCTTGCGGCATACAACGCAGGACCCGGAACCGTTGAAAGATGGCTTTCCGACAAGTCGCTTATAAATGCCGAAGGAAAGCTCGATCCGGAAAAGATTCCTTATAAGGAAACCAGAAAATATGTCCGCAGGGTGCTTTCGTATTATGAGCATTACAGGGCTGTGTACGGAAACGCCGATAACGATGAAAACGCAAGCATATCACGCGCGCAGGCGCTTGAATATGCCAAAAAATACGGCGCTGAATTCAAAGTGGATTACAATTTTATAATGGCTGTTATCGAAACGGAATCAAGCTTCAGATACGCGGTGATTTCTTCGTCGGGAGCGATAGGACTCATGCAGATGAAATCAAGCACTTATCTTGTCGATGTGGCGGCGAATCTCAATCTGCCGCAGGGCGCGGACGAGCTGTTCGAGCCGGAATTCAACGTCATGTGCGGAGCTTATTATCTTCATTGGCTCGACTGGCGCGTTGACGGAATAAACGCGATAGCGGCGGCGTATCACGGCGGAATAGGAACCGTGCGCGGCTGGCTCGCAGACGAGAGTATTTCTCCCGACGGAGTGCTCGATCCCGAGAAAATACCCGACGCGGCTACAAAACGGTATGTAGAAAAGATACGGAGCTTTTACGAGAAATCGGAAGAGCTTGACGGTCCGGACGAAACATATAAATTTTCATTTTGAAAAATAATTATTTGAAAGGATAAAAAGAAATGTCAGAAGAAAAAACACAGGCACAGCAGCTTAAAGAAAAGCTGTTCTATTC
>CAVKJG010000005.1:0-8388 GCA_963656825.1 Sphaerochaetaceae bacterium
ATGCTGGGGGGGGGGGGGTATAATGGTTGAGGAGTACAATGCGTGGAAGAGATATGCCTTTTCACAAATCGGGTTCGCAAAGTCTCGGCAGCTGTTTTCCTCAAAAAGCATAGGATTATATGTTTTTTCGGAAAGAAGCCGCTTGAGAAAATTTTTCGGCAAGGAGAGCAGAAGATGAAGAAAATTGTTTATATGATAGCTGTATTTATTATGGTAACGGTATTTTTTGCGGCGGCGTGCGTCTGTGTCGGCGCGGCAAGCAACGGCACGGAGGCTGAGGCGGCATCATCGTCGGATGCGGCTAAAACAGTATGCGAACACAGCTTTACAGGGCAGAAAGCAACGGTATCGTATCTGAAAAGCGAAGCGAGCTGCACAACAAAAGCTGTGTACTATTACAGCTGTGAATATTGCGGTAAGGCAGGTACGGAAACTTTTGAATACGGCATAGAACTCGGTCATACACGCGGCAGTGAATGGATAACCACAGTGCTTTATCATTGGCGCGAATGTACCGTATGCCACGAAAGAATTGACACGACATTCCACAGAGCCGGTGCTGAAGCGACGGAAACAACTCCTCAGACCTGTGCCGTATGCGGCTACGTTATAAAGAAAGCGCTTGGCCATACTAAACATTCGTTCAAAATAAAAAATACGGATATAAAGTATCTTAAATCTTTTGCGAACTGTCAGGCAAGGGCGGTATATTATTATTCATGCTCTTGCGGTCAACAAGGTACGGAAACCTTTGAGTATGGCGAAAAGCTTGACCACAGCTTCAAAACCGAATGGTCGGGCGGCGGAGGCAGGCATTGGCACGAGTGCTCTTACTGCGGAGAAAAGATAGATACTGTTGAATGGAAGACCGATAAACCTGCAACCGTAACCGAAACAGGATTAAAGCGTGAAATCTGTACCGTCTGCGGATATACAAGAGCCGCAATAACCATCGGTAAGCTCCCGCCCTCCATTACATATGGAAACAACTGCAAATGGAGCAAGGAGGATATGCTCGGACTTACATTCAAGTCAAATGCGGCATACGCGGACTTTACGAAGGTTCTTTTGGACGGCAGACCGATTTCCGACGAAAACTATTACAGCTACGGTAATTACGGAGGCAATATTGTCGTTATTCTGAAAGCAAGTTATCTTGAAACTCTTGCGGATGGCGGGCATAAGCTTGTTATTCGCTCGGCGAGCGGCGATGCGACCGCTGATTTTACGATTGAGGCGGGAACCGCTTCTTCAGCCGACGCAATGGATATTCTGACATGGGTGGCTGTCGGCATCGTTGTCCTCGGCGCCGGCACCGCGGAAATTATCGTTATCGTAAAAAAGAAAAAGAGCAAACAGTAAAGCAAGAACATAAATTTAACGGCTGACCGCTTTGGTCAGCCGTTTTGTTTTCAGAATATCTGTTTTGTTATTTCATTGCGTCGTGCCGCAAGAGAGCCGACAAAGCAGACTGCCGCCGATACGGCAGATATGACCGTAATAAGAATCAGTACCGCGCTCCAGCCGTTTTTGTCGGCGATCGCGCCGAAAACCGTTGTTGCGGCGGCAGAACCGGCATAGCAGAATGCGTCAAGCAATGCCGAAAGCCCGCCGACATTGCCGAATTTTCTTATGCCGAAAGGAATTACGCTCGTAATGAAGTTGCCGTTGCAGTAAATGGCGCAGATAATTACGACAAAGCACAATATAAACGGCAAGACAGCCGTCTTTTTATACGCCAGAATTCCTCCGCCGAGAAATACGGCAAGCACGGTAAAGACTATGGACAGGGCGGCAAGTCTGCTCTGCATAACACGGGAAAGAATCCGCGCCGCAAAAATACCGGCGCACGAAAGGAGTGAAAGTCCCATTGTTATCAGCACCGCCGACGAATCGCCGAAGCCGAAATCCGTTTTGAGAATGGTGGGAAGCCATGTGATAACACCGTCGCGGATAAACGAATTTCCGATTGCAGAAAATGCCACAAATCCGATGATAACAAGCACCGTCCCGCGATAAAAGCCTTTTATCGTCTGCGTTTTTTCGGTTTTTTGTTCGGGCTCGCATTCCTTCGGCGCTTTTTTGAAAAATCCGAGAAAAACAAACCAGAGTATGCCTGCCAGAACCGAAAGCGCGGCAATGATATAAAATGTTATTCTGTAATTTACGGAAACAAACAAAGCGGAAAGTCCGTACACGCCGAACGTACCGAAGCAAAATGAAAATCCGCCGAACATTATCCATGTTCTCAGCTGTGACGAAGCCAGATATCTGGCAATCACATTACAGATATTGCACCAGAAAAAGCTTTGTATCAAGCCGTTTGCAAGCCATATAATACGCATTGACGTAATATCGGCGGAAAACGTAAGAAGAAAATTGCATACAGCCGTCATAAACATTCCCAAAGAGACGGTAAGACGCGGCGGATAATATTTTGCAAGGAAAAAGTGAAGTATCTGCCCGCCGCCGTATGCAAAGAACAGCATCGAGCCGACTGTCCCCAGCGTTTCCTTGCTTACGGAATACGCTTTTGCGATGGCGGTCAGATTTGCGGAATATGACAGCCGCCCGAGATAAGCGACCGAATATGTAAAACAGCTCACAAATATCAGCAGCGAGCCATGCTTTTTGGATAATACCATAGCACATATCTCCGAAATACAATAGTGTTGACTTTCCGCTCTTTCCGGAAATCAACGGAGGTATTATATCACAATGCGTTTGCTTTGTCTATGAAATTTTTCATATTTTATCGTATTTGAGAGAGCTATGCTCAGCCCTGCGTTGATACAAAGAAATTATCACAGCCGCTTTTGAAATCCGTGCAAATAAAATGTCCCCCGCAATGCGAGGGACATTTTATTTACGCTCTGTCGGCTGAATATAAGCCTTTGAAAAATACTTGACAGTGTCGGGGGCTGTTATCGTCCCTGACAGTGACAAGTCGTATGTACCATAACCACACTTAAATACTATGACCTGAAAATCAATCTGTCTAAAATAGTCGCCGGAAGAAAGCTTTCCGGTGCGGGGGACACCGTACACTCACTTCAGCAAACTGCTGTCAAGTATTTTTCGCAGGCTTACATTTGCCGTAAAAAGGTCACGACAGGAAAAGCTTTTCGGATGCAAGCTCCCCGTGCGATTTCCTCTCCTGTACATATTTTATTAACTTTTTCGCGATTTTTCAAGTATATTAGCAACATTGTCAATTCTGTTCACACAATTGTCAATTCTGTTCACAACGGCGTGGAAAGCCGAAAATCCTTGCAACAGCTGACTTTTTCGCCGAAAGCGCTGATTTTCAACGTGTAAAGAAATTATAAATCTTGTAAACGCCATTGACTTTGTGTAAACGCGGATGTATAATAAGGTCATAAAAACGAAAGGAAGTTTTTGCAATGTTAACCGAATTCGGTAAGTTACTTCGCATTATCAGAATAAACTCCGGCGATACGTCAAGGGATATGGCAAGAAAGCTGAATTTGTCTCCGTCATATCTTTCGGCAATAGAAAGCGGCAAACGCAACATTCCGCTTGACATAGAAAAGCTGCTTGCGGAGGCATATCCTCTGTCGCAGACGGATTTGAGCAAGCTGCGCAGCGCAATGTTCAACTCCGGCAGCACCGTTAAAATAAATCTTACGGATTTTGCGGAAAAAAAGCAAAGGCTTATCTTTGCGCTCGCTCAGGACGATATTTCCGGCGAAACGCTTGATAAAATAGATGATCTGATATCCAAGCAGAAAAAGGAAACCGAAAATGACTGAAACGCAGAAATCTTCTTCTGACGCATTGGAGCTTGCGTTCGGCTTCGGTAACGTCCGCGCTTCGATGCGTTACGGAGAAGGGCTTCCGAGGGAAGAATTTTTTGTCGGGCTTAACGGCATATGCTCCGTTGAAGTAAAAGACAGTGATGCTTTTGCTCGCAAATTCTCGGGACGCGATACCGTAAAAAAGCTCCGTGCGGCAGTTATGCCGATAATCGAAAAAGCCGGCACGCAGATCATACGCAATTTTGCCGAAACGGGTAAAATATATTTTTCGGATATAAGATCGCACGCAGGCGATATCGGAAAAGCCGTTTGCAAGCTCTGCAAAAGCGCGGAAATCGCGTCGCTCGGCATAAGCGTTACGAATATAAGCATAGACGGAATAATTGCAAGACGCGCCTCCGACCCCGCTCCGTATACGCTTTGCAAGCCGGCACGGCTTTCTCCTGCCGCAAGGCTCGTTCTGACAGCGCTGCTGTGCGCGGCATTCGGCGCCTGTACCGTTTTTTTGACAGGCAAGGCTTCTCCGCACGGTTCGCAGTCCGAAAGCTCCTTTGAAACAATCGGCAAGGATTCGGCTGTCACGACAACGCCTGCCGAAGCGACGACAACACAAGCAAGCACCGCGACGGTAGCGACGTCCACGTCGGAAACCACGATAGCGCAGAGAGCGACAACGCAAACGACATCAACCGAAACGAAGGCAAACCCCGACAAAGAGCATTACGACGGCGAAAAATTTGAATATGACGATATGACAATCCGCATTGAAAACGGCAAGTGTATCATAGAAAAATATAACGGAAGTGCTGCCGAGGTTTATATTCCGGACGAAATAGACGGCTATGCCGTATATCGGCTTGAGGAAAATTCATTTTACGGCTGTACTTCACTTGAAAAGATACGTCTGCCCGAAACACTTATAGAAATCGGCGGAGGCGCATTTCACAGTTGTGTTTTTCTTCAGACAATAGATATACCAAAAAATGTCCGTTCGATAATGAATTATGCTTTTGCCTATTGCTCTTCACTGAAAGAGGTGGAGGTGCCGGATTCCGTTGAAGAAATGGGCTATTGCGTATTTATGAACTGTATAGTGCTTGAGCGCGCCGTGCTCGGCGGAAATTACGACAATTTCGACAACATATTTTTATACTGTTATAAGCTGAACTATGTGGAGCTTCCGGACGGAATAAAGCTTATGGACGGCTTCCGCGATTGCGAATCGCTTGAAGAAATACATATTCCGTCTTCCGTCAGACTTATCCGCGGCGGAGCGTTTTCGGGCTGTACAAAGCTGAAAAGGGTTTATCTTACCGATAATATGATTGTTGAAAAAGACGCCTTTGGCGGATGCGATTCGATTACGTTTTATCTTTATGCGGACAAAATTCCCGACGGCTACGGCGACGGCTGGATGCCGGAGAATTCTTCCGTGCAGCTTGCAAAGGAGGGGAAATGATTATGGATCATTCCGTATGCCCCGTATGCGCCGGAAAAAATCTTTCAAAATTGTCAAAAAAGATATACAGATGCGCCTCGTGCAATGCTGTTTTTTCGTGGAATGAAAGCGTATCGCAGGTGAGATCCACGGCGGACATATATAAATCCGCAATCGAAAGCGTGCTTGAAATAAGCGGTATCACGGACGGGGAAGAGCTGTGCGGCACGGGAATCATTATTTCATCAGACGGGTATGTGCTTACAAATTCGCATATAATAAGCGGAGCCGGAAGCGAGATAAACGGCGTAAAGAATTTCTGCGATATAATTGTGGCGGGACGTCGTCCGCAGGAAAACCTTTTCAAAGCCGAGCTTGTTTACAGCGACAAAAAGGCGGATCTTGCCTTGCTTCATTGTCCGGACGCTGTCGGCTCAAAGCCTTTGAAAATATCATGGAGTCCGATAAAAGCCGGAGAGAAAATCTGTGTTATAGGAAACGGAAAAGGCGAAGGACTGAGCATTGTGGACGGCATAATAAGCGATACCAGACGCGAAATAAGCGGTCGCAGTCTTATAATGATTTCTGCGCCTGTAACCATGGGGTATTCCGGCGGTCCGGTGCTAAATTCCTCGGGAGAATTTATCGGTATGGTCACCGGCGGAAGAGAAGACGCCGCGGCTATGAATTACGCCATTCCGGTATTGACAATACAAAAGTTTCTTTCGGAAGCAAAAAAGAAAGTTAAATTCCGATAAAACGAATAAAAAGCGTCGGAACGCAAACTGCGTTCCGACGCTTTTGGGTTGGGTGAATTATACTATCAAGTGCAACAGTATTGAAAAAAGAAAGCCGAGGTAAATTCAACCTTGGGAAATCCATACGTAAACGTGCAAAAAGCGTATATAGCCGAAAAGAAGCCGGACATTGGGAAGCTGATACTGTAGTCAGCGGACAAGGAAAAAGCAAAACTTGTTTTGCTACTCTTGCCGAAAGAAAAACACGCTTTTATATTGCGGTAAAAATACCGGACAGAAAAGCCGATACTATGGCTACCGCCATTATTAAGACACTCTCGGCATTTCCGAAAGAGCTTGTAAAGACTATTACCTGTGACCGCGGCTCGGAGTTTGCCAATTGGCAAACTATTGAAAAAGAATTGAATTGTGATGTTTATTTTGCCGATCCGTATTGTGCTTGGCAAAAAGGAACTAATGAGAACAGCAACGGTTTGCTTCGTGAGTTTTATCCCAAAGGCAGAAATCTCTCCCGAGTGTCCCCGAAAACACTTTTGCGGAATCTGGCGTTAATTAACGCCAGACCCCGCAAAGTCTTAAACTTTCATTCTGCTCAGGATTTGTGGTATCAAGAATTAAATAATTTGTTGCACTTCACTTGACAATTCACTACGATACTTATGGTCAGCTTGTCCGTGAAAATAATGCGGAACTTGACAAAACCTTCGTTTTTGAGTATAATAATAACGGAGGCATTACTAAGGTCAAGGAGTATGCTTACTCGACCAGCAGTACCCCTACAGGCACGGCAACTGAAAAGACAAACACCTACGATAGTACCTATCCCGACAGATTAACCAAATGCGGTAGTACAAGCATCAGCTACAATTCTATGGGATGCCCCACGACTTGCAATGGGTACACTGCAACCTGGACACGCGGCAAACTGTCTAAGCTTTCCAAGGGCTTGAAAACAGAAGGAATGCATACTTACAACTACACCTACAATGCGTTCGGTCAGAGAATTGGAATTAATTACGTCTATACTGCGGGAACATCGTCTTCTTCTGCGGTTGTAATGGGAATGTTGACGAGTTACAGCCACACATTCCGTTATGACCAGTCCGGAAGACTGATTTGCGAGAGTAAGACGAGTCAGTACTACGGAGAAGGAAGCGGTACCGAAAAAAAGGTTTACTTGTATGACGAGTCCGGTACCATCGGTATGGTGTACACCTCTGAATCCGGTACGACGACCACTTACTACTTCCAGCGCAATCTTCTCGGTGATGTCATTGGTATTTATAACACCAGCGGAACAAAAGTTGGCGGCTATGCCTACGATGCTTGGGGTAACTGTACCATTACTCTTAACACTAACGGTATTGCTACTAAAAATCCGATCAGATACCGTGGATACTATTACGACGAAGTATCTGGACTCTACTATCTCAACGCGCGCTACTACTCCCCTACTTTGCGTAGATTTATTTCGCCTGATGATACGGCTTATCTTGATCCTGAGTCTGTAAACGGACTGAATCTCTATACTTACTGTAATAATGATCCTGTTAATTACGCTGACCACAGTGGACATATAGCCTTTTCTGCTATTTTAATCGCGATGGCAATTGGATGCGGCGTTGGTGCTGCAATTGGCGGAGCGTTTGAAATCGGCAAACAAGTTGTGTCTAACGGATGGAATGCTTCTGAATGGGATTGGTGGCAAATTGCGAGATCTACTCTCGGAGGCGGAGTAGCAGGAGCTATATCTGCAATTCCGATACCTGGAACCGGTTTCTTGAGTTACTTGGGAACTTTTGCAATTGGTGGAATCGCTTCCACTTTAGGAGGTTTAGTTAGCGGTTCTGTTGATAGTTGGGGTTCTGCGGCTCTTGCATTCGGTCTAGGAGGAGTTGCAAATGTATTCGGTAGAGGGCTGAGTGATGCAATTAAGCATTTTAAGGTTGGCAAACAAGTAAATGCGATATCTGCTAGGGCTCGCTCTATTGCTAATATGAGCGCCAAAAAGAAATCTTTGACCATTTGGAATATGCTTGGGACAGATAAATTTATGAGAAATGCTTATAAAGGATGGGGATACGATCAAATTTTTGAATTGCTCATGAGTCAGCCAGCAGCTGAGCTTGCTATGTTTACCGTAAACAATTTGATAAGATATATGGTTTATTCTTCTGTCACATCAAGTATATTATCAGGATGGTATTAATAATATGAAAACGAGATGTTATCCTAAATACAGCTACATTGCTTTTATTGTTTTGTCAATTATTATGTTTGTTTTTTCAATAGCGCCTTTAATTATTAAGACCGATGAAGATATAATTGCTAAAACTTCATGGAGTTTGATTATGGCAATTATGGGTGTAATTTTTATAATTGCTTCAATTCAATATATGCAATACTACTATGT